>JAFGPX010000047.1 GCA_016935975.1 Deltaproteobacteria bacterium
ACGGCGTATAACGGGCTAGAAATACGCCAAGGCCTCCCCGGCGCTGGCGACCAGAACCTCGCCCCTCAGAGCGTGTCTGAAAAGTGCTGTCTAGGAGCGACGGATAGGGACAGGAAGCGCGAGTCACTGACAGCCCCGATCGGGGAAAGAAATAGCCTCACCCCCAGCCCCTCTCCGGGACGGAGAGGGGGGCCGGAAGATGCGCAGCGAGGAGACGACGGATCTGGTCAAGGACGCGGTCGGGATGGTGCAGGATCAGATGGTTGGGGAGACGAAGGACGACCAGGCCGGCGGCGGCGAGCCAAGCATCGCGACGATGGTCGCGCAGGGGCCTTGGGAAGTGAGGAGCGCCATCAGCCTCAACGACGAGGCCTGCCTCTTTGCAGAAGAAGTCTACGACAAAGGGTCCGATGGGATGCTGGCGGCGGAATTTGGCCTGCATGACCTGCCTGCCACGTAGGATCTGCCAAAGCATCCGTTCTGCAGGCGTAGATGAACGGCGCAGAGCACGCGCCATGAAGGTTCGGGGCCGCAGCAAGCGAGCCATGCAGGGCTATCGGCGCTGAGGCGCAGAAGGTTGCCTCTCCGTCCGTTTCCGGCTCCCCTCTCCGTCCCGGAGAGGGGCTGGGGGTGAGGTTTGCTCCCCGGCCGTCGGATGCAGGTTGTTGCCGGCTTCGTGCAGGGTGAGCTGGGACGGACCCTACGCTTGGGCCAGTCTGCGAATCATGAGGCCGATCATGGCGATGTAGATCATGGCCTCGCTGGTGGCAGGCAGGTATTCGTAGTCCTTGCTGAAACGACGATGGCGTCCGAGCCAGCCGAACGTACGCTCAACGACCCAACGCCGAGGAAGAACCTTGAAGCCTTTGACGTCGTCGGTTCGCTTGACAATCTCCATTTTGAGCCGGTTGCGCTGGCGCAAGCTGCGGACCCAGTCCAGAAGTTGGCCAGCATATCCACCGTCTGCCCAGATGAGCCGCAGTCGCAGGAATGTGTGCCTGATCAGGGCCAAGACGAGCTTGGCCCCGTCGCGGTCCTGAGTGTTGGCAGGATGGACGACGGCGACCAGCACGAGCCCGAGGACATCTACGAGCAGATGGCGCTTGCGCCCATTGATCTTCTTGCCCGCATCGTAGCCATGCGGCCCCCCCTTTCCGTCGTCTTGAGCGATTGACTGTCGATAATGGCCGCGCTCGGTTGCCGCTTGCGACATGCGGCCTCGCGGACATCTCCGCGGAGTTGGTCATGAATTCGCTTCCACGTGCCGTCCATCCGCCAACACCGGAAGTAGTGGTAGACGGTCTTCCAACTCGGCATGTCGTGTGGCAACAGTCGCCAGGCACATCCGGTGCGGACCAAGTACAGGACTGCGTTCAGGATTGCCAGGCGATCATGTTTTGCCGGGCGCCCTCCAGGTTTGGGCGCGGGCAGCAGCCGCTCGATTCGTTTGCATTGTTCCTCGCTCAAGTCGCTGGGATAGCTGCGTCGCTTCATGCCTTTGCTATCGCCTGGCCACGCCAAACGTCAACTTTTCAGACACGCTCTCACCCTAGCCCTCTCCCCACTCGCTTCGCTCGCGGGGCGAGGGGAACGCCAATTCGCGCCACGCCCCGCTTGCGGGGAGAGGCAGTCACGCCGGAGGCGTGACGGTGAGGGGTCACCCGCCCTCTGCGCGGGGCGAGGGGACCGGAGGGGGCTGCGCGGGGGCGGGTTCGCGGTTGCTCGCGGCGAGGAAGTCTTGCATCCTCAATTCGTGAGCGCTGCTGCTCCTGACCTCGTGCATCCCCTGATCCAGGCTTTGTCCCCAAGGCTGGAAGTCCTCGAGGCCTACCTCTTCGGCTCGCAGGGACGTGGGACGGCACAGGTGCGAAGCGACGTCGACGTGGCGGTCTACGTCGATCCCGCCACGGACATGAACCGAGGATTCGGCGTGGATTCGGCGATCGCAGCCGACTTGATGAGCGCGCTCGGTCGCAACGACGTGGACGTCGTGATCCTCAATCGGGCCGACCCCGTGCTGTACCACCGGGTGCTTCGCGACGGTATTCGCCTGCTGGTCCGCGATCCCAAAGGCACTGCGGGGCGCGAGGGGTATGCGCTGTCTCGCTACTTCGACTTCTTGCCACAGCTCGAGAAGATCCGCCGCGCCACGGACCGGCGCGCGGAGGAAGGACAGTTCGGCCGATGACTCCCGTGCAGCGGGACCAAGAGCTCGTCAGACGGCACCTGGCTGCCCTGGACGGTGCGGTTGTTCAGCTCCGTCGCCACACGGGCCAACCGGTGGCACTGCTTGCCGCGAACCTCGACGAGCGCTGGGCGGTCGAGCGGGGGCTTCTGGTTTGCGCGCAGAATTGCATCGACATCGCGACCCATCTTGCCGCCAGCGCCGGGCACGACCTGCGCGACTACGCGTCCGCCATCGACAGCTTGGTTCCCATGGGAATCCTCGATCCGGACTTCGCCGCTCGGTTCCGCGCGGTGGCCGGCTTTCGCAACCTGCTCGTTCACGGATACCTCGAAGTGGACCTGTCTCGCGTTCACGGACTCTTGAATGAGAGGCTGGGCGACTTCGCCTGGTTTGCAGACCGGATTCGCGCTGCTCTCGACAAGGGCTGAGAGGCCGTCCGCAAAGCTGACGTAGCGCCGTGGCGGGCGATATCGGATCTGTCGTCTCCGGTCCCCTCGCCCCACGAGCACAGCTCCGGTCCCCTCGCCCCACGAGCACAGCTCCGGTCCCCTCGCCCCACGAGCACTAGCGAGTGGGGAGAGGGCTAGGGTGAGGGGTGCGTCATCCGCCGAGCGTCGGCAATTCGCCGGTGCGCACGCGGCGCTTCTCGCCGGCCCGACCGAACATGCGGCCGCAGGCGCATTCGATGGCCTGCTTCAGGGCGTCGACGTTGGCGACGGTTTCGCTGGGCGCCCGGAACTCGACCCTGATCGTGGCGTTTCTGGCCTTGGCCTCGAAGCTGCCCCGCGCGCCGGTGGGCCCCTCGAAGTCGCCGCTCTCGCGCTGGACGGAAACCGAATCGCTCTCGTTCCGGTAGGCGAGCACGATGCGGATGGCGCTCATGCTCATGACCTGGGCCGCGCCCTTGAGCTCGACCCACAGGCGCTCTTCGTCCGAGGTGGCGGCGAGCCGGTCGAGCTGCCTTTGCGTGTCCATGTCGGCCTGCGAGGAGGACGCGCGGCGGATGTGGCCGTAGCCGAGCTTGCGCATCGCCAGGAATCCGAGCAGGCCCATGGCCACCAAGATCGCCGCCGACTCCCGGCTGCTGGCCACGGTCAAAAGCAGCGCGGTGCCGCCGAGCAGGATGCTGACGCCGTAGAGGACGAGCACGGCCTGCTTTTGGCTGAGCCCCAGGTCGAGCAGCTTGTGATGGATGTGGCTGCGATCCGCGCTGAACAAGGGGCGGTGACGGAGCGCGCGGCGGATCATGGCGAGCAGGGTGTCGGCGATGGGCAGGCCGAGCGCCACCAGGGGCACCAGGATGGCCACCACGGTCGAGGACTTCTGGCTGGTCTGCACCGAGCCCACGGCCAGCACGTAGCCGATGAACATCGAGCCGGTGTCGCCCATGAAGATCGAGGCCGGGTTGAAATTGTAGAACAGAAATCCGACCAGAGAGCCGGCGAGCGACGCCATGAACAGCATCATGATGGGGTCGCCGCGCGTGGCCGCCAGCACGAAGGCGGTCAGCACGCCGAACAGACCCACGCCCGCCGCCAGCCCGTCGAGGCCGTCGATGAGGTTCATGGCGTTGATCACCCCCACGATCCACAGCAGGGTGAAGAGCAGGCTGAGCGCGCCGAGGCTGACGGTGCCGAGGAAGGGCAGCGACAGCACCTCGATGCGGAAACCGAAGTAGTACAGCCCGCCGGCGATGGCGAACTGGACCAGGAACTTGATCGGCGCGCCCGAGCCGCGAATGTCGTCCAAGAGGCCGAGGGCGCAGAGAGCGACGCCGCCGGCCAGGAACGCGATGGCCATGCGCGAGTCGGCGTAGAAGATCTCGCCGACGCTGCTGGGCTCGAACAGCAGGGCCAGCAGGGGCACGTAGAACGCGGCCGCGATGGCCAGACCGCCCAGGCGAGGGATCGGCCGGCCGTGCACCCGGCGCGCCGACACGTGGTCGTCGATCAGCCGGTGCCGCAGGGCAAAGCGCCGCAGAAGCGGTGTCAGCAACGCCGCCACCAGGCAAGCCAAGAGAAACGCAACCGTCGCCGTACGCATCGAGTCTCTGTTGTTTCCTTGCTATCCGCCTACTTGTCTTCCACGCCCGTGTGGGAGGGTAGGGCCTCCAACACTTCGAGGTTTTTCTTGTCGTGGTGAATCCGCGCCAGCGCGGCGCTTGCCTCGGCCCGGCCGGGCTCGCGCCGCAAGACGGCAGTATACGCGTCGATCGCCACCGAGACACGCCCGGCTTGCTCGGCGGCCCTGGCCACGGCCAAGAGCAGCCCGACGTTGTCCGGGGCCATGGCCGCGGCGGCCTGGTACTCGGCGAGCGCGCGCTGGTACTGGCCGCGGTGCTCGAAGATGGCCGCGGCGGCCAGGTTGGCGTCGGTCATGGGCGCGCCGGCATGGCCAAGGGCCTGGCGGAATTCGGCGAGCGCGCGGTCGGTGTCTCGCCAGCGTTCGGTCTGCATCAGCAGCCCGAGCCGCTTGCGGCAAAGCTCGACGTTCGTGGGCTCGAAGCGCAGGCCGTCGGTCACGAGCTTGATGGCTTTGTCCCGGTCGTCGGCTCGGGACTCGACGTCGGCGGCCAGCAGGAAACCCCGCGGATCGCGGGGCGCGGCGGCCAGGACCTGGCTGGCGGCCACGCGCGCCGCCGCGAGGTCGCCAGCGTGCAGGGCGATCTGGGCGCGCACCAGATGATACTCGGCGCTGCTCTGGTCGCTGCTGTCCGCCAGCACCTGCCGGGCGGCGTCGATCAGGCCGTGGGCCAGCAAGAGGCGACTGAGGTCGTGCCGGTTCTTGTCGTTGGCCAGGGACACGAGCTCGGCCGGCTTGGCGCCTGTGCGGACCAGCTCGGCGACGACCGACCCGAGCGCGCCCGGCGACAGGCCGAGGACCGTCCGCCACTCGAGCAGCGCTTGCTGGCGCCGGCCGAGCCGCCAGAGGTCGCGGGCCGCCTCGGCGTGGGCGCCGCCGCACATCGGGCACAGGAGGATGGCGCGGTTGAGCGTGCGGAGGCGGCTGGCGGCCGAGGCGAGGTCGGTCGGCTGCAGTCGGGCCTCGGCCAAAGCGTAGACGTAGTCGGTCGGATGGGCTCGCGACGCCTGCTCGGCGATGGCGCGGCTGCCGGCGGAAAGCGGCGATTGCAGGAGGGCGTCGAAGTCGCGGGTCGATGGCGAGCAAAGCAGCACGATGCCGGCCAGCACCGCGGCGGCGGAAAAAGCCGCGGTCACGATCGTCGTACGCTGAGGCGTGGGCTTGTCGGGCTCGACGGTCTGGCGGCCGAACATGGCGCCCAGCACGGCGCAGAAGGGGAGCAGTATGCCCAAGGTCTCCAGCCCGAAATCCGTGAGGTTGTGGGCCAGCACCGCCACGAGACCCGCCGCCAGCGAGGCCTCGACCCGATCGTGCCGCGCGTTCCTGGCGAAGTGGCGCAGGCTGAGCGCGCACGCCGCGAGCACGAGCAGGGCGCCGGGAATGCCGGCGTCGATCAGGATGTTGAGAGGCTGGTTTTCGGGGAACTGGAACCAGGCCGTCTGGGGCAGGCTGCGATAGACCGGGTACACGCGGCCGAAGGCGCCCAGGCCGATGCCCGCGGGGTGGGCTCCGACGACCTTCAAGGCGTCCCACCACAGGCCGAACCTGGTTTCGCCATCGGCGCCGGTTTCCGCGAACCGGCCCCAAAGCGCCTCGGCGCCGAATCCGATGGCGATCCCGACAACCATCACCAATCCGATGAGCACGGCCGCGAAGCGGGTGCGGTGCAGGGGCTCGCCCTCGTCGGACTTGGGCGCGAGCAAGAACCAGACGAGCGCCCCGCTGCCGAGCGCCAGCACCGAGCCGCGCGAGAGCGTGGACAAGGCGCCCGCGGCCAGCACGGCCGCGAGGATCTTCCACAGCCGCTGTCCGTCGAGGCTGGGGCGCGAAAAGGCGAAGGCCAGGGCCGCGAAGGCCGCCAGCTCGAGGAACTCGGCGGTGTGGTTGGGATTGATGAAGGGGCCGACGGGCAAGCCGCGGCTGGCGCCGAAGAGGCCGTAGATTCTGTCCTCGGAAATCGCGCGATGGCCGAAGCCGATCACCAGGGCCGCAAGCCCTGCCGCCGCCACGAGGCCCGGCGCCACGAAGCGCAGGCGGCGGCCCGAGGCGAGCAGCATGGCGGCCGCGCCCACGGCCAGGGCCGCGGCGGCCTGGGCGAAGCGCAGATAGGTTTCGGGCGGATCCAGGCTGAGCGGCTGGGCGCCGGGCAGGCCCGCCAGGCGCAGCAGCTCCGAGCCGGCGGGATCGAGCAGGGCGCGCAGCGCGGCCGGGACGGGCACGATCTGCGCGGCGGCGACGAGCAGGAAGACAAGCGGCAGCGCGAGCGCGTGCACGGGGCGAAATTCGGCTCGGCTGGTGGTGGCCAAGACGGCCGTGACCACGGCCAGGGCCGCGACGGTCGCGAGCAGCGGGAAGAGCACGGGCCGGTGGACGGCGCCGCAGGAAAGGGGCGCCCCGACCAGGGCCACGCCCAGGAGCACGGCGGCGCCGATGGCAAGCCGCGTGCGCAGCGGCGAGCCGTTGCGCCGCCAGCGACGTCGGCGATGTTCCGGGGCTGCTCTGTCGCGTTCAGTCACGCGGCAAGACTAGAGCACTAGCGGGCGGAGGGCTACCAGCCAAACCTCGAATCTTCGGGGTTGCGGCCGCACCTTCACCGCCCGCCGGGCGCCGCCCTTGGCCGCGTTCATGAACAGGCGCAGGGAGTCGCCCATCGCGGTGATGTCATGCCCTTGACGGACGTCACGGCAAGGGCGTCAGCGGATAGCCCATGCGGTCCGCCGCGGCACGCATGCGAGCGTCGTTCGTACACAAAGGCCACGAGGCGCTCTCGGCCGCGCCGGCCAGGTGGATGGCGTCGAGCGACCGCAACGCAATGCCCGGTTGACAGGACTCGAGAATGGCGTTCGCACGATCGAGCAGGGGTCGGCCAACCGGCACGAGTGCGAGCCGCCGTTCCGCGATGTCCAGCTCGACCTGTTTCCACGCGGCTCTTCGGTGCTTGATGGTGATAACGCGATCGCGTTCCTTGCGTAGCAGCGCGGAATAGCACTCGGTGAGCGCGATCTCCGCCGTCCACACGAGCTGCCCCTGCACGAGGCCCGCGTAGTACGAGCTGTCCGCCTCCCGTACCAGGAGCTTCACCAACACGGCGGTGTCGAGGTACATGCGTCAGTCGCGGCTGTCGCGATCCTCGCGGATGATTTGCTCGGCCGGGGGGAATGGGTTTCGCGTCTTGGTCGAAAGCAACCGTCGATGCACTCGGTACGGCACCTGCGCGGGGCCCAGCCCGACCAATCTGGCCTTGGGCCGTCCCGCGGAGGTGATGACCACCTCCTCGCCCGCCGCCGCTCGCTCGATCAGCGCGGACAATTGCGCCTTCGCCATCCGCACGCTTGCGTTCATACCCGTCAGTGTAGTCACCCGTGACCACCCTCGCAAGGGTTTCCTGCAGATTGTCATGGATGCGACATGCCCGGGCGGGGACCGCTGCTTCGCCGGTGCCGTCGGCGACCGCGGGAGGATTCGGCGAGCGCGGGCGCGCAGCGAGGGAACGCATCGGGCCTTGACGCTGGCTGGAAACGCCGAGTGGCGCAATCCATGCGAGGCGAAGCCGAGCCGACGACGAGGGGCGCCAGAAGAGCGAGCGTCGAATGCCGGCGGGCCGTTGCTAGAACAGCCGCTCTTCGACGACCAGGATGTCGCCGGGCTGGAGCGCGATGTTCGGGGCCCGGCCCTCGGTGATGTCGGCCACGGCGCAGTTCCGGCTTTCCACCGCGCCCTTGACCTCGCGGCGCAGGGTCACGGAGTTCTTCGAGGCGATGCCGGTGAAGCCGCCGGCCGCGGCGATGGCGTCCACGATGGTCATGTTGGTGAAGTAGGCGACCGAGCCAGGGTTCTGCACCTGGCCGATGACCGACACCTTGCGGCTGTTCCACTCCTTGACCATCAAGGATACCTGCGGGTTCTTCAGGTAGCCGTCCTTGAGCTTGGTCGAGATGAGTTGCTGGATGTCGCCGCTGCGCAGGCCCACGACCGAGAGGCGGCCGGCGAAGGGATAGTCGATGGTGCCGTCGGCGGCGATGCGGTAGGCGCCGGACAGGTCGGGCTCGCCGAACACGCGCACCTCGAACACGTCGTCGATGCCCAGGCGCTCTTCGGGCATCATCTCGATCCCCTGGACCGGCGTGCTGGGCGGCGGCTGGCGGCCGGCGCACGCGGCGGCGGAGAGCACGCAGACGAGCAGGAAACCGCGCGCACACCGCGCTGCGCCTGCTGTGTCGGATCCCTTTCGCATCGGCGAACGCAAAGGTTAGCCGAGCAACTGCGTCATGTCGAGGGAAGGGGGCTTTGCCTCCGATCGACCTCGCTCTGGCTCGGTGGCGTGAGGCTCCCCTTCGTGAGCTTCTGCGCCGCCGGATTGTCGGCTAGACTCTGGCGGTCAGGGTCGCTCATGACGCATCCGAAGGAACGCCGCTCCGCGCCTCGCTATGCCGTGGTTGTCGAGGTCACGTTCGACAGCGAGCACAATTTCTACACCGGGTTGACGCAGGATCTGAGCAACAGCGGGCTGTTCGTGGCCACGCAGAGCGCGTGCCCGATCGGCGAGCGGGTTCATGTGAAGATGACCCTGCCGACCGCGCCCGCGCCGGTCGAGGCGCTGACCGAGGTGCGCTGGGTGCGCACGCGGGACGTTCCGGGCGGCGGCGGCAAGGCCGGGCTTGGGCTCATGTTCGTGCAGATGTCGTCGCAGGCCAAGGAGGCCGTCAAGGCGTTCCTGCAGCAGCGCGAGTCGATCTTTTTCGACGCGGATTGAGGGTTTCCTACCGGCCGATGCGGACCAGCTCGATGAGCGGGGCGCTTTCTTGGCCGGGGGCCAAGGGCTCGGTCAAGTCGATGCGCGCGTGGATGGCGAAATCCTCGTCGCCCTCGGGATCGACGATGATTTGCTGCGCCTCCCAGACGCGCGGCGCGGCTTCGGCGAGCACGGTCTTGCGCGGGCTGCGCGCCAGGGGAGTGACGAGGATCTTTTCGTGCTCGGCGAAGTAGGGCGCGACCTCGGCGGTCAGGCGCTCGGCCGTCCACGCCCCCGCCTCGCCGTCGCGCAGGGCGGCCAGGGCCTCGGCGAAATCGCGGCGGGCCAGGGCGCCGAGCAGGCGGTGCAGCTCGGCGCGCACGCGCGCCACGAAGGCCCGTGCATCCGCGGCCGGGTCGCGCGGCCGTTGCGGCTCGCGCGGCTCGGCGGCCGCGACCGGGGCGCGCATCTCTTCCCATTCCTCGAGCAGGCTCGAGTCCACGGATCGCACCACGCCGCCCAGGCTGGCGACCAGATCCTCGACGGCCTCGCTGCGGAAGCGCAGGGGCACGGACTGGTTGAGGGCGCGGAAGGCTTCCGACAGATAGCGCAGAAGTACGCCCTCGAAGCGCTGGATGCCGAGGTCGCGCACGTAGTCGTGGAAGCTGCAGAACCGCTCGAGGATCTCTCGCGCCACGGACTTCGGGGCGATGTTGTCCTCGCCCACCCACGGGTGCTTGTCGGCAAACGCGTTGAAGGTCTCGTAGATGAAGTCGCGGTTGGGCTTGGGCCACTCGAGCTTGTCCAGCTCCTCCATGCGTTGCTCGTACTCCACGCCCTGCGCCTTGAGGGCCTCGACGGTTTCGCCCTTGAGCTTGTCGAGCTGGGCGAAGAGCACGGGCCGCGGGTTTTCCAGAATCGCCTCGACCAGGGACAGCACGTCGAGGGCGTAGCTCTCCGAGGCCGGATCGAGCAGCGCGAGCGTATCCACGAGGTAGAGCGCCAGCGTGTGGTGCAGCGAGAAGTCGTCTTGCAGCGTGGGGCTCGGCACCGGGTGCGGGCATCGCGCACGCTTGTCTAAGACCACGTCGATGAGGCCGGCCTTGCGCAGGACCCTGAAGCACAGGGCCGCGGTCCGGCGGTGCCGGGCCTTGAGCACCTCGCTGTCGTGGCAGTTGGCGATGAGATCGAGCAGCTTGCGGTAGCCGCCGCCGCGCCGGGGATCGCCGGTCTCGCCTTGCAGCAGCGAAAGCAGCAAGCCGTGGCTTACGGCGAAGCGCGATTCCAGCGGCTCGGGCGTGCCGCCCGCCAAGCGCTCGAACGTGCCGCGGTCGAAGTGCACGTAGCCCTTCTGCGGCGGCTTCTGCATGTGCACCTTCTTGCCCCCGGCGGCCTTGGCCCGCAGGCGCAGGTTCTCGACGATGTGCGCCGGCGCCTGCGCCACGACCCAGCCGCGCTCGTCGAAGCCCTTGCGCCCGGCGCGGCCGGCGATCTGCTTGAACTCGCGCACCGAGAGGATCGCGTCCTTCTGCCCGTCGTACTTGCACAGCCGCGAAAACAGCACGGTGCGAATCGGGATGTTCACGCCCACGCCCAGGGTGTCGGTGCCGCTAATCACCTTGAGCAGCCCTTGTTGGCTCAAGCGCTCGACGATGCGGCGGTAGCGCGGCAAGAGCCCGGCGTGGTGCAGCCCGATTCCGTGGCGCAGAAAGCGCTGCAGCTCCTTGCCGTAGGGGCTGCCCCAGCGCTCGCCGGCCAGGGCCTGCTTGATGGCTTCCTTTTCCGGCTTGCCGAGGACGTCGACCGACATCAGATTCTGCACTTCCTCGGCGGCCGCGCGCTGGGTGAAGTTCACCAGGTAGATGGGCGCGCGATCCTGGCGGACGAGGTCGGCGATGGTTTCGTGCAAGGGGATCTCGCGGTACTCGAACTCGAGCGGCACGGGGCGGACGGCGCCGCGCACGCTCGCCACCGGGCGGCCGGTGAAATCGGCGAGCTTGGTTTCGATGGCCGTGGTGTCGCCCAGCGTGGCCGACATGAGCAGGAAGGTCGCGTCTCGAAGCACGCACAGCGGTATCTGCCAGGCGATGCCACGCTCGCGATCGCCGTAGTAGTGGAACTCGTCCATCACCACGTAGTCCGCCGGCACACCGTGATGGGAGGGGAAGGGTGGGGGACCCCACCCTTTCCCCTCCCAATCCCTCCCGCGACGGTCCGCCACGCGCGGCGCTGGCAGAGCCGGCGGGCTCCCCACGCGGCTGCGGCGCAGGGCCATGTTGGCCAAGATCTCGGCGGTGCCGACCAGAATCGGCGCGCCGCTGTTCACCGTGGCGTCGCCGGTGACGAGGCCCACGTGCTCGGGCCCGAAGCAGGCGCACAGAGCGAAGAACTTCTCGTTGACCAGGGCCTTGACCGGGCAGCTGTAGAACCCGGTCTTGCCTTCGCACAGGGCCTTGAAAAGCAGGGCGGTCGCCACTAGCGACTTGCCCGAGCCGGTCGGCGTGGCCAGCACCACGTGCTTGCCCGCCAGGATCTCGAACAGCGCCTCCTCCTGCGCCGGATAGAGCGCAAGGCCGAGGCCGGCGACGTAGTCGAGAAAGCGGGCGAGGATTTGCTCGCTTTCTGCGGGCTCGGCCGGCGGCGAAAGCGGCCTTCCTGTCGCGGGCTCGACCGTCATGCCGCCATCACTCGGCCGGCGGCCTCGGCACGGGCACGAGCCGGAACGACGCCTGCAAGCGCACCTCGCGGTCGTAGCGCAGCTCCTGCACCGCCGGCGCGTAGCCGTCCTTGTGCACCTCGATGCGGTGCCGGCCATGGTCGCGCCGGACCTCGACCACGGCCGGCGTGGTGCCGGGCACCTTGCGCCCGTCGACATAGACGTCGGCGCCGCCCGGCTCGCTGACAACGTCGACGAAGGCGGGCCGGAAGTAGACGGCGGCCACCTGCAGGGGCATGACGTAGACGTGGATCGAGAAGAGGGTGCTGGCCACGAGGGCGCCGAAAATCAGGAGGGCCCAGCCCAGGTTGTGCCGGGCCTGGGCCGCGCGCCGCAGGTCGGGCGAGGTCGGCCGGCGCCGCGTGCGGTCGGCCGGCTGCGGCCGTGGGAAGCGCTGGCCGGCCCCGGCGCCAAGTGGCGACGGGACGGGAACGCGGGGGGCGGTCGGGCCGGCGGCGACCGGCAACGGCGGCGGCTGGGCAGGCGAGCTCGGCAGCGCCGGCAACCTCGGTCCCTGGGGCGGCAAGGGCAGGGGCACGTCCGGCACCGTGACGTCTTCCCACAGGTTCGGCACGAGGCTGATGAACTTCGACGGCAGCTTGTGCTCCGTCTTGGCGTCCGGGGGCATGAGCGAGGCGAGCAGGCGCTTGAGCTCCGTGGCTTCGCCGTTCTTCGGCCGCTTGACCGTGGCCAGGGCCTCGCGGCAGGCGAGGACGAAGGCGCGCGCGTCGGGGAAACGGTCGCGCGGGTCGGGCGCCAGCGCCGCGGACAGCAGGCGGTCGATGGCCGGCGGGACGTCGGGCCGGTAGCGCTGGGGCGAGGCCACGATGCCCGAGGCCGCTTTCAGATAGTCGTCGGGCGTGCCCGAAAGGTGGCGCAGGGGGCTGCCCGTGCACAGCTCGAAGGCCACGGCGCCCAGAGAGAAGACGTCGCTGCGCCGGTCGGTGGGCGCGCCGCGCGCCTGCTCGGGCGAAATGTAGCCGAGCTCGCCCTTGAGCGAGGGCACGACCGAGCTGTCCGTCTTGCGCTTGGCCACGCCGAAGTCGGAGAGCTTCACCTCGCCGGCGTAGGACAGAAGGATGTTCGACGGCGAGATGTCGCGGTGGACCAGCCCCAGCGGCTGGCCGTCGCTGCCGCGCAGCTCGTGCGCGAAATGCACGCCCTCGGCCGCCTCGCCCAGGATGTACAGGCTGACGGCGTCGTCGAGGCGCTTGCCCGGGAGCAATCGGCTGCCGCGCGCGCAGTGCTCCATGAGCGCGCCCAGGTCGCGGCCGTCGACGTATTCGAGCACGATGAAGTACTCGCCGTCGGCCGACAGCCCCAGGTCGTGGATCTGCACGATGTTCTTGTGCGACAGCGAGGCGTGGATGCGCGCCTCTTGCTGCAGCATCTGCACGAAACGCATGTCCTCGGCCAGGCGGGGCAGCACGCGCTTGATGACCACCAGCTTCTCGAAGCCTTCCTCGCCCCGGGCCCGGCCCAGGTAAAGCTCGGCCATGTCGCCGACCGCGAAGCGCTCGAAAAGCTCGTAGTGTCCGAGCCGGCCGCGCGGCAGAAGCGGCACAGGGGTGCCCCTGGCTGGTGTTGAGCCGCTCATCGACGCCCCGCTTGTCCGACCACGTTGCCGGTCATGGTGAAACTGAAACCTGATAACTTGCGGCCAATGCCCCCGGATTTCAATAGCCTCGGACGCCTCGTTTCAGCCGCTATTGAAGAGCGCGTTATTCCCGGGCTGGCGATCGCGGTGGCCCACGAGGGACAGGCCCGCCTGCAGGCGGCCTATGGGCTGCGCCAGATCGAGCCCGCGCCTCTGCCGGCGTCTTTGGCGACCGTCTACGATCTCGCGTCGCTGACCAAGGCGCTCGTGACCAGCGTGCTGGTGATGAAGGGGGTGGAACGGGGGCGCTTGCATCTCGATGGGCCGATGGGCGAGCACCTGCCCGAGCTCGCGGATCGGCCCGCGGCGACCCTGCGGCGCGCCCTGGCGCACGCCGCGGGATTCGCCGCGCACCGCAAGTTCTACGAGAAGCTGTTCGCCGAGAATGGGCCTGCGCCCGCGCATCGCGCGGCCGTCGTCGCTGCGGCCGCGGCCGAGCCGCTCGCGTACGAGCCGGGCGGCCGTTCGCTCTATTCCGACCTCGGTTTCATCCTGCTCGGCGCGCTCGTCGAGCGGGCGTTGGGCGCGCGGCTCGATGTCCTGGCCGCATCGGAGGTATTCCGTCCCCTGGGGCTTGCCGGTCTGCGCTTCGTCGAGTTGCCCGGCGCGCACCCCGGCCCCGAGGTGGCGCCGACCGAGCGCTGTGCCGTGCGTGGGCGCATGGTCGCGGGCGAGGTCCACGACCTCAATGCCTACGCCATGGGCGGCATCGCGGGCCATGCCGGGCTCTTCGGCAGTGTCGGCGATGTTCTGCAGCTCGCGCTCGCCCTGGGCGCGGCGTACCACGGGCGCGGCCTGGGGGGCGCCGCGCCGCTTCTCGACGCGGCGGTGCTGCGCGAGTTCTGGCGGCCCTCGGGCGTTGCCGGCTCGACCTGGCGGCTGGGCTGGGACGGCCCGGCCGCGCAGGGATCGCTGGCCGGGTCGCTCCTGGCGCGCGGGGCGGTCGGGCACCTGTCGTTTTCCGGCTGCTCGCTGTGGCTCGATCCCGAGCAGGAAACCTGCGTGGTCGTGCTGTGCAACCGCATCCACCCCGAGGCGCGCGACGACCCGCGCTTCCGCGCCCTGCGCCCGCGGATTTGCGACGAAGCTCTGCGCGCCATCGGCTACCAGGCGAGGTAAAGTGGCGCGCGCAAGGCGAGTTCCATGAAGATCGCGCTCGGCCAGATCGATCCGACCATCGGCGATTTCGCCGGCAACCTGCGCCTCATCGAGCAAGCGGCGGCGGGCGCGCGCCGGGCGGGCGCCGATCTGTTGGTTCTGCCCGAGCTCGCCCTGTGCGGCTATCCGCCGCGCGATCTTCTCGAGCGGGATGCCTTCTTGGCGGCGAGCGACCGGGCCCTGGAGCGCCTGGTGGCAAACACGCGGGACGGGCTGGCCATTTTGGTCGGCTTTCCCGAAACCCTGCCTGCGCCCAAAGCCGGCCGCCGCCTGGCCAACGCGGCCGCGCTCGTCGAGGACGGACACGTCGTGGCCATCCGGCGCAAGTCGCTTCTGCCCTTCTACGACGTGTTCGACGAGTGGCGCTACTTCGAGCCGGCAGAGAGCATCGCGCCCGTGCCCTTCCGCGGCCACGGTCTCGGGATCTCGATCTGCGAGGACATCTGGAACGACGGCGATTTCTGGCCGCAACCGCTCTACCGCGAGGATCCCATCGCCAAGCTGGTGTCGGCCGGCGCGGACGTGCTGGTCAACATCGCGGCCTCGCCCTACACCGTCGGCAAGCGCCACCTGCGGCCGCGCATGCTCGGCGCCGTGGCCAAGCACTGGCGGCGGCCGCTCGTGTTCGTCAATCAGGTCGGCGGCCAGGACGACCTGGTGTTCGACGGATCGAGCCTGGCCTTCGACGCGCGCGGCGAGATCGTGGCGCGCGCGGCGGAGCATCGCGAGGATCTGGTCGTGGTGGACGTCGAGGCGGGCCGGGGGGACATGCGGCCCTTCGTCGCGTCCGACGCGCGTTCGGCGCTCGAGGCCCTGGTGCTGGGCACGCGCGACTATGCCCGCCGCTGCGGCTTCGCCGGCGCGCTGGTCGGGCTGTCCGGCGGCATCGACTCGGCGGTGGTGGCGTGCATCGCCAGCCGGGCCTTGGGGGCGCCGAACGTCCTCGGCGTGGCCATGCCGTCGCGCTACTCGTCGGAACATTCGCGGCGCGACGCCGCGGACTTGGCGAAAAACCTCGGCATCGAGTTCCGCGAGATCGCCATCGAGCCCATGTTCGCGGCCTACCTCGAGGCGCTGGCCCCGGCCTTTGCCGGCCGCCCGCCCGACGTGACCGAGGAGAACCTGCAGGCGCGCATCCGCGGCGCGCTTCTCATGGCCCTGTCGAACAAGTTCGGCAAGCTCCTGCTTTCGACCGGCAACAAGAGCGAGATCGCCACCGGCTACTGCACGCTCTACGGCGACACCAACGGCGGCCTGGCGGTGATCTCCGACGTCCCGAAGATGCTGGTCTACGGGATCGCGCGCGAGATCAATGCCGAGCATCCCGATATCCCAGAATCGACGCTGACCAAGCCGCCGTCGGCCGAGCTGCGCCCCGGCCAGGTCGACCAGGACAGCCTGCCGCCCTACGATGTGCTCGACCAGATCCTGCAGGCGCACGTCGAGGAGGGCCTGGACGCACAGGCACTGGTGGCCAAGGGCTTCGAGCCGTCCGTGGTCGAGAAGGTGCTTCGCCTGGTTCGCGTGTCCGAGTACAAGCGCCGGCAACTGCCGCCCGGCCTGAAGATCACCGGCAAGGCGTTCGGCACGGGTCGCCGCTACCCGATCGCGCAGGGATTTCGCGGCTAGGCACGCCCAATCGCGCCGACGGCGGAAGGGCGCAATGAATTGCGCCCCTACGCCAGATGGATCCCGTAGGGGCGCGATTCATCGCGCCCTGTGACTGGCCACGCCAATTCCGTGTGCTAGGAGAAGGTCGCCATGAAAGCCACCATTGCAGTCCTGCCCGGCGACGGCATCGGGCCCGAGGTCACGGCCGAGGGCGTGCGCGTGCTTCGTGCCGTCGGCACGAAGTTCGGCCACGGCTTCGAGCTCCGCGAGGCGCTCATCGGCGGCTGCGCCATCGACCGGACCGGAAGCGCGCTGCCCGCCGAGACCTCGGCCCTGTGCCGGGCGGCCGACGCGATCCTGCTGGGCGCGGTCGGCGGCCCCAAGTGGGACGACCCCAACGCGGCGGTGCGGCCCGAGCAGGGCCTGTTCGCTATCCGGCGCGAGCTGGGCCTATACGCCAACCTGCGTCCGGTCACCACCCATCCCAAGCTGATGGCGGCCTCGACGCTTCGGCCCGAGGTGCTGGCCGGCGTGGACATGCTGGTGGTGCGCGAGCTGACCGGGGGGCTGTACTTCGGGGAGAAGAAGCGGACGGCCGACAGGGCCAGCGACCTGTGCGAGTACACCGTCGAAGAAATTCGCCGCGTGGTCCGGCGCGCGGCTGGCTTCGCGCGCCTCCGGCGCAAGAAGCTGACCTCGGTGGACAAGGCCAATGCCCTCGAGACTTCGCGCCTGTGGCGGCACACGACCCGGGAGATCGTGCACAAGGAGTTCCCGGACCTCACCCTCGAGCACGTCCTGGTCGACGCCTGCGCCATGTACCTCATGCGCAAGCCGTCGAGCTTCGACGTCATCGTGACCGAGAACATGTTCGGCGACATCCTGACCGACGAGGCCTCCGTGCTGGCCGGCTCCATGGGGCTTCTGCCTTCGGCCTCGCTCGGCGATGGCAAGCGCGGGCTCTACGAGCCCATCCACGGCAGCGCGCCCGACATCGCCGGCCGAGGCATTGCCAATCCCTACGCGACAATCCTCAGCGTGGCCATGCTGCTGCGCCACTCGCTTGGCCTCGCGAGGGAGGCCGCGGCCGTCGAGAAAGCGGTCGACGCGGCCATCGCGCGCGGGATCCTGCCCGCCGACGTGGCGCCCGCCGGCACGCCGAGTGCCAGCACGGTCGCCGCGGGCCAGGCCGTCCTGGACGCGCTCTAGCCAGGACGAGGGACGCAAAAAGGCGCGAAGGCGAGCGCCCGTGAACTAGAATCGCCCGCAATGCGCGCCCTCGGCGCCACGCTGCTGCTGCTCTCCTTCCTTCCGGCGACCGCGCGCGCCGAGGGTTACGAAGAGCTGGGCACGCTCGAGCGAAGCGCGCTCGATGCCGCCTTGGCCGCGCGCGGACTTGTCATCGACACCGCGCCCGAGGGCAAGCGCGTCGGCATCATCCACGTCGTGAATCTGGACGTGTTCCAGCCCAGCGACGGCCGCTTCTTGCAGTGGTTCAACCACTTCCACTGGACGACGCGCGAGCATCACATCTGGCGCGACTCGTTGCTCCGGCCCGGCATGGCCTACGACCCGGCGTTGGTCAACGAAACCATGCGCAACCTGCGCAACCGCACCGCCTACAGCAGCACGGATCCGGCGAATTCGGGCATCGTGGCCATCGCGCCCGTCGAGTCGTCCTTGCTCGGCGTCGTCGACCTGCTCATCGTCACGCGCGACGTGTGGAGCCTGCGCTTCAACTCGGACCCCAGTTTCCAGTACACCTACCTCGTCAATCTCACGGCCTCGCTCTCGGAGAACAACCTCTTTGGCCGGCGCAAGCAGGTGGCCTTGGGCCTGGTCATGAGCCAGGGCGACGTCTGGTTGGGTCCCACCTACCTCGATCCCAACGTGCTCGGCTCCCGCCTGCGCCTGACTGCCGCGTTCTACGCCATCTGGTCGCGCCACATCGGCGAGCTCGGCGCGGGCTCGCGCGAAGGCATGTCGTCGCTCTTGCGTCTCGAGTACCCGCTTTTCTCGCTGGCCAGCCGCTGGGGCGCGTTCGCCAGCGGCGGCTACACGACCCGCGTCCTCCGCTACATCACCAGCTCCGATGCGACCGGCTATCGTCCGACGCTGGCGCGCTTTCTGCCGGCGGCCGACGGCTCGGCCGCCGGAGACTGCGTGATACCGACGGGCGCGCCGGGCGATCCCTACGCGGCCCTGCCGGCCGACTGCGCCTACCGCCGGCGCACCGCCTCCATCACCTCGGGGATCACGCGCTCGTTTCCCCGCTCCCGGCTCGTGCACCGTGTGACCATGGGCAGCGAGTTCGGTCAGACGCGGCTGTCGTTCCTGCCGACCTTTCCCGCGGATCCGGACATCCGGCGCGCGTTCCAGGCTCGGTACTTCGGCCCGTCGGAACGTACCTCGGCGCTGTACATGCAGTACGTGGTCTTCACGCCGCGTTATTTCACCTTCCGCAACCTGGACACCTTCGATCTGGGCGAGGACATGCGGCTTGGCCCTTGGTTTTCGCTCAAGCTCGGGCGCGCCGGCACGTGGCTCGGCTCGGACACGGACTTCTCCCTCGTGCTGACCGAGGCGCACCTCAACCTGGGCCTGTTTGGCGGATTCCAGACCGTCGGCGCCTCGTGGGAGAGCCGGGTCGACGGCGCTGGCTTTTTCGACCAGCTCGTCAAGGGCGAGCTGTGGGCAGCCTCCCCCATCCTGGCGCGCAGCCTGCGTATCGTCGCCTCGGGCAGGGTCGGGTTCATGCTCGACAACCGCCATCGCGCGCAACACTACGTGGGCGGTCTGCACGGTCTGCGCGGCTATCCCGTCGACTACTTCGCCGGCTACGACTACTACCTGGCCCACCTCGAGGTCCGTTCCATGGCGTTTTCGCTGGCCTCCCTGCGCATCGGCGGGCTTGTGTTCGCCGACGCCGGTCATGCCGCCGACCGCGTGCTCGGGGATGCCGAGCGCAACCTGCCCGGCCTGGAGCTCTACGGCGACGTGGGCCTGGGGCTGCGCGTGCTCATCCCGCAGCTCAACGCGGAGGTCGCACGCTGCGACTGGGCCTTTCCCCTGCGCGGCACCGGCGCGGTCAAGGCCGGTTGGCCTGGCGTGCCATACTGCGGCTTTCGCCAGGCTTTTTGACCCTGGCGCGCCCCATCGACGCAAGGCTGGACAAGCGAGGGCATATCTTGGTAGCTTGAATCGAGGTAGCGAGTCCCTCAGGTGTCTTCCGGCCGTCCATCTCTTCGTGCTCAATGCGTGAGCCGCTTGTTTCCGACCGAAAACCCAGGGCTCGGTGTGGTGGAGCATGGTGGGTTCTTTCCACCCTTGGAATGCTGGCGAGGAGCGGCTGCAGACTGACTTAGGCAACGAGTAGGACGACAAGTCCGTCCGGGCCGGTTCGCACGCCTACGGCCCCGGAGCGTGTGAAGAGACGTGAGACGCAAGAGGAGAAAGTAAATGGGAACGAGGCTTTATGTAGGCAATCTGTCGTACAACGTGACCGAGCCCGAACTGAAGGATGTCTTTTCCGAAAACGGACGGAACGTGAAAGAGGTCAAGGTGGTGCTCGATCGCGACACCGGGCGGCCGCGCGGTTTTGCCTTCGTCGAAATGACGACCGACGCCGAGGCCGCTTCGGCCATCGAAACCTTGAACGGTCGCGAGATCCAAGGCCGTCCCATCAACGTCAGCGAGGCGCGCGAGCGCACTCCGCGCGGCGGCGGCGGTTTCGGCGGCGGCCGTGGCCGCGACCACGGTGACCACGGCGGTCGCGGTGGCCGTCGCGGCGGCGGCTGGTAGGCCCCGGCGCGAGCTCGAGGAGGCTTCGCCTCTTCGAGGATGTCGCCCAAGTCAGCTTCCTGGCCGGAGGCGCAGGTTGCCAAGCCACAGCCGGCCCGGGGGCGCGGGCGTTGCCCCATTCTCGATGTGCAGGCGCAGGCAAAGCGTGCCGCCGGTATGACGAAAACGCGCCCGCCAAGGCAGGGGCGGCTGGCCGCGCCCGGCGGCCGGCACCCGCGCGAGCGGAAGCGGCGCCGCCACCGGACGGCCGTCGGCCAGGACCACAAACGAGCCGTCGGCCGGCCCAGCGGAATGGGAGAGCGTCAGGTCGACGTCCGCCGCGAGGTCGTAGTCACCTTCGGGCACTTCGATTTCCGTCTCGGCGGAAACCCTTGCGGCCGCCTGCGTGCCCAATGCCGGCAGCGCGATGCCCACGCCGTTCCATACCCCCTGCAAGACGGGCTCTCGGCCGACGACGGTGGCATCGCCGACCGTCCGCCAGGCGCAGAAGCGCGGCTCGCCGACGATCCGGCACGGGTGCACGGCCCAGCGGCGGCCTTGGCGCAGGCGCTCGCCCGCCCAGGCCAAGGCCGGCAAGGCCGCGCCGAGGAGCGCCACGAGCCCCAGGCCGATGACCGCCTCGCGTTTCCAGGCGGCGGGCGCCGCTCTCCGCCAGAGGCCGCGCCCCGTCGTGTACGCCCAGTCGAGCGCGAACGCCGCGAGCGGCAGCAGCAGCATGGCGACAAACAAGCGGTAGCGTGCCTCGGCGAAGATGGCGGCGGTGAGCGCGGCGAGCGCCGCGACGGGCGGTAGCAGCGAGAGCAGAAGCCACCGCCTCTGCGCGTACGCCACGCCGCAGCCCAGGAGCGCCAGGGCGAGCACGCCGAGCCAGAAGTCGTCCAGGACCGCCTCGATGGTGGCTCGGTGGGCATCGAAGAACGCGCGATCGCCATCGGGCAGCACCCCCGCGCGAAAGATCGGCCAGTAGAGCAAGGCGCGCTCGCGAAACAGCAGGCGCTCGGCCTTGCTGGCGTAAAGCCCGAGCGAGAAGAGCGGATCGAAGCGGGTCCACGCCAGGGCAATCCCGAGCGCGGCGCGATCGGCTTGGCGGTGCGGCTCGGCGAGGAGCGAGAAGCCGGTCACCTCGTGGAACATGCGATTGAGCGAGCGCGAGTAGCAGCCCGCGGTGTTGGGGTTGGCGCCCACCAGCGCGGTCAGGCCGCCGTGGCTGTCGGTGAAGAAGGTCTCGCCGTAGCGCAAGCGATTGCGCACGGCCCAGGGCGAGAGCACGAAAAGCGCCGTGGCACACGCCAGGGCAGCGAGCTTCAGCGACGGACGCCAAGGCTTGCCTGCGGCGCGGAAGACCAGGACCGACAGCGCGGCCAGCGGAACCATGATGGCGCGGATGTACGCCGCCAGGCCGAAAAGCCCTCCGGAAAGCAGCGCGGCCAGGACGGGGCGCGCAGGCGCGAAGCGCAGCAGGAAATAGGTCGCGGCAACGGCCAGCACGGCGGCCGGCACATCGGTGCCGGTCACGCTGGCCATGGCGATGCCGGCGGGCCACAAGGCGCACAGAAGACCCGCCACGAGCGCCACGCGACGGGAGCCACCGGCGATGTGCCGCGCGATGCCGGCCACGGCGCCGGCCCCGAGGCCGCCCAGCACCGCGCCCACGAGCTTGGTGGCCAACCAGCCGCCGCCCAGGGCTTGCACCGGGGCGATGAGCAAGACGTAGCCCGGCATGTACACGTACTCCGGGCCGAAGCGCCCGTGCTCCACGAGGTGCGCGGCCGCCTCGACGTACATGGCGAAGTCGCCCACCGGCTTGCTGGGCACGAGCAGCACCCACGCAACCCGCAAGGCGATGGCGAGGACGGTGACGGCGACGACCATCGCGGCAACTATTACACCTCGCGGATGGCCACGGACAGGGGCCGAAGGAGGCGTCCCCCTTCGCGCTCTCTTCGCCCTACGCGTGGCCGGTGCGGCGGCGCAGGGTCCACTCGGCGCCGAGAAGCGCGAGCGCCAAGAGCAGCACCAGCGGGTTCGACCAGATTTCGATCGTGCGCGAGCTGCCCACGCGCACCTTGCGCGGCGGCCGGACGGGCGGACTGCCGAGCGCGCCGTCGTGGAATTCGCCGCCGCTGGCTTGCGCGATCTCGCGCAGCACCTTGTCGCGTGCCACCACGTCGTCGAACTCGCGTCCTTCGGGTCGGACGACGAAGGTGGTTTCCACCTCCACGCCGCGGCCGTCCAAGGCGGCCCGGCCGGTCAAGCGATAGGCGCCGGGCGCCAGCCCGCCGAGATCGGTGTGGCTCTCGCCGTCGGCGCCGGTAACGAGCTTGAAGTCAAGGAGCGGGTCGCCGCCGTCTGCGGACTCGGCTCGTCGCAGCTCGAGCGCCACCTCGACCGCCGGCGCCGCGCTGAAGTCGGAGCGGAGCGTGCGCGTGCGCAGCAGGGCCGACTGGCCACGCCGGTACTCGACCCGGTCCAGATCCAGGCGCAGCAACGCGAGCGCGGGATCGCGCACCAGCCAGCGGATCGCTCCTTCCCAGAAGCGCTGGAAGGCACGGCCGTCGTCGCCGGCTCCCGCCGCGCCGAATCCCCAGAGCCACGCGCTGTCGGTCAAGAGCGCCAGGCTGCGGCCCCGGCCGACCTGGGCGGTGGCGAGAACCGGCGCCGGTTTGCCGTCTTTGCTCTTGTGCGAGGGGTGCACGAGCAAGGCGCGCGCGCCGGAGCGCAGGCCCGCCACTCGATTCATGCCGACGAGCGGCGGCAGGCGCGCCCAGCGTGCCGCATTGGCTTTTGCCTCGAGGTCGAGGGCGGTCACCGGGTGGGTGCGTCCGGCGGCGGTCAGGCGGGGCCGGTAGCTGTCGCCGGTCCACGCGCCCGGCCCCTCGCGGGGAATCGAAGCGAGAGCGACGGGCAGCACGGCCTGCAACTCGCTTTCGCCGTACAGGCCGCTGGCGAACGAGAGGTCGCCGCCCACCATGGCCAGCGCCCCGCCGCCCTCGATGTAGGCGCGCACGCCGGGCAGATAGGGGCCGACCCAGTAGGGCTTGTAGTTGAAGTTGTCGAAGATGAGCAGATCGAACGACTTGAGCTGCTCGTCGAAGATCTCCTTGTAGGGGAAGGGGATGAGTGACATCTCGTCGCGGCCGAGCGGCATCTCGTCGGTGTCGGTGCGCAGAATGAAGAACGACACCAGGTCCACGTTGGGATTCAGGCGGAGCATGGAACGCAGGAAGCGTTCGTTCCACGAGGGCCGGCCGCACACGTGCAGGACGCGCACTCGGTCGCGGATGACTTTCAGGGTGAAGACCTGGCTGTTGTTGGTCTGGAGGGCCTCGCCGGAGAGCACCGGCGTCCTGATCTCGAAGACGTAGTTGCCGGGGCGGTCGGGCGTGAAATCGAAGAGGACCTTCTCCTGCGCCGACTCCTTGCGCAGCAGCACGGCCTTGGCGGCGATGGTGCGGGCGTCGCGCAGCAGCGACACTTCGACCACGCGGCCGCCGAGCCCGCTGTGACGGAGGACGGCCTCCAGCTTCACCGGCGTGCGCACGAAGGCGAAGTCATCCGCGAGGACGGCGGCCACCGAGAGATCGCGCAACTCGGGTTCGCCGACCCGCACGGTGTGCACCGGCGCGGCGAGCGCCTCCAGCGTCTTGCGCGTGTCGGCGTCGAGCGGGCCGCGGCCGATGCGGCCGTTGTCGATACCGTCGGACACGAGCACGACGGCCGCCAGGTCGCGGCCGGCGAAGCGCGTGCGCAGCTCGGCGAGGGCCTCGGCCGTGCGCGTGGCCTCCCCGGTGGGCTCGGGCGGGGCCGTGCGCGAGGCGGGCTCGAGGGCTTCGCCGAACCCGTAGAACTCGATCTTGTGGCCGCTCCCTTCCCAGGCGGAAAAAGTGCCTGCGGCGCTGGCGAGCAGAGCGGCGCTGCGCTCGGCCCGCGTGGGGCCGCGATCCGGGGGGGCCACGCGCATCGAGCGCGAGGCGTCCACCAACACGGCGACGTAGTTGGGCACGGCCGTCACCTGGCCGAATTCGAGCCTGGGCTCGAAGGCGACCATCAGGCAGGCCAGCACCGCCAAAAGGCGCAGCGCGAGCAGCGCCAAGGTCCGGCCGCGCCGGCGCTCGCGCCACAGCGCGAAGGCCGAGATGGCCACGGCCAGAAAAGCCGCGACGAGCAAGAGCACCAACACGCCGCGCGGCAGCTGCGTCCCGAAGGTCAGGCGCCAGTCGGACGAAAGCGGCAGGCGGTTCACGGCCGGGCTCTTCGCGTGCGCATGATGAAGTCGATGTGCGCCTGCTCGGTCTTGTAGTCGAGGCAGAGGGCGTACATGACCAGGTTGACGGCAAAACGGAAGCTGCGTTCGCGCTGTGGCTCACCACCCGGCACGACGTCGTGTTCCCAGCGTCCGAACCCGTCGCGCGCCAGGGCGCCGCCGAGATCGTTCTGCGTGTAGATGACAACGAGCCGGCGGTCTCGCTCGATGGCCTCCAGCACGGGCGAGGCCAGCACCCGGCCGGCAGCTTCGCGCAGGAGGTAGAAGGACTTCCACAGCACGTGATCGTCCGGCACGCGTTTGGGCGGATCGCCCGGCAGCACGCGCTGGAGCAATTTGCGCACGGACGTGTCGAACGAGCCGCCGGCCCGGCCCTCGGCGGAATCGATGAACAGGCAACCGCCAAAAGTCAAGTAGCGGCGCAGGCGGATCGTGTCGGCCTCGGACGGCGGGGCGAAGCTGCGGTCGCCCGAGAGAATCGCCAGCGGGTAGCGGAAGAGATCCGGACTGCCGAGCGGTAGCTCGACGGGGTCCGGAACGGTGATGAGGCTGGTTCGCCGTTCCAGCTCCCAGGCCAGGCGGCGCCAGGCGGTCGGCCGCGGATCGGGCAGATCGGGGAAGCGCAGACGAAGCAGTCGGACCCTCGATAGCTCGCCAAACGCGAAGGCTCGCCGGGCGGCGCAGAGTAGACCGGCGCCGACGAAGCCGGCCAGGAACCGCCGGCGTCCACAACTTCCGTCGCTGCACGTCACGGCGCGGTATCCGGGGGCATTCGCCCACGCTCGCGGTGCTGGCAAACCGTTCGCGCTCATTCGATACTAGCGCCTGCCATGAGGTTCACCCGGAAGTCGCTCATCGCCCTCAGTATGATGGCTGTCGCTCCCGCTGTCGCGCACAACTCTGCGGCCGCCCAGGACGGAGAGACCACGGCCGAGCCGCCGGATGCCTCTGCGGCGGCGGCCGGTGCCGATGCCGAGTCGGAGGCCGGCGCAGCGGCGCCCGCCGCGGTTGCCGAGTCCGGGGCCGGCGAGGCGGCGGCCGGTGTCGCCGTCGAGTCCGAAGCCGGCGCGGCGGTGCCCGCGCCCGCTGCCGAGAAGTCGCGACTGTTCGGCGGACCCGCCCAGGTCAACCACAAGTTTCAGACCGGATTCTCCATCATGCCGGGCACGGGCTATCGACTGATCGTCCCCTACAAAGAAGGTCAGTTCTGTGGCGACCAGTCGGGCATCAACAACAAGCGCGTGTGCGCCAACTACGTTCCGGTGTTTCTCGATTTCCAGCTGTCCTTCGGCGTGGCGGCGCGGGCCGACGTATTGCTGGACCTGCGGTTCGGCCTGCAGAGCGATCCCGCCGTCCCCGGCAACCGTCAGTTCGCCGTGGCGCCCGGTTTGCGCTTCTGGCTGGACCAAGAGGTCGCGCTCAAGTTCTACACAACGTTGCAGTTCGTCTACGAGCACACCGATTTCTCGAACAGTGCGGGTATCCGCAGCAGCGATGTGGGCATGCGCAACGCCAACGGCCTCATGTACGACCCGATTCGCAACGTCGGCTTCTTCGTGCAGTTCGGCGAGACGGTCGGGCTCATGCGCTGGTTCCGCATCGATCTCGACGTGGGCGTCGGCGCCCAACTGCGGTTCCCTTGAGACGGGTACCCCTAGGAGGGTTCCCAGATGCTCCCGCGCTCTGGCTGCGGCGGGCGAAGCCGACCTCCGCCAACGCGATCGGATAGAGGATGACGCTCGTGATGAACGTGCGCTACGAGTCCGTCAGCGCCGGGCGGCTCTTGCGCTTGCGGTAGAGCTTGATGCCGATGTAGGCCACGACCACGCCGACCAAGGCCAGGATGCCGTACTCCGAACGCCTGGCCCACAGGATGACGTGATCGATTTGGGCGCCGAAGTACCACGCCGAGTAGACGAGAAAAGGCACGGAGACCAAGGCGGCCAGAAAGTCGTAGACGAAGAACACATGCGGCCTGACGTGCAGCATGCCCGCGGAGAGGAAGATCGAGAAGCGCAGGCCGGGCAGGAAGCGGGCGATGAAGACGACTTTGCTGCCGTACTTGCGGAAACCGGCGCGCACGCGTCGCTGCCGGCGCGGTGTGAAGTAGCGACGGGTGAAGCGGCTGGCGAGGATTCTCGTGCCGAAACCTCGGCCCAGCATGAAGGCGATGGAGTCGCCGCCAAGCACTGCGGCAAAACAGACCAGGAATACCTTGTGCACCTCGACGGTTCCCAGGTGCGCCAGGTAGCCCCCGGCGATCAGGGCGATGTCTTCCGGAATGGGCAACCCCAGCCCGCACAGCAGGAGAATACCCGCCAGCTTGGCGTAGACATGGGAGGCAAGTTGACTGAGCAGCCATTCCATCGGCGCACTCGTGGCGAAAGCCATAGCACGGATTCGGATGCGGCGACGCGATGACGTGGTAAGGTCGCGGTACGGGCACCGCGGGGGGCAGTTGCCTCGGCCTCTCCCGATGGTGCGCCGCGGACGAAACCGGCGGGCGCGCCGCCACAAGCCCGTCTACATCCTTCATTGACAGCGGCTCCGGACCGCCCTAGAACCCTTGAGGAAGAGCCATGCAAACCAACAACTGTGAATGGAAATTGGGACTCCTCGTGGCCACCCTGCTCGTGGCCGCCACTTCATGCAAGCCCGACTACCCGGCTTGTGACACGGACAAGGACTGCAAGGCCAAGGAATTTTGCGTCGCTCGCAAGTGCCAGCAGTGCCGTAACAGCAACGATTGCGGCGAGGGCCGCGAGTGCACGAA
Organism: Deltaproteobacteria bacterium; assembly: GCA_016935975.1. Classification (GTDB taxonomy): domain Bacteria; phylum Myxococcota_A; class Polyangia; order Fen-1088; family Fen-1088; genus Fen-1118. The sequence continues at coordinate 26,983 of JAFGPX010000047.1, forward strand.
CGGCAAATGCAACGCCATCTTCGGCTACTGCCGCGATGCTTCGCAGTGCCAGCCCGGGGAGGTCTGCGCGGGCAACCGCTGCCGCGGTTGCCAGGCCGACGGCGAATGCCCGGCCGGCAGCATCTGCGACGCGGGCCGCTGCGGCCGCGCACAGTGCATGAAGGACGACGATTGCCCCCAGGACCAGGACTGCGTGCGCGGTCGCTGCACGGGCAGCAGGAAGACGCTCGAGGGGCCGCCTTGCCCCCTCGAAAGCATCTACTTCGGTTTCGACCGGTCGACGCTGACCGGTGAAGCCACCGGCACGCTCTCCAGCAACGCCGCTTGCCTGAAGAAGACCGGGCGGGGCGTCGACCTGGTCGGGCGCGCGGATCCGCGTGGCACCACCGAGTACAACATGGCGCTCTCGGATCGTCGCGCCCAGTCGGCGCGCGACTACCTGCGCCGTGCCGGGATCGACAGCGAGCGTCTCAAGCCGGTGCCGCGGGGCGACCTCGACGCTACCGGCACCGACGAGACGAGCTGGGCCAAGGATCGTCGCGTCGACTTCGAGTGGAAGTAGCCGCTCCGCCACGTCGTCACGCAATGGGAGGCGCGGTGCGGTTTCTTGCTGCGTGCGCACTCGTCTCGCTCGCCGGGTGCGTGACCGCCGGCGAGGGGGACCGCATGCGCGCCGACATCGCCGAGTTACGCCAGCGTCTGGACGCGATGGAGGTGCGCGACCGGGACATCACCGAGAAGGTGGCCAAGCTCCGCACCGTGCTCGACGAGGCCACGGCGTTGCTCGGGCGCAATTCGGCGGATCTCGGCGCCCGGGTGGCCAAACACGATGCCGACATCGCGGCCATGACCGGCAAGGTGGAGGAGGCCAAGTACATGGTCGGCGAGCTGCAGAAGCAGGTGACCGAGGCCACGAGCAAGGTGGCGACGGTGGCGCAGACCCAGCAGCGCATCGTCGACCGCGTGGCGCCCACCATGCCCGAAGACAAGGAATCGCTGTGGCAGGAATCGCAGAAGCGCTTGGCCGAGGGCCAACGCGAGGAGGGACGCCGTTTCCTGCGCTCCTTCGTTCAGCGCTTCCCCAGCGATGCGCGCGCGCCGCAGGCGCAACTGCAGATCGGCATCGCCTTCGTGCAAGAGCTCAAGCACAGCAACGCGGTGGCGGAGTTCTCGAACCTCATCCAGCGCTTTCCCCGGTCGCCCGAGGTGCCGGAAGCCATGTGGCAGCTCGCCGAGTCCTTCGTCGCGCTCAAGTTCTGCAGCGACGCCAAGGCGATGTACCAGGATCTGGCCAGGCGCTATCCCAAGTCGCCGCGCGCCAAGCAAGTTCGAGGTCGCCTGCGCGATATCCAGAAGATCGCGCGCGACAAGAGGCTGTGCACCAGCTAGCCGGGAGGCGCGGGCGGCGGTAGGGGCGCAATCCGTTGCGCCCCCACGGCGATCGGTCAGACGGGCAACGCCTCGTCGCACTCGGTGGCGACGAGATCCTCGACCGTTTCGCGGCGGGAAATGCGGGTGGCGCGGCCGTTGTCCCATAGCACCTGCGGGACGCGGCCCTGCGAGACGTAGTTCGAGCTCATGGCGGCGCCGTAGGCGCCGGCATCGTGCAGCACGAGGAGGTCGCCGGGGTCGGGGCAGGGCAGCAGGCGCGGGTCGAGCAGCTCGTGCGCGTCGCGCGTGAACACGTCGCCGCTTTCGCACAGCGGGCCGGCCACGACCAGGGGCTCGGGGGCGCGACGACTGCCTTGGCCCACGATCGAGATGTGGTGGTAGGAGCCGTACATCGCCGGTCGCACGAGATCGCAGAAACCGGCGTCGACCATCACGAAGCGATGGCCTTCGCCCTTCTCGTTGCTGCGCGTTTCCTTGACGTCGCAAACCCGGCAGACCAGCAGGGCCATGCCCGCGACCCCATGGCGCCCGGGCTCGATTTCCACGCGCACCGGCCGACCGCGCACGCTCGCGAAGCGGGTCACGGCCTCGCGCAGAACCGGCTCGAGCCAGGCGAGGTCGTAGGCCGACTCGTCCGGCCGGTATGGATGCGGAATGCCACCGCCGAAGTTGACGGCCACGGCGTCGGGGAAGAGGGGCAGGAGGCGTGCGAAGAAGTCCACCAGCCGGCGCACGTTGCCGTCGAACTCGCGCGGGTTCGGGCCGGTGCCGATGTGCGCGTGCAGGGCGACGATGGGCAGCCCGCTGTCGGCCGCGAGCTTCCGGCTCGCGACGAGGATGGGATCCTCGTGCCAGATGCCGTGCTTCGAGGACGGACCGCCCGTGTCGCAGGCCTGCACGTGGCCGTGGCCGAATCCGGGATTGATGCGCATCGCGATGGGGCCGCGGTAGCCGGCCTGGGCGAGCTGTCGGATTTGGCCGGGAGACCCGACGTTGGGCATCACGCCGTGCCGCAGGATCACTTCCAGCGCGTTGTCTCGGTACACGTCCGAGGTCAACAGGATGACCGGCGGATCGGCGCCCAGGGGAAAACCCGCGCGCGCGGCCCGCAGCACCTCGTTGCCGCTGACGGCGTCGATCCACAGGCCGGCCTCGCGCGCGAGCTGCAGCACCCTGCGCGCCGAGTTGGCCTTCATGGCGTAGCGAATCGCGACGTTGCCGCCAGCGCCCTCGGCAAGCCCAGCCATCCGGCGTAGCGAGTCGCGCAGCAAAGCGGCGTCGTAGAGGTAGAAGGGCGTGCCCACGCGGGCCGCGATCTGCTCCAGGGGATAGGCGGAGGGATTCATGGCGGACGCACCATCTTAGTGGAAAGGCGAGGGGTTTTCCCGTGGCATGTCTCCGGCGCGCCTCACGCGCGAACCGCCTTGCGCCTCACCCTGATGACTGTATTCTGCGCGACCAAGATGACGAAACGCGATCGCACGGCATGGTTCAAGGGTGGCTCCGCCGACTGCCGGGACGAGGTGGCGCCCGGCGGGCGCGCCTACCGGCTCGTTCTGTTGGGGGCGCCCGGCGTGGGCAAGGGCACGCAGGCCGAGCTCATCAGCGAGCGGCTCGGGCCATGCCAGCTCTCCACCGGGGACGTTTTCCGCGCCGCCAAGACCTTGGATGCGAGCGAGCGCACGCCGGCGCTCAACGCCGCCCTGGACTACATGAAGCGCGGCGAGCTGGTGCCGGACGAGACGGTCATCGGCATCGTGCGCGAGCGGCCCAATTGCCTGCGCTGCCCGGCCGGCTTCCTCCTCGATGGCTTCCCGCGCACCGTGCAGCAGGCGGAGGCGTTGACGGGCATGCTCGGCGATCTCGGCGTCAAGCTGGACGCCGTGCTCAGCTACGACCTGCCCGTCGAGCAGATCGTTTCTCGGCTGTCGGGCCGGCGCACTTGCGCTTCGTGCAAGGCCGTGTACCACGTGGCCACCAAGCCGCCCAAGGTGACGGACGTGTGCGACCAGTGCGGTGGCAAGCTCGTCGTGCGCGAAGACGATCGGCCCGAGGCCATTCGCGTGCGCATGGAGGCGTACGAAAAGAGCACGGCCCCGCTGGCCGACTACTACCGGCAGCGCGGCCTGCTCATCTCCATTCCTGCCGACGGCTCGCCCGACACAATCTTCGCGCGCACGCAGGTGGCGCTGGCGGCACGCTAGCCTACGGCATTCCGAACAGGTGACGGCTGAGCATCCCGGCGCCGAAGCTGGCGCCGTTGGCGATGGCGGACCACAGCCAGGCGCGGCGGCGGCGGCAGGCCAGGGCCAGATATGCGGCCTCGACCGACCACGCGAAGCTTTCGCCGACGACGACCAGCCACAGGTAGGGCAGGTGGAGGTATGGGAAGATCACGAACCAGAGCAACGGATGCGTGATGGCGCTGGCCCCGAACGCGGCGAGCAGGCCCACCCGCGGGCCCACCACGTAGATGGGCACCTCGACCATCTGGGTGAAAAGGAACGCCCAGAGCCAGGCGTGGAAGTAGGGCATCGCGCGGGCTAGCGACGGCGTCGTCGTCCGAGCAGGAAGAGCAACGAGAAGGCGCTGGCCAAGACCCAAGGCGCGATGCGCTTGGCGGTCTTGTGCTTCGCGATCGAGCAGCCACTGTCGTCGTCCGACGGCGGGCTGTCGTCGCCGGTCTTCGTCGCGGTGGTGGTCGTCGTCGAGGTCGGCGCCACCGTCTGCGGCTCCGTGTTCGTCGCGGTTTCCGTCGAGGTCGGTATCGCCGTGGGGCCAGTGATCGCCGACGTTGTGGCCGTCTCGGTGGGCTGGGCAGTGAGGGTTTGCGTCGCCGTCTCGGTCGGCGTGGAGGTGGGCGCGACCGTGGCCGTGACGGTGGCGGTCGCCGTGGGCTGGGTGGTGACGGTGTTGGTGGCCGTCTCGGTCGGCGTCGCCGTGGCGGTGGCGGTCGCCGTGGGCGTGACCGTGGCCGTGGAAGTGGCGGTCGCCGTGGGCGCGCTCGTGGCCGTGGCCGTCACCGTGCCCGTCACGCACATCAGGCAGTCGTAGCTGGTCGTCGGGGGCATGGGCGAGGCATCTCGGTCCCAGTTGGCGTAGTCGAGTCTCGAGCAGGTCCGGGTCAGGCAGACCCCGGCTCCGTCGCTCGTGCACGTGTCTCCGACCTGCTTGTTCTGGCAAGCCCCGACCTCCGGAGGGATCACGTCGCCGCGGGCCGGAACGGACCAGAGCAAGAGCGAGGAGAGAAGGGCAGCAGTACTGAACGTGGATTTCATGAGTGACCTCCGCACAAAGCCGATGGCGAGGAATGGGGCGCAGACGCGAGGGACGGAGCCGTCTGCGGTTGGGAGCGGTGAAGGAGCAATCGAAGCGCGATGTAGAGGGCAACGGCCGACCCGAACACCAGGAGGAGTAGCGCAAGTCCTTGCGGGCGCCAACCGCCGGGCAGGTAGGCGGGCAAGGCGCCGCCGACCAGGGCCGTGCACAGAATGCCGAAGCCGAAACCCGGCCAGGCTGGCATTGCGCGCAGTGCGGCGGCCAGTGTCACCGGCATGGTCATCTGGAAGACGAGTAGGCCCGGGAGCGCCAGCCACGGGTCTCCCCCGGAAAAAGCCAGCAGCGGGGCCGAGGCGAGCAGCGCGACCATGGACATGTCGATCCAGCCGAAACGGTCGGCCAGAAATCCCCCCGTCAGCTTGCCGGCGAAACCAGCCAGGGGAATGGCTGCCATGAGGAAGAGACTGCGCGCGCAGCCGTCGCAGCCGACCGTGCCGACCAAGGAGCGGACCGCTACCGAGAGCGACAGCAGGACGACGACGAACAGGACAATGCCACGGCGAGGGACCAGGGAGGGTGCCGCCGGTGCCGCGGTCGGCTCGCTCGGGCGGGACACCAGCAACACGGCGGCGCAGGCTGCGACGAGCGCGAACCAGAACGGCCAGGTGGGCACTGCCACGAACTTGCGGCCGAGCAGGATGCCCAGCCCCAATCCGATTGCCCCCGGCGCCACGAAAACCCCGGCCGGCGCCGAACGGCCCTGCGAGCCGGCCAGGACCATAGCCCCGGCGCCGACGTGGAAAAGCGCATTGCCCGCGCCGGCCAGGAGCACCACGAGAATGCCGGCGTGGCGGCCGGCCAGCAGCGCGGCCGCGCTGAGCACGAGCCCGGCCAGCGCCGCGCCTCGCCGCAGGCCAAGACGGTCGATGATCCACCCGAAAGGCGCCTGGCCGGCGAAGGCCAGGAGGTCGTAGCCCAGCACGAAGGCCAAGGCGCTCGCCACCAGCGAATCGCTGGGTGGCGAGGCGCGCAGCACGGAGGTTACGCAGACGGCGTCGACCACCAGATGCGCCGCACCTAGCCAACCGGCACCACCCATTGTCGTGGTGTGACTGACGCCGCGGTTGGTCTGCGCCGACACGCGGCTATTTTCGAGCAAGACCCGGGCCAAAGCGAATGCAAAGGGTGCGGTCAGGCCCGTGCCGGGTTGGCCATTGGGGATCCAAGGCCGACACGACAACGATGTCCGGGGCATGTCACGGCTATTGCCGCTAGTGGTCACGGTCGATTCGCGCATAAATCTCGCGCGCGGGCCCGGGCAGGGCCGGCCGCTGCCCATGTCCCGACGAGCGCCATCTTGGCTTTGGCAAGGTTGGCGTTGGGCTTGCCGTGGGCTACCCTGTCCCTGCAGCCAACCCGAGGATCTCCGACCGTGCAGGACCAGAAAACGCTCACCGCGGGTGCGACCGTCCAAGGTGGCTACTACGTCAATCGCGACAAGCCGGATCTGGTCGCCATCGCCGGTTTGGGGGGGACGCTGCCGGGCGACGAAGGGCAACGCTACTTCCGGGCGCCGGCCTGGGCCGTGCTGGCATTGGCGCCTCTGTTGGGCGGGCTCTTCCTCGTGCTGCGGGCGCTTGTCGGTTTGTCCCGACTGGTGCCCCGTCTCGGCCGCTGGTTCGGCTCCGCGACTAAGCGCGCCGGACGGAGCTTGGGCTTGGTCGTGCCGCGGCGCTGGCGCCAAGCCGGGGTCGGCGCGGCGGACGGGCAGGGGGAGATGGCGCAGCAGAGCCCGCCTGCGACTTCGGCGGTGGACGGGGACACTCCGCCAGCGGGCCGCTCAGGGACCGGGTAGCTCGACCGTGAAGAGCGCTCCTCCGGCGGGGGAGGTCCCAACCGTCACGTCGCCGTCGTGATCGATGACGATCTTGCGCACGATGGCCAGACCCAACCCCGTACCGCCCTCGCGGTGGGTGACGTAGGGATCGAAGATGCGCTGGCGCTCGACCTCGGGCACGCCGGGACCGTTGTCAGCCACGCTGACCACCGCGCGCCCGCCGCGCGTCTCGATGCGAATGCGGATCTGGGGCGTCTTGCCCACGCTTTGCGCCGCTTGCAGGGCGTTCTCGACCAGGTTGGCGATGACGCGGCGGAAAAGCGTTCGGTCACACATGGCCGGAACGGGCGTCGGGTGGGATTCGACCGTCACGTAGGCCTGCCACTCGGGCTGCAGGCGCAGGATCTCCGCCATCAGAACGTTGAGCTCGACGGCGGCAGGCGCGACCACGGGCAGCTTGGCAAAGGCCGAGAAATCGTCGACCAGGCGGCGCAGTCCCGCGATCTCCTCGCGCAGGATCTCGCTGGCCGTGTCGAGCAGGCGGCGGTAGTCGGCATTGTCGCCGGCGTACTTGCTGGCCAGTTCCTGTACCGCGAGCTGGATGGGAGTGAGCGGGTTCTTGATCTCGTGCGCCAGGCGCCTGGCTACCTCCTGCCAGGCCGAAACCTTCTGCAGGTACTCCAGCCGCGAACGGGCGTGCGCCAGCTCGGCCACCATGGCGTCGAAAGCGCGGCCCAACTCGGCGAGCTCGTCCTGGCCCTTGGGCGCGACCCGAACCGTGAGGTCGCCGGCGGCGACGCGACGAGCGGCCTCGTGCAGGCGCGCCACCCGGCGGGTCACGCGGCGGGCGAAGAACCAGCCCACCAGCGGCGCCGCCGCCAAAAGCATGAGGACCAGCACGACGTACTGGCGCAGGAAGCGTGGGATCACGTCCTCGTAGACATGCCCGAGCTCCTTCTCCTTCTCGATGGCCTCGCGCAAGGACAAGGAGTTCTCGTACATCTCGGTCGGGATCCCGAAGGTCAGCTCGAGGATGCGCGGGCTCTCGTTCTCTTGGTCGGTGGGCAGGGCCACGACCACGGGCGGCGCTTCGCGCGAAGCGACGAGGACCTCGGGCGCGGCTTCCCATAGATCGACTCGCTCATCGCCGTCGAGCAGGCGCGCGCGCAGCAGACCCTCGACGACCGACAAGTCGGCTGCGTCGTGCGCCCCACTCTGGGCGATGGCCTGGGCACGGCGCTGGAATTCCTCCTGGCGATTCTCGAAGTAGGCGCGGAACATCTCGGCCGCGTGTTTCGAGGCGGCCGCCACGTGATCGGCCTGCGCGACCGAGAAATCGGCGAAGCGAAGGGCGACGTAGTAGAACGCGTAGGTAGACACCGCCGCCGAGAGCAGCGCCACCAGGAGCATGAGCCCCAGAAGCTTGAGGGCGAAGCGTCCCGGCCGCTTCATGGCGGGCTTCCCGATCGGGGCATGGATTCGGCCGCTGGGCTGTGCATCGCTTGAGAGCGCTTGGAATTCAACCACAGAGAGCGCGAGGAGCACAGGGCAGCCTGTCGGCCGCAAGAACGGTTGGGCGTGGTTGGGGTGGAGGTTGGGTGGCCAAACCGAGGAGCACATCTGCAATTCCTACGAACGCAATATCATGGTGGACCTGCGGGGTAGGGCCAGGCTGTGTTTCAATCCCGTCTTCCCTTCCTGCCAACTGTCCAGACCGGGGGACATGCGGCGCTTCTGGGAAGGCAGCGGAAAGCTGCGTGAGAAGATGAGACGCTGCAACCGCTACTGCGGCATCAGCCACAGCGTGCGGAGAGAAAGCGCCACTCTCCGTTCAGGACTCGAACGAAGCTATCGCGTGGATGTCGACCGGGGCCAGTCGTCCGACTCGCCGCCCAAGAACCATCGCGGCCCCGGATCGATACGGGCTAGTTGATGCTGATGCGCGGAGCGAGGGCCACGGCGTGCACCACGGAGTCGAGGCGGCGGCGCACCTCTTCGGATGGACTGAGCAGGGCGATGCGCTCGAGCACGAAGCGCAAGCGCTTCTGATCGCCGCGTAGCTCGTAGATGGCGCGCAGGTTGGTGAGCATGCGCAGGAGAATCTGACGGGGCACGGCGGGCGCGAGGTAGCTGCTGTCGATATCGCCCGGATCGCCGGTCGCCGATTCGTAGAGCGAATGAAGCGCCGACGGGGTCAGTACGCGGCCGTCGAGCGGGTCGATGGTGGCGATCTCGCCGTGAGCCTTGGCCGCGGCAACGAGGAAATGGCCGGGGAACGAGATGCCATAGGCGGGGACGGCGGCGCGCCGGCAGACCGCGAGCAGCACCACGGCGAGCGACAGCGGATTGCCCGTGCGGCGATCGATGACGTGGTTCAAGTAGCTGTTCTGGGGATCGTAGAAGTCCGAGATATTGCCGCGGAAACCCAGCTCGCCATAGAGCAAACGCAAGACCGGCACGATGCGTTCGGCCGGCGCCCGGCCGTGGCACGACTTGAGCTTGATGCGTGCCAGCTCGCCCATCACGTTGAGCTTGTTGATGTAGGCCTGCACATCCAGCCCTGGATGCTCCGGCTCGGCGAGCAGCAGGGCCAGGTGCTCCACCTCCAACCTGTCGCTGGTTCTGCTAAGCAGATGCGCGAAGAGCAAGAGATCGGCCGGACCGCTCATGAACGTGCAGGGAACATAGCACCGCCAGGCCGGAAAACACCGGCTTTCTCCATCGCGCCTAGCCGCTGACTCGCGTCGTTCACGACGCACCCCGCAGCCGCGCCTCGAGCTCCGCCAGCTTGGCTTCGAGCGCGGGCACGCGCGCCGCCGCCATGGTGGCGGCCTCGTACTGCGCCTCGAGGTCGAAGAGACGCTCGTAGACCTCCTCGGGATCCGGGGCCTCGGCCCGCAGCTCGGCCAGTCGCTGTTCGCGCTCCTGGCTCGAACGCAGCTGCCGCAGCAACTCGTCGAGCCGCGTCTTGTCGGCGGCGTGCGCAGCCTCGGCAGTGGAAAGCAGGGCTTGAGCCTCGCGCAGCTCTTCGAGCTGGGCCTGGCTGGGGCCGGCCGTAACCCGCGTGCGCAGCTCGGCCAGCTCGGCCAGCTCGCGCTGCCGGGCCTCGGTTGCCATGCCCGCCTCTCGCTCCGCGCGCAACATCAACCCTTCCAGCTCGGCCAGGCGCGAGCGGCGGGCGCGATCCGCCTCCTCGATCTCGGCCAAGGCCTTCTGCAGCTGCGCCACCTCGGCCGTGGCCGCGACGAGCCTGGCCTCCGTCGCTCGCAGATCGTCCTCGAGCTCGCTGACCAGACTTGCCTGCTCGTTGGCGGCGTCGCGCAGCCGGTTGACCTCGTCGAGATGCATGGCAGCGGCCCGGCGGAATTCCTCGACGGTGGCTTCCTGTGCCCCAAGCGAAGCCGCAAGCTCGTCCGCCCGCGCCGCCGCGGCCAGGGCGCGATCGCGCTCGGCGCGCAGGCCGGCCAGCTCGGTTTGCAGGCGACCCAACTCGTCCTCGGCGGCATCGGCTCGCCATGCGGCCTCTTGCTTGGCTGCCTCCAGGGCGGCGATGCGGTCGTCGCGCTCGGCCAGGGCCGATTCGCGCTCGGCGAGAGCGGTCTCGCGGTGGCGTAGCTCCTCGGCGGTGGCCGGGCTTGCGGGAGCCTCGCCGGCCCGCAGCCCGGCCGTCAAGCGCTGCGCCAGCGCCGTCATCTCCTCGGTCGTCTTGCGCGTGAGATTGACGACCGACTCGTCGGCCTCCAAGAGGGCGTGGCGCAACCGGCGCACCTCTTCGTCGAGCTCGGCGCGCGCCTCGCTGGTGCGGCGCAGGCGGGCGCGCAGCTCCTCGATCTCCTCGGTCTGGGCCCGCGACACGCGTAGCAGGCCCTCGGCCTTGCCTTCGGCCTCGACGAGCTTCTGCCGGATCTCGGCCAGGACCGTGTCGGGCGCCTTGTGGCCGGCGCCGGCCGGCGGGCGCTCGGCGCTTCCGAGGCCTTGCCCCGTCGGGATTTGAACCAGGGCATAGCCGAGCCCGAGGGGCTCGTCGGGGCCGGCCAGCGCGATGTAGTGGGTGGGCTCCTCGGCCTCGGTTTCGGCCAGGTCGGTTTCGACTCGCAGCTCGGGTCCGGCCTCGTCGAATTCGGCGATGCCGTAGGCCGAAAACGGCGTTTGGCCGAACATGCGAACCTTGGAGAAGTGCGGAGCGAGCGCGTCCACGAGATCGTAGTAGGGAATGCCGTCGCCGCGATCCCCGTTGGCGGCGACGCAGACCAGCCGGCCCCCGGGGGCCACCAGGCCGAGGAGCGCGGAAAGCCTGATGGGCCCGCGACTGCGCAGTATCTCGGTGGCATCGGGCACGACCACGATGTCGAAGACCCCGGCCGCGTCCACGGAGGCCGACGCCAGGGTCACGAAGCCCAGGGCGCCTTCGTGGTGGAGGTTGCGCGCCTCCGACACGTCCCGGCTATCGCCCGCGCCGATAACGCTCTTGGCGCCCAGACGCACGAGATGCGCTGTGCTGTCGCCCGAGCCGCAACCGACTTCGAGGACGCGCCTACCTTCGATGAGGGGGCGCAGGTAGCTGTACACGGCCGAGCGGCCAAGTCCGCTCTTGGTAGGGGTTTGGTCGGCCATTGACGCCGCACTATACATGAACGGAAGGCCGGGCGCGGGCCGCTCGCCGCCGGCGCAATGCGCACCCGGGATCCACGATTCTCGCGCTCCCGACTTGCCCTGGCGCGGAAAGCCCATTATAAAACCCCCCTTCACACGAGGTTTCGCGTCATGCCCAAGAAGGGGATTCATCCAGCGTACAAACCAGCCACCATCACCTGTGCCTGCGGGCACAAGGTCGAGACCTACTCGACGCGCGGGTCGTTCATGGTGGACATCTGCTCGAACTGCCACCCGTTCTACACGGGCAAGCAGAAGTTCCTGGACACCGGCGGCCGCATCGAGCGCTTCAACCGGAAGTACGGCCGTTCGACCAACACGTCTTCGACGTAGGGGAGCTGGTGCCGCGGCGGTTGCCGCGCGCCGTTGTTGTCCATGCTCGACGAACTGCTGCTCGGCAAGCTGGCGGCGGTCGAGGCCCGCTTCGAGGAGCTTTCCGCCAAGCTCTCGGAGCCCGAGGTTCTGGCGCGACCGCCGGTCATGCAGAAGCTGGCCAAGGAGCACAGCGACATCCGCGAGCTGGTCGATACCCTGCGCGTCCACCGCCAGACCACGGCGCGCATCGCCGAGGCGCGCGACATGCAGAAGGATCCGGAGATGCGCGAGCTGGCGCGTCAGGAAGAGAGCGACCTTCTGGTCGAGCAGGAGCGCTTGGAAGAGCGGCTCAAGCTCCTGCTCCTGCCCAGGGATCCCAACGACGACAAGAGCATCCTGCTCGAGATCCGAGCCGGCACGGGCGGCGAGGAGGCGGCGCTCTTCGCCTCCGACCTGTTCCGCATGTACTCGCGTTTCGCCGAACGGCACCGCTGGAAGGTGGAAATCGCGTCCCTGTCGAGCGCCTCGGCCGGCGGCATCAAGGAGGTGGTGGCGGCCGTCGAGGGCAAGGGCGCCTACGCGCAGCTCAAGTACGAGTCGGGCGTGCACCGCGTGCAGCGCGTGCCCACCACCGAGGCTCAGGGGCGCATCCACACCTCGACCGCGACCGTGGCCATCATGCCCGAGCTCGAGGACGTGGACATCACCATCGATCCCAAGGATCTGAAGGTCGAGGTGATGCGCTCGGGCGGCCCCGGCGGGCAGTCGGTCAACACCACGGACTCGGCCGTGCGCATCCATCACCTGCCGTCGGGTCTCATCGTCCATTGCCAGCAGGAGAAGAGCCAGCACAAGAACAAAGCCATGGCCATGAAGCTCCTGCGCAGCAAGCTCTACGAAATGGAGCGCGAGAGGCAGGAGGCGGCCGAGCGCGAGCACCGGCGTAGCCAGATCGGCAGCGGCGACCGCTCGGAGAAGATCCGCACCTACAACTTCCCGCAGGATCGCATGACCGATCATCGCATCGGCTACACCCGCCACAACCTGCCGGCCGTCATGGACGGCGATCTCGAGGACATCATCGGCAGCCTGCGCGCCCACTTCCAGGCCGAAGCGCTAAGGGGGGACGGCCCCAACGGTGATGATGACCCCAAGAAGAAGTAGTTTTTCACCACAGAGGACACAGAGAACACAGAGGCCGGAAGGGAAGGGGTTTCCGGATCTCAGATCCGGACTGTTTCCTTCTCTGTGTCCTCTGTGGTGAAATCCGACGATGCTTCGACTCAAGCTGAATATGGCCGAGCAAGGGGGAGGTGGCTTGCGCGCGCGCCAGGACGTGCCCGCCTCGGATTGCTGGGATCTGTCGAAGCTCTACGCCCGCGAGGAGGAGTGGGAGAGGGATCTCGACAAGTATCGCAAGCTGGCGGAAGAGATCCCGTCGTTTCGGGGCACGCTCGGGCAGAGCGTCGAGGCGCTGGCCGCCGCGCTCGCCTTCGTTCGGGACTTCGGCATGCTGGAGGACCGGCTCGGCGCGTACGCGGCGCTGCGCGAAGCCGAAGATCAGGGGCTCTCGGCCGCGCGCGATCGCAGCGCGCGTTTCACCATGGCCGCGGCGGCCGCGCAGGCCGCGTGGAGCTACTTCGATCCCGAAATCCAGGCCATTCCCGACGAGCGCATGGCGGAGTTCCTGAGACAGCCGGCGCTGGCCGAATTCGTCGTCTGGTTGCGCAAGCTCTTGCGTTTCAAGCCGCACGTCCTCGGCGAGAAGGAAGAGCGCCTGCTGGCATTGCAGATGGAGGCGAACCAAACCGCGTCGAATGCCTTCTCGGTGCTGACCGACGTGGATTTCGACTTCGGCGCGCTCGACACTCCCGACGGGCCCAAGCCGCTGAGCCACGGTACGTTTTCGACGTACCTGCAGAGCCCCGATCGCGAGCTGCGGCGTCGCGCCTACGAGCGCTACTACGCCAAGTACGACGAGCACAAGACCACGCTCGCCGTGCTCTACGAGGGCCAGGTGCAGCTCGACCGCTACGCCGCGCGCGTGCGCAACCATGCCTCGGCGCGCGCCATGGCGCTCTTTCCGGACGACATGCCCGTGGCGGTCTACGACAACCTGGTCGCCACCGTGCGCTCGGGGCTGCCCGTTCTGCACCGCTACTACGAGCTGCGCCGGCGCGCCATGGGCCTGCCCGAGCTTCGCCACTACGACGTGCGCGTGCCGCTGGTCGCGGATGTGACCTGGCGCCACACCTACGAGCAAGCGGTCGAGGTCGTGCTCGAGGCGCTGGCGCCCCTCGGCGCGGAGTATGGCTGGGCGCTGGCGCGCGGCCTGGGCGCTGGCTGGGTGGATCGCTACGAGAACAAGGGCAAGGCCTCGGGCGCCTTTTCCTACGGCAGCTACGCGGCCGAGCCCTACATCCTCATGAACTTCAAGGAGGATCTGCTCGACGACGTGTTCACGCTGGCGCACGAGGCCGGCCACTCCATGCACTCCTACTTCAGCGCGCGCTCGAACCCGTTTCTGCACTGGCACTACACCACCTTCGAAGCCGAGGTGGCCAGCACGTTCAACGAACAGCTCCTCGGACGCTACTTGTTCGAGCGCGCCGAAGCGACACCGGTGCGCGCCTACCTGGTCAACAAGGAGATCGACGCCATCGTCGCCACGCTTTTCCGCCAGACCATGTTCGCCGAGTTCGAGGCCAAGACCCACGCGCTCGTGGAATCCGGCACGCCGCTCACCGTCGAGGTGCTGCGCAAGGAGTACCGCAAGCTGCTCGAGGCCTACTTCGGGCCGGACGTGAAGCTGGAAGAGACGAGCGATCTCGAGGGCCTGCGCATCCCGCATTTCTATCGCGCCTTCTACGTCTACACGTACGCCACGGGCATCTCGGCGGCCGTCGCGCTCGCGGATCGCGTGCTCGGAGGCGGACAGGCCGCGCGCGACGACTACTTCGCCTTCCTGCGCTCGGGCGGCTCTCGCTATCCGCTCGAGTCTCTCAGGCTGGCGGGGGTGGACATGGCGCTCGCGGCCTCCATCGAAGCCACGCTGGCGCGATTCGCGCGCCTGGTCGAGGATCTCGCCGCCCAACTCGGCCCGGGGTCCACGCCGGCCACCTGAGAGGTGTCTGCAGGGAAAGACCGAGGGGCGGAGCCGCCAGGTTCTGAGACAAGGCGGCGCCTCGGGCGCGGTCGCACCCGGCGTCGCGAGCCCGAGCATCCTGCCGCCGAGTCCCTTGCCAAAGCCCACCGCGACCAGAAACGCCAGTCCGGTCGCCGAGCGAAACTCGCGGCCGGCCTCGATACGGAGCCACGGCAAAACACGGGTCCGCGAGGGATTGGCGTTTGCAACAGTCTGAAATACTTGGGTTTTCTTGCATTTTTCTGGCACTCTCGCGCCTCACTTGACAGCGCTCTAGGTGTGCTTAACCTTGGCCGCGTCCCGGCGTGCCGGTTGCGCCCGAGAAAAGACCGAGCGAAAGACAGATGCCCATCTACGAGTACGAGTGTCAGGCCTGTGGCCATTGCTTCGAGCAGTGGCAGAAGATGTCCGACAAGCCGGTGCGCGTCTGTCCGAAATGCAAGTCGCGTAAGGTGGAGAAGCTGATCAGCCAGACTTCGTTCCAGCTCAAGGGCGGGGGCTGGTACAAGGATCTGTACGCCAGCGAGAAACCGTCTGCGGCGAGCAGCGCCGGCGCACCGAGTGCCCCAAAGACCGGCGCTGCGGCCAGCGGCGAGTCCTCGGATTCCAAGCCCGCCCACGGCAAGGGCAAGAAAGGCGCGTCCAAGGTGGCAGCCTAGCGCTTCCAGAGGCGCCGCCGGGCGCAACGAAGGAAAGCCTTCGCTCGCACGCGGAGGCGACGTTTCGACAAAGGAGAAAGAACGATGAAAGTCAGACCCCTCTATGATCGAATCCTCGTCAAGCGCGTCGAGGAGGAAACCAAGACCGCCGGCGGCCTCTACATCCCCGACACCGCCAAGGAGAAGCCCCAGAAGGGCTTGGTCGTGGCCGTCGGCAACGGCAAGCTCCAGGAGGACGGAAAGCTGCGCAAGCTGGACGTCAAGGAAGGCGACAAGGTCCTCTTCTCCAAGTACTCCGGCAACGAAATCAAGATCGACGGGGTCGAGCATCTGATCCTGCGCGAGGACGATGTCCTTGCGATTCTCGAATAGGAAAGGACAGCACCATGGCAGCCAAGGAAATCCTCTTCTCCCAGCCGGCTCGTCAGGCCATCGCCTCCGGCCTGAATCTCCTCGCCAACACCGTCAAGGCGACACTGGGTCCGCGCGGCCGCAACGTCATTCTCGAGAAGTCGTGGGGCTCCCCCACGGTGACCAAGGACGGCGTGACCGTGGCCAAGGAGATCGAACTCGCCGACAAGATGGCCAACATGGGGGCCCAGATGGTCAAGGAGGTCGCCTCCAAGACCTCGGACGTGGCGGGCGACGGCACGACCACGGCGACCGTGCTCGCCCAGGCCATCTTCAACGAGGGTTCGCGTCTGGTCGCAGCGGGCAACAACCCGATGGACATCAAGCGCGGTATCGACGCGGCCGTGGCCAAGGTGGTCGACAACCTGAAAGAGCAGTCCAAGCCCACCAAGGGCAAGACCGAGATCGCCCAGGTCGGGACCATCAGCGCCAACGGCGACACCATGATCGGCGACATCCTGGCCGAGGCCATGGAGAAAGTCGGCAAGGAGGGGGTCATCACCGTCGAGGAGGCCAAGTCGATGGAAACCACCCTCGACGTCGTCGAGGGCATGCAGTTCGACCGCGGCTACCTCTCGCCCTACTTCGTCACCGACGCCGAGCGCATGGAAGCCGTGCTGGAGGACGCCTATATCCTCATCAACGAGAAGAAGATCTCGAACATGAAGGATCTCCTGCCCATCCTCGAGCAGATCGCCAAGTCGGGCAAGCCCCTGCTCATCGTGGCCGAGGACGTGGACGGCGAGGCCCTGGCCACGCTGGTCGTCAACAAGCTGCGCGGCACCCTGCACGTGTGCGCGGTCAAGGCGCCTGGCTTCGGCGACCGCCGCAAGGAGATGCTCAAGGACATCGCCGTGCTCACCGGCGGCCAGGCCATCACCGAGGATCTCGGCATCAAGCTGGAAGGCATCGGGCTCAAAGACCTCGGCCGCGCCAAGCGCGTCACGGTGGACAAGGACAACACCACCATCGTCGAGGGCGCGGGCAAGAAGGCCGAGATCGAGGGCCGCGTCAAGCAGATCCGCACCCAGATCGAAGACACCACCTCGGACTACGATCGCGAGAAGCTGCAAGAGCGGCTTGCCAAGATCGTGGGCGGCGTGGCCGTGGTCAAGGTTGGCGCCGCGACCGAGAGCGAGATGAAGGAGAAGAAGGCGCGCGTCGAGGACGCTCTGCATGCGACACGCGCTGCCGTCGAGGAAGGCATCGTTCCGGGGGGCGGCGTGGCGCTCCTGCGGGCCCTGCCGGCCTTGGAGAGCATCAAATTCGACGATGACCGTCGCTTCGGCGTCAACATCATTTGCCGCGCTCTCGAAGAGCCGCTGCGCCAGATCGCGGCCAATGCCGGCGTCGACGGCTCGATCGTGGTCGAGAAGGTCAAGAACGGCAAGGGCGCGTTCGGCTTCAACGCCGCCACCGAGGTGTACGAGGACCTGGTCAAGGCCGGCGTCATCGATCCCACCAAGGTGGTGCGTGCGGCGCTGCAGAACGCCTCTTCCGTGGCCGGCCTGATGCTGACCACCGAGGCTATCGTCGCCGAGAAGCCGAAGAAGAAGGAAGAGCCGGCCCACGGTGGCGGCGGCATGGGCGGCGGCATGGGCGGCATGGGGGATGACTACTAGCGAGCGCCGAGCTTCCACGGAGAACAGAGAAAGGAAGGGGTTTGGCCCTGGGGCCGAACCCCTTCCGCGTTGTTCGGCCCCGGTTTCGTCTTCTTCCTCCGTGATCTCCTGCTGACGTTTCGGCTACAATCAAGCCGTGCCCCAGGAAACCACCAACCGTCGCCGCGCTCCGCGCATCGAGGTCTTCGCGCAAGCCGAGCTGCAGGGGCAGGACGTGCGCATCATGGAGGTGCGCAACCTGTCCGCCGGCGGCATCTATCTGGTGGGGACGCGCGAGGAGTATCCGGATCTCGTCCCCGGGGTGGATCTCGACATGGTGGTCTTCGGGACCGAAGAAGGCCTGGGCGACGACCCGGACTTCAACATCTCGTGCCAGGCGCGCATCATCCGCGTCGACGACGGCAATCCCGGCAAGCGCCCGCCCGGCTTCGGCGCGACCATCGACCCTGTCGACGAAGACAACCGCGAACGGCTCAACAAGCTGCTGATGCGAGCGGATCACATACGGGTCGGAGATCCACGGCGATAGGCTTGCCCGCGCCGTTGCACGCGAAAGTGGCGGCGTGGCGCGGCCGGTGCTAACTAGATCGCATGGTTCGCTTGCTGAAGCTGGTGGTTTACCTGGGCGCCATCGTCGGCTTCATCTGGTTCGGCACGACGGTCAAACTGGGCCAGCGCACCTTGTTTCAGCACGTCCGGAACATATGGCACACCCACGAGTCGCAGGAGCTGGTGGAAGGCACCAAGGGCAAGGTCGGCGAGTTGGTGGAAGAGGCCAGCGACAAGGTGGTCAACCGTGTGGGCCAAGGCGTCACCGCACCGGCCACCTCGCGGGGGGAAACGCCGGAACCGAAGGAGGAATGGCCGATGGAAGACGTCGAGAGCGAGGATCGCGAGACCCTGCGCGAACTCATCGGCCGCAAGACCAAGAGCAAGTGATGACCGAGGCAGACTATCGCCTGGCCGTGGATCGGCTGCTGTCCCGCCTGGATGCCGCTTTTGCCGAGGTCGATCCCGATCTGGCCGAGTCCGAGTATGCCCAGGGCACGCTGGTCGTCACGTTCCGCCAGGGGCCGAAGCTCGTCCTCTCGCCGCAGGCGCCGGTGCGGCAGATCTGGGCCGCGTTTCGCGATCGCGCCTGGCACTTCGAATTCGCCCGGGCGCAGGGGCAGTGGCTCGACGACCGCGGCCAGGGCATCGACATCGTCGCGCTGGTGACGAGTCTGGCGCGCGAGCAGGCGGGCGTCGACGTCAAGCCCTGACGTCATGCCCATCGCGCCACAGGGCCTGCTCGATGGCGGCCAGGACGGGCAGAACGGTGGTTCGATCCAGCGCGCTGATGGCCAGGGCGCGGTCGCTCGCCTGCAGCACTTGCTTTTCGGCTGGGAGCAGGCGATCGACCTTGTTGTACACCAGCAGGCGTGGGGTTTCGGCCAGATCCAGATCGGCCAGGATGCGCTCGACCGCGCTGACGTGGGCGTCGCGATTGGGATCTGCCGCATCCACCACGTGGAGCAGGAGGTCGGCGTGGTCCAGCTCCTCGAGCGTGGCGCGGAAGGCCTCGGCGAGATCCTTGGGCAGATCGCGAATGAAGCCCACGGTGTCGGCCAGGATCAACTCGCGCTCGCGGGGAAAACGCAGCCGTCGCGTGGTGGGATCCAGCGTAGCGAAGAGCTTGTCTTCGACCAGCACGTCGCTGCCCGTTAGGCCGTTGAGGAGGGTGGACTTGCCGGCATTCGTGTAGCCCACGATGGCCACCAGCGGCAGGCCGCGGCTCTCGCGCGCCGCCCGGCGGCCGCGACGCTGCTGCCGCGTCTGTTCGATCTCTCTCTCCAGCCGGCGCAAACGCTCGCGCGCCCGGCGGCGGCCGATTTCCAGCTTGGTTTCGCCGGGGCCGCGGCCACCGATGCCGCCGACGAGGCGGCTCATCATGGTGTTCTCTTCTTGCAGACGGGGCAGGCGGTAGCGCAGCTGCGCCAACTCGACCTGCAACTTGGCGTCACGACTGCGCGCCCGCTGCGCGAAGATGTCGAGAATCAGGATCGTGCGGTCGATGACTTTGAGATCCGTGAAGGTGGCGACGGCGTGCGCCTGGCCGGGCGATAGATCGGGATCGAAGATGAGCACGCTGGCGTCGTACTGCATGGCGCGCACCAGCACATCCTCGAGCTTCCCCCGTCCGATGAGGTAGCGCGGATCGGGCTCGGGCCTGCGCTGCACGGCCACATCGACCACGTCGATGCCCGCCGTCCGACAGAGCTCGCCGAGCTCGCGCACGCGGCTGTCACTGTGATGGGAACCCTGGGCGGGTTCCCAAACCCTCCCGCGATGCTCCGCTACGCCTTCGGCTGGCAAAGCCG
>JAFGPX010000048.1 GCA_016935975.1 Deltaproteobacteria bacterium
CGTCGTGCGGCCGCCCGTGGCGCGACCGGTTTGGCTCGCGCCACCCGACCCGGTGGCGCCGCCGCTTCTGGCCGAGCCGCCCGCGGCTGTGGTTCCTCCGCTGTCCGTCGTGCCGCCCGAGCTGGTGGTTCCGCCCGAGGAGGTCGTGCCGCCGCTGCCGGTCGTGCCACCCGAGGAAGTCGTGCCGCCGCTCGCGGTGGTGCCACCGGTGCTGGTGGTGCCACCCGAGGCCGAGCCGCCCGTTTGCGTTTGGCCGCCGCTTCCCGACGCGGTGCCAGGGCCGTCCTGCTTGCAGGCTCCCCCCAGCAGGGAGAAGGCCGTTGCGGCAACGGCGACGCAGGGCAAAAGACCAAAAACTCTCTCGGCTCTCATCTTGTCCTCCTGAGCCAAAGACCGGGCGTGGCCGCCGGACACTTGTCGATAGCTTACCTGGTTTGTGTCGCGGAGCGAGGAGGGAATGAGGCCGCAATCGGGGCTTTTTGTGCCTCGGCCGCCCGACAGGACTACTGCTGGACGGCGATCCCGACCTGCACGGGAGCGGCCAGCTTGGCTGCCAGGCTTCGCACCTCCGCGGCCCAGGTCGCGGCATCGCGGATGTTGCCGGCCTGATCCCAGGCCGAACCCGCGTAGAAGACCAGACGGTTGTCGGCCGGAACGGGCGTCACGACGAGGTAGTCGAGATCATTGTGTTGCTCTTCCGGCTTCGCGCCAGCCGGCAGCACGATGGCCGTGGCGAGGTTGCCGGCCTTGCCGCCGTCGAGAGGCTCCCACGCCTGCATCGTTCCGGCTGCGGCGTCCACAGCGACCGCGCTGCCCGCGTGCTTGGCGATACCGATGCCGATTGAGAGCGGTCTCTTCTTCGCGGCGAAGGTGCTCTCGACGCGGTTGAAATAGGAGCCGGCATCGAGGGTCACGCGCTTGACCTCGGACACCTTCTGGCCGCCGGCTTTCCACGGATCGTAGGTCAGCTCGAAAACCAGGCGGACGGGACCGCACGCCAGCACGCGGGACTTGACGAAGTTCTTCGAGACATACAGCTTGCCCTTGGCCCATACGCCCAACCCACCCAGGCCGCGCGACTTGCCGACCGAGTAGAAGTCGGCGCCTTCGCCATTGTCCTTGTGGTAGTTGCCGGTCATGTACCAGTCGTTGACCACCAGCTTGGACACGAGCTTGACCCATGTGTCCACGCCGCTCGAGACAAGCGGCTCCTTCGGGTGGGTCTCGAGGGCCGCGCCGTACACGCGATGGGCGACCATGTCGTTCTCCCACGCGAAGTCGTCGTAGCGCTCGCGCACGAAGCGGCCGTAGACCTGGTATTGGTCGCGCGTGGCGGGCTTGCGCTCGCCGGTCCGGATCCAGAAGGTCTTGGTTTCCTGCGCGCCGAGGTCGGCCTGGAAGACGATTTCGTCATGCCTCTCGTCACCGTCGGTGTCGACGAGCTGGGAAATGACCTCCATGCCGGCCGTGTCCACCACGACCGATTTCCTGCCGTCGAAGCCCGGGGCGAGCTTGACCAAGTCGGCAATGACGAGCGCGACGGTCTCGCGCGGCCGAACCGTGGCAAGTGGGTTGCTGATCGTGACGGAGATGGGTGGGATGACGGGGGCTGCGGCTGTGGCCACCGGGGCGGGTGCGGCAGCCGGCGCCGCCGGGGCGGGTGCGGCAACCGGCGCTGCCGGGGCGGGTGCGGCCTCGACGAGGCCCGAGAAGAGAAGCGCGGCGAAGGGCAGGGCGTAGAGCGTCTTCATGGCCGCGATTATCGCCAAGGCGCAGGCACGCGCAATGCGAAAAGACGTTGAGCCATGCCGCGGCATAGTGGGCCGCACCAGCGACAAGCGCTTGCCAGCGACACTCGGCGGTGATAGCCACAATCGCCATGACCGGCCGACCTCTCGATCCCGGCAAGCGGATTGTCTGCAACACGGCCTCGCACCGAGGTCGCAAGATCGCGGTGAGCCCGCAGAACAGCCTCCTTTCCCACCTCTGCTACGGCCGCATCATTTTCGACGGCAAGGTGTCGCGCGTCGCCTTCGACAATGGCAACCAGGAAACGGCCCTTATCTGCACAAGGAGGGAAGGCCATGGCACATGACTGGTTCAATCTAGATGGGAAGATCGCGCTGGTCACGGGCACCGGTACCGGCATCGGCGCCGGCATCGCCAAGGGGCTGGCGCGCGTCGGCGCGGACGTGCTCTGTCACGACATCGGCGATCAGGGAAAGGCCACGAGCGAGGAGATCAAGGCGATGGGGCGGCGCTCCGTCGCCTTGTCCGCGGATCTGTCGAAGCGCGAGGCGCAGGACGGCTTGGTCGCCGACGCGCTCAAGGCCATGGGCCGCATCGACATCCTGGTCAACAACGCCGGCATGATCCGGCGCGCGCCCGCGGTCGACTACTCCGACGAGGACTGGGATCTGCTGCTCGAGGTGAACCTGTCGGCGCCCTTCCGGCTGTGCCGCCGGGTGGGCAAGCTGATGATCGAGCAGGGCGGCGGCCGCATCGTCAATATCTCGTCGCTGCTCGCCTTCCAGGGCGGGATCCTGGTGCCGGCCTACGCCGCCTCGAAGGGCGGCGTCGCCCAGCTCACCAAGGCCCTGGCCAACGAGTGGGCGACCAAGAACGTGAACGTCAACGCCATCGCCCCGGGCTACATCGCCACCAACAACACCGCGGCCCTGCGCGCCGACGAGACGCGCAGCCGCCAGATCCTCGAGCGCATTCCGGCCGGCCGCTGGGGCACGCCCGAGGACATCGCCGGCGCCGCCGTCTTCCTCTGCTCGGACGCCGCCCGCTACGTCACCGGCCACGTCCTGGCCGTCGACGGCGGCTGGCTGGCGCGGTAGGGGCGCGCTCACGAGCGCACGCCGCGGTGCTCTCCCTGGGGTGCGACCTACTTCGGCGAGCGGTCGGCCGAGATGGAGATACGCTCGAGGATCTTGAGGTCCGCGAGATCTTGTTCTCGGCCGGACGCACGCTTGTTCTTGAGCAACGCAGACCGCCCGATGATGGGAATCGTGCGGCCGTCGATCTCGAGGTGGGCGCCTTCCGCTATCGCCTCGTCGAACGTGATGCCGTCGGCGCGGTTGATGATGTCGATGCGCAGCGGTGGAACCCCCATCTGCAGGACGCCGTCGTAGCTGGCGAAGTCGTCCTCGCTCACTTCGAAGGCGGATAGCGGCGCGCCGAAGGCCGCCAGCGCGCGATAGACCGCCTTCGCATTGGCGCTGGTGGCTCGCACCAGGACGTCCAGGTCTTTCGTGGCGCGCGGATGTCCGTGGAAAGCCACGGCATGCCCCCCGACCACGACGAACTCGGCGCCGGCATCGCAGAGGGAGAGCAGGAGGTCGCGAAAGTCGTCCGGGAGCTCGATCATGGCGCCCGCCTCCGGACGAACCTGCAAGGCATCTCGGCGCGCTTGCCCACGGGCAGCGGCTGCCCCGCGAGGCTGTAGCTCATCCGCGTCAGGCGCTGGACCAAGGAAACGGCTTCTGCGCCGAAGACCGGGCTGAGGTCGACCTCGGGCTGGCCGAGGTGAGTCTTGCGCAGGATCATCCGCGATTGTCTCGCCTGCGCGCGTTTCTCGGCGTCCGTCATGGGCAATGCCTACGCCTCAGAATAGCGTTTCCGCGACCGGGCGCCAATCTGACGCGCGACAAGCTATGGGCGCGATGAATCCGCCTGCAGCTTGACCGGCTCGAAGCGCGGGGCCAGCAGGTGGCCAACGCCGAAGGCCACGAGGTAGGCCGTGCCGCACACGACGAAGAGGATGGCGTAGCCGGCGGTGACGTTGCCCGCGGCGGTGAAGCGGTCGAGCAGCTTGCCGGCGTAAATGGGGAAGAGAATGCCGCCGATCGAGCCGGCCATGCCGCCGATGCCGACCACCGAGGCCACGGCGCGCTTGGGGAACATGTCGGACACGGTCGTGAAGAGGTTCGCCGACCACGCCTGGTGCGCCGCTCCCGCGATGCCGATGAGCAGCACCGCGACCCACTCGCCGGTTCGCGTGGCAAGCAGCACGGGCAGAACCGCCACCGCGAAGATGAACATGGCGGTCTTGCGCGCGCGGTTCGCGGAGAAGCCGCGCTTGACCAGATACCCGGCCAGCCAGCCGCCCACGATGCTGAGCACCGTGACGATCGCGTAGATGATCACCAGGTGCAGCCAGCTCTTCTTGATGTCGAGGCCGCGCGTCTTCTTGAAGAAGTCGGGCAGCCAGATGAGGAAGAACCACCACACCGGGTCGGTCAGGAACTTGCCGACGATGAACGACCAGGCCTGCGGGTAGCGCAGGATGGTCAGCCAGCGCACCGCTGGACCGTCGGCCCCGGCCTCCTTGTCCGAGTTGATGTGCTCGAGCTCGCCGGCGGAGACGCGCTTGCTCTTCTCGGGCACGTTGTAGAACGGGATCCACAAGAACAGCCACAGCAGGCCGGCAAGACCGGCGACGATGAACGCCGACTGCCAACCCCAGGTCAGGGCGATGAGCGGGATCATGGCCGGCGCCACGATCGCGCCGACGTTGGCGCCCGAGTTGAAGAGCGCGGTCGCGTAGGCGCGCTCCTTGCGCGGGAACCACAGGGCCACCGCCTTGATCGCCGACGGGAAGTTGCCGCCCTCGCTCAAGCCAAGGGCCACGCGGGCGGCGAAGAACCCGCGCACGCTGCCCACGAAGGCGTGGCCGATGGCCGACAGGCTCCAGGCCGCGATCGACACGGCGTAGCCGATCTTGGTGCCCACCCGGTCGATGAAGAGGCCGAAGCACAGCAGGCCTATGGCGTACGCGCCCTGGAAGGCCGCGTTCACGCTGCCGTATTCCTCGTTGGTCCAGCGCAGCTCGTCGTCGAGGATCGGCTTGAGCAGCGCCAGGATCTGCCGGTCGATGTAGTTGATCGTGGTGGCGAGGAAGAGGAGAAGGCAGATGATCCAGCGGTACCGGCTCACCGTGCCCGGTGTCGACTCCATCGATGGTCTCCGCTCACCAGTTGAAGGTCATGCCGGCGGCAGGACAGTGCAGTACTTGGGTTTCGCCGAGCCACCACGCGGCCTTGGCGAGGAAGTACTCTAGGTCGACGTGGACGTTGGGCGTGACGTTGTAGACAACGCCACCGTTGATGCCCATCTGGTACTTGAGGACGCTGAGGCCGGGCGTGTTCTTGTCCAGGTCGGACAAGAACAGACGGGCGATGCCCCAACCTGCGAAGAAGTCGAACTTTCGCGCAACGACCTGGGCCTGCACGTAGTAGCCGTCCGACCAGCGGAGGTTCGTCTGTGCGTCACCCACGGCGTAGCTGTTCTCCAACGCATAGCTCATGCCCAGGCCCTTGCCGTAGTGTCCCGCGACGCCCAGACGGGCCGGGCCGATCTCGAATCGACCACCGTAGCCAACGCCTACAACCGTCTCCTCGCAGGGTTGCTCCGCAGGGTTGCACTGGCCGGGCTTGTAGACCTTCTGGTAGGCCCCGTTGGCAAACAGGACGACCTTGCCGGTCGCGCCGAAGTCCCTTTCGAACTTCAGCTCGGTTTCCGGACGGGCCCACTTCGTGCCGTTCCATCCAGGTCCCCCCAACGTGGCCGGGTCGAAGATGCCGACGTTGAGCTGCAGACCGCCGAACGATGGCGTTCCGTAGACCATGCCGGCCCCGAACCCGCTGCCCAAGACGCCGAAGCCGACCATGCCCAGCGTGGGACCCCTCCGCTCGATCGAATTCGGGAACCCGACGCCCCACTTGTGGCCGTACATGACATTGATGTCGGTCGCCCCGCGCGAGGTCAGGGTCCTCTGCCTGCCGGCGGTGAAGCTGCCCCACAGGCCTTCCAGTTGCGCGTAGCCTTGTCGCACGTCGGGAGGATTCGGATTGCTCTTGTTCCGGTCCTCGCTCTCGACGTAGGCCCAGAGCTGGACATACCCCGTGACCGTGGTCCATGGGGTGATCTGACCGCGCACGCCGAAGCCGAGCTGGTTTCCGAGGAACCCGCTGCGCAGGCGCATCATGTTGACGGTGCCGCGAGAATCGTCGTTGTGCGGCTCCGTGGGCACTGGCCACAGGCCTCCATTGAGACTTATGCCTTCTCTCTGCACCGGAGGTGGGTCGCCGGTCACCCAGCTCAGGAAGCCAGCGACCCGCCCGTTCGTGTAGACTTCCCAATCGTCGCCCTTGGCGATGACCCTATCAGCCAGCACGACCCGCGGCACCGTAGCTGCCAGGAAGAAGAAGAGTAGAGAAAAAGGATAGAGATGGGTAGCACGGGCCCGCGCTCGCGATGTTGTCAAGGTTGTTCTCCTACGGTGGCTGGCGTCATGGGAATGGGAGAACCGCCGCTGACCAAGCCGGCGGCGAGGAGTGCTCTTACACGGGGGTGACAGACGTGGCGACGATCCACATCCATTGTGGATACCACGTGTCATTCTTCGGTGGCTGCTTTGCAGCTGGGGAGCTAGCAGGCGGCTGTACGGACATCTTGGATAGGTCGACAGTTCGGGGCTGGCAAGGATCGGTCTTCACGATGCTCTTGCCGCAGTTCTGTATCGCCTTGCAGTTTTGGTCGTGGATCTTGAAGGTCATCGTCCCGCCTCCCACGACCTTGAAGCTGGCAGTGTAGCCCACTAGGTAGGAGGCCTCACGCTCACAGTAGTTGCCCCCATCGTTGTCGGAGCCGTTGAAGTAGTACTGATCCGCGTCGCCCGTGGAGGGAGTGACTTTGAGTTCGTAGGTATTCCACCAACCAGTGGGGTTGGCATAGGTACCACCGATGTACCACCAGTTGTTGTAGTCGTCCTCCTTCGCGGCTACGGTCGAGGCCCGCGTGCCACCCTTGTAGCAGCGAGTCCCGATCACGCCGCGTACCTCGATGCTCACGGTGTATTTCTTTCCGGACTCGCCCCCCACCTTGAATGGGGTCTCGCGATTGATGCCGTTGGTGGGACAGGTGGACCCCGAGCCGGTCATTGGACAGTTGTGGCCATCCACCGGGATGGTTCCTGCGCAGGATCCTTCCCAGTAGAACCCCTTGGCGAGATCCGGCACGACCTCTTCGGCCAGGCTGCCGGTCGAACCGCCCGTGCCCGTCGCGCCACCGGTGCCGGTTGCGCCGCCGGTGCCGCTCGCGCCGCCTCTGCCGGTCGCGCCGCCCCTGCCGCTCGTGCCGCCGGAGCTGGTCCCACCGCTGGATACGGCGGCGTCGGCCTTGGTCGTAGCACTGGAGCCGGCCGAGCCGCCCCTGGCCGAGGAGCCGCCGGAACCGGAGGCGCCGCCACTGGCCGCGGCGTCGGCCTTGCTTGTCCCACCTGACCCGGCTGCTCCGCCAGAGCCAGATGAACCACCCGACCTGCCTGCGCCGCCGGAGGCAGACGAGCCGCCGGAAGCCACCGACCCACCAGAGCTGGACGCTCCGCCCGAGCCGCTCGCGCCGCCCGATTCCGAGGAGCCGCCGGAGCCACCAGAGCCTCCCGACTCGTTCGTACCGCCCGATCCACCAGCGCCGGTCTTCTCGCCGCCGCTGCCTCCAGAGCCCCCAGGCGTACCCGCCGGCCCCGGCTGCTGGCAATTCGCCGTGAGCAGAAAGATGGCGCTCGCCACCGCAAACCATGCACAACGTTTCATTTCGACCCTCCTCGTAGGGAAGTTACATAGCCCACCAATAAGTGGAAGGGAACCCCACCAAATCTGTCATTTCTTGCCATGGGAATCCTTGGGGCCGGCCAAATTAGAGATGTTGCCGGAGCAGAGTCAAGCACAACGCGTATTGCTAGACGCCACGCGGCACTCGGGGTGGGCGAGCCCGCGAGAAAGCCGCAGCAGCGATGTCAGGGGCTGGTGACCGACTGCACGTCGAAGTAGAGCCACTGCGGATAATACGTTCCGGAGTTGACGGGCGGCTGCGTGAAGCTGGCGGGCGGCTGCGGGGACATCCCTGCCAGGTCGACCACAGAATTCGAGCCTGGACTGGTCCGTTGGTAGGGCTGCAGGCCGTCGCAGGGAGGTTCCGGGGTTTCAGAAGGTGTTCTCGTCGCGGGTGACGAAGATCTGATCCATGTACTGGTTGCCAAGTCCATACAGGCCGACCTGTCCGCTCACGTAGCCCCCTGGGGACACGAAGTTGGTGTATCGGATGGTCCAATTTGCAGGGTTACCCGCGCCTACGTCTTGTGTGGTGTCGCAGCTACCCGTACACCCAGACCCTGTGCAGAATCGTATGCGCACGAAACCATTCCCGTCCCCCCCTTTGAAGCTTCCGCCCAGCCAGTAGGTGGCGCCTGGGGTCAACGACACGCACTGCCACGGATCTTGCTCGGAATTCGGGACGTAGAGAGCATTCGAGCCCGGACAACCTTCGGAATCGGCGACCAGGGTTGGGGCCGTAGGGGCGGTGCTGATGGTCCATCCAGAAAGGCCGCCGTCGAAACCGCCGTTGTTGACAACATTCTTGGAGTTTGGCAATCGGCACACGCAGGTATGGTCGGTGGTCCTGCAGCTCACGGTGGGGAATGCGGCAGTGCAGTGCGCGTCCGAGGTACATTGCACGCAAGTGCCTGAGTAGCATCGAGGCGTCGTACTCGGACACTTCGGGTCCTGCGTCCCATCCGTGACATTCTGGGTGTAGTTGCACGTCCCCCCCGAGCACGTGGTGCTCTGCTTGCACGCTGGCGGGTTGTTGCAGAGGATCTGCGTCCCGACGCACGAGCCGCCCTGGCAGACGTCGGTGGTGCATGCGTTGCCGTCGGTGCAGGTCAGGGTGTCGTCGATTGGATAGCTGCATGAGCCGGTAGCGGGCACGCAGGTTCCCGGGCCTCGACATTGCAGGGTCGGCGGTGGGCAAATCTTCGGTGTTCCTGCCGTGCATGCATGGTTCTGGCAGATCCTTCCGGTCACGCACAGGTTGGCGGGGTCGTCACACGACGCACCTTCCGCGGGGGAGTAGCGGCACGCACCTGCTCCGTCGCACTTGCCGTCGAGACCGCACGTCACGCCCGAGGCCGTGCACGCGTTGTGCGCGATCTGGCCTGCTACTACGAAGGAGCACTGTCCCGCGGCGCCTGCCGTCAGCGGAGAGCCCGAGCAGGCGCTGCAGCCTGTGCACGCCTTGTCGCAACACACGCCGTCGGCGACGATGCCGGAGGTGCACTCGAAGCCCTGCGTGGCCGGCGTCCCGTTGGGATTCTTCGCCGTGCAGGTCCCGGTCGTTCCGCTCGTGATCTTGCAGTAGCTGGTGGCGCCGCACTCTGTCTGCGAGGTGCACGACTTCAGGCATCCCGTCGCCGCGCACTGGTAGGGGGCGCAGTTCTCGGGTGTGGGGGTGGTGCAGGC
This sequence comes from Deltaproteobacteria bacterium, assembly GCA_016935975.1. Taxonomy (GTDB): domain Bacteria; phylum Myxococcota_A; class Polyangia; order Fen-1088; family Fen-1088; genus Fen-1118. The sequence continues at coordinate 9,309 of JAFGPX010000048.1, forward strand.
CCCCAGCCCGTCGCACGTCGAGGCTGGGGTGAAGGTGGTGCCGCTACAGGAGCCGGCCTTGCAGACGTGGCTGGTGCTGACCTTGCGGCAGGCGCCGGCGCCATCGCAGGTTCCGTCGTTCCCGCATTCGTTGGTCGCGGTCTCGTCGGCGCAGGTGTTGTGGGGGTCCTGGCCGGTCAGTACCGCGGCACAGGTGCCGTCGGCCTTCCCGGTCAGCGCGCTCGCGCAGCCGTTGCAGCCGGCGCAAGTGGTCGCGCAGCAGACACCGTCGATGCAGTTGCCGAGCGCGCAGTCGCCATTGAGCGTGCACGGCGAGCCAACGATTCCCGCCGGCTTCTGGTCAGCGGGTGCATCGACCACGACGGCCCCGCCAGCGCCTCCGCTATCGCCGGCCGCGCCGCCGCTACCCACGGCGCCGTCGCTGCCGCCGCTGCCGATGGGACCGTCAGTGGTCCCCCCATCTCTGCCCCCATCGAACCCGCCCACGCCGCCGGTGCCAGCCAACGGCACATCTTTGTTTCCGTCAATCGCAAGGGGCTTGGATTCCTGGCCCGGCCCATCTGGACCGGGAGCCGCCACCTCTCCCGGTTCGACCTGGGCATCCCTGGGAGGTGGGTGCGTCAGATCCGTAAAGCACCCAGCCAAGCCAAGCAGAAGGGGCAGGGCGAGGCCCTGCAAAGCCGCAGTCGAATGCCTGGTAGCTCTCATGTCTAGAACTCCCCGCTCAGGGCCAGTCCGATTTCATCGGGTCGCCATGTCGGCACCAGGGCCACGCCACGGGATGCTGACTTCCCCTGCCAGCGCCCGACCAGATACAGCGTCGCTCCGGTCAGCAACGCGGCACCGCCGATACCGTAGCTGACGATCGCGCCTGTCTTGTAGGACTTGTGGCTCAATTCCGCGTCCGGGTTGTAGCTCTGGTTGGCCGTGTCGGCCAAGCTGTTCGCCTTCAGGTTGAGGCCGACTCCCGCAGCGAGCGCGGCGAGTCCCACGCTTCCGATCACTACACCGGTGGTGCGCAGGAGGGAGCCGGGGCTGGCGACCGGGGCTGGCGGCAAGGGTTGGGGCAGTGCGACGACAACCGCCGGCGGTGGCGCGGCCGGGGCAGGCGCGACGGCGGGCGGTGGCGGCTCTGGCTGCGGGGCGGGCTTGGGGTTCTCCTCCTCCCATAGGTGCTTGCACTCCGCAATGTGTTTCTCCACGTCGGCGCTCACATCGGCAGGTAGATCCTCGGTCTTCCGCAGGTACTCTCGGAAGCGGTCGATGGCGTTCACCCATTGGTGGTTCTGTTCGTAGCAGCGTCCCTGGTTGTAGATGTAGGTCGGGTCGTCGGTGCGGACGTAGAGATCAGCCAGGATGTCCACACCCTTGCGGAAGTCGCCCGAGGCGCACGCCTTCTTGGCGGCTCTGTCTTGGGATTCGGCCCTGACTCTGCCTCTGGCTCTGGCTTCTGCCTGGGTCGGCCAGGCAAGCGAGAGCAAAGCCAGTTCGACGATGGCAAGGGTCCGCATAGGAAGGCCCAAGACTACCACCGCGAAATCGTGCGTGGAAGCGGCCGGGGCTGACAGAAGGCGGCGAGACGGAGCCCGCCACCGTCGGCAGCACGGGTAGCGCCGCCGGCGGCACGGCCCAGTATCCCAACGCCACGCTGGGCTTCGCTTTGCCCGAATCCTCCGGCAAGGCCTTCGTGGACAAGATCTGGTCGGCGAGCGTCCCCAACCACGACTACTGGAACGGCGTGCTCTACATGCTCGCGCTGCTGCACGTGAGCGGCACCTTCCATCTCTGGTACTGATCCGGCTTTTCTGCCGTTGGCCGCCTTTCGCACGAGGGAAGCAGCATGCCCGCGCCGGTCGGCTATTCCCTTGTAGTTGTTGGGGAAATCCGCATTGCGTCGGGTCAATGTCCGAAAACTTGCGCTCCGAGATCGAGGGCCGCAACCTAGAGGTTTTTGGCGCGGCAGGAATCGGTTTCGGTGGCGATTCGGGGACAGCTCATGAAAACGATGGAGGAGGTTCGCATGAAGAGAGGCAGTCCCGAGCAGATGTTCGAGGATGACGACGAGCGCTTGGACGACGACTGCATGGCGAGCCGCCGCGACGAACGCATCCCGTCTGCGATACCCGAGTCCCGGTGGTTTGGAGACGATCAAGCGGCGCGGGAGACGGCGGCAGCCGCGGAGGACGACGGCGAGGCCGCGAGCAACGACTCCGTGCGCGCGTACCTGCGCAAGATGGGTTCGGTGCCGTTGCTGACCCGCGAGGGCGAGGTGGAGATCGCCAGACGCATCGAGAATGGCGAACGCCGTATCCGACGGGTGCTGGTCGATTCTCGTCTCGCCATGGACGAGATCCTGAGTTCGGGCGAGACGCTGTCTCGGCGCTCGGGCGGAATCGCGGCGGCGGCCCATCGAGTGGACGAGTCCGAGGCCGGGCTCGACGGGAACCGGCACGACGAACGGGTGCGCCGGGCGCTCGCGCGGCTGCGCCGGCTCCGCGAGAGGCTGCGGCAGGTCGAGGCGAGAAAGATCGCGACCGTGGGCGAGCGAAAGAAGCCTGGGAACCCAAGCGCGGCGATCAAACGGCAGATGCTTGCAGTCCTGCGCGACATCCATCTTGGCAAGAAGCAGCTTGATGGGATCGTCGCCCGCATGAAAGCTCTCGCGTCCTACATGGAATCGGCTCGTCGCGAGATTGCGGAATGCGAACGACCGGCGGGCCTGCCGCGACCCCGGTTGATTGACGACGCCGTGAGGAGAATGAGGAGGGCGGAGGAAGAAACGGGGATGACCTGGGAGAGGCTGCGCGCAGCCGTGCAAGATCTCCAAGAAAGCGAGCGTCAAGTCGAGCGGGCCAAGGCAAGCATGGTCGAGGCCAATCTGCGCCTGGTGGTGTCTGTCGCCAAGAAGTACTCGGGCGGAGGCCTGCAGTTCGTCGACCTCATCCAGGAGGGCAACATCGGCCTGATGAAGGCGGTGGACAGGTTCGAGTACCGGCGCGGCTGCAAGTTCTCCACCTACGCGATCTGGTGGATTCGGCAGGCCATCGCGCGCGCCATCGCCGACCAAGCGCGCACCATCCGCATCCCGGTGCACATGATCGAGACCATCAACAAGGTCATGCGCACCAGTCGGCACTTGACGCAGGAGTTGGGCCGGGAGGCGACGCCCGACGAGATTGCCCGCACGATGGGCCTGCCGCCCGAGAAGGTGCGCAGGATTCTCGTCTCCGCCAAACAGCCAATCTCGCTGGAAGCTCCCGTCGGAGCGAGAGCGGAGTCGCGCGCAACCGACCTCGTCGAGGACCATAGGATCGTCGCGCCGGATCGCGCCGTGATCGTCAAAGACCTGGTGGCCAAGAGTCGCAAATCGTTGACCACGCTCGCACCGCGCGAGAAGAAGGTGCTGCGCATGCGTTTCGGCGTTAGCGAGGACTCGCCTTGCTCCATGCAACGGGTCGGGCAAGATTTCGACGTCGCGCGCGAACGCATCCGCCAGATCGAGGCCAGGGCCCTGCTCAAGCTGGGCTACCCAAGGCGCCCGAGGACGGCACCGGCTGTCGCGGCAACGCCGCCTCAGCCAAGGCGGACGGGCGAGGGTGGAACCCCCGGCCGCGCGATGGGGGCAACGCCGGTCTTGCGGCCCGGCGATGCCATCCCGGGTCTTCGCGCGCGCACGCCTTCGAGGGCTGGCTGATAGACGCAATCGGAGATTGTCGGACGGCCTGGGACGCGATGCTGCAGTAGCAAGCCGGCCCTCGAACGGACTGCGCGCACCCGGCCGACGCCCACCGGGAAAGCGCCGACACCACCTGTCCTTCGTCAAGTCGTCGTCCGGCGGTCGAGAAAAGAAGCTAGCGCGGGCCGCGGCGGGCGTTGTATTGCTCTTCGGCTTTCGTTGCCGCGGCCCGATCGGCCTGCGCCTGCTCCTCCAGGCCCAGCTCCTTGTAGCAGGCCGCCCGCTTGCGCAGCACCCGGTACTCGAGGCCCGGCTCCTGGCATTCCTCGATGGCGCGTTCGAGATCATCCATGGAGGAGTCGAACTGCCTGGTGGCGACGTAGGCCGCCGCGCGTCCCTCGAAGAGCGCCATGCGCTCCTGCCAGGGCAGCGTTTTTAGCCAGGCGGCATCGCCGATGGCGTCCGTGCAGTAGCGAATGCTCTTCTTGGGATCCTCGATTTGGTAGGCGAGACCGAGGTCGCGCAGCTCCCCGCGCGTGGCCTTGCCCTCCGCCACCCGCTTCTCCAATCCCAACACCGTAATGCGCCGACTGGCTTCCGTGCGCACCGATTTGTCGCAGTCCTTCTCGGCGATCTTGGCCAGTGTCTCGGTGTCCGTGAGACGCAAGATCGCGGCCGCGCGCACCGTCGAGTCGACCGCCTTGCGCGCCAGCTCGGCCAGCAGCGCCGGGTTCGCCATGGCCACCACGGGCGGCTTGGCGTTGAGAACGGCGAGGAGATCCTTCCAGCGCAGTGGATTCAGGCGCTTGCCGGCTTGCGCACGCACGCTGGACTCCTCGTCGGTGTTGGCCACCTCGGAGAGCACAGTCTCGTCCTCGATGCGCGCCACCGCTTTCTCGCGAAGCTCCTTGTCCTTGGCGCTCTTGGCGACGCGGGCCAGCGCCGTCGGCTCGGTGATGAGCTTCAACATGTCCTGAGCCGCGCGATCACCGGCAATCACCGCCTCGGCGAGCAACGACGGATCGCTCACGCGGCCAAGGGCCAGATTGCGTAGATCGGCGTCGTCCGTGCCGCTGGCGATCTCCATGAGGAGCGGCGAATCGGAAATACGCGCCGTGGCCGCCAGGCGCACCTCCTTCTTCTCGTGCCCCTTGGCCAAGAGCCCGAGAACGACCGCGTCGTTGACCTGAGACACCTCGACACGCTGGAGCGCGGCCCGGCGCACATCCGCGTCGGCGTCGCCGCGCACCACCTCGACCAGCACGGCCGTGTCGGTGACGCGACCCGTGGCCGACAGGCGCAGGCTCGCGGTGTCGTTCCCCTTGGCCACCTCGGCGAGCCTCGTCGGGTCGCTCAGGCGCTCCAGCGCGGTCTGCCGCGTGTCGAGGGCACGGCCTTTCATCACGATTTCGGCCAGGCGAATCGGCTCGGCGACACGCGCCAGAGCCGCGGTGCGCACGGAGGCCTCCCCGTCCTGCTTGGCCACCTCGGTCAGCGTCTCGGCATCGTCCAGCTTCTCGACCGCCAGAAGGCGCACGCTGGCGTCCGCGTCGGTGCGAGCCACCCGCTGCAGGACGGCCCGGTCCGTCAGCAACTTGATTGCGGCGGCGCGAACCGCAGGATTCGAGTGTCTCCATTTCGGACGAAACCAATCGGCGAATGCCATCGCATGCCTCCCTGAAGATCCCGCCATGGACGAGTGTTGTCGGTTCGCGGTGGTGGGTTGCCGGAACGCGCTTCGCATTCTGCGGCATCGGTGATTCCGTCGCAAATGGTGTTGGTTCCATTCGCCGTCCGGAAGGAAATCGCATGGATAGACCGTACCGTCGATTCCGCACCGGATGGCCCAATGCATCGTCTTGCTCGGCGCGGTGCAATTGTCGGATTGACCTCTTCGATCCGACATGGGATGAGACCTACAAGAGGTCCGCTCCTCAAGGAGGCTTTGCCATGCACCGGAACCCTTCGCTCAGTGTGATGGCCGTGGTCATCTGCGCGTTTTTGGGGTTGTCCCTCTTCAACTGCACCGTCGACCCGGTCGCCCCGGGCGGGAGTGGGGGCCGCGGCGGTAGCGGCGGCTCCGGAGCGGGCGGTCGCCAGGATGCCGCCGTCGCGAACACCGGCGGCAGTGGCGATCCCGACGCCGGGGCCGTCACCGTCAAGCTCGACGTGATCCCGGGATGGTGGATCGAGCAGGACGCCTGGGAGCCGGATGTTCCGCCGCCGCCGAGCCCGGACGCCCATTGCGGCATCACCGAGCAGAGCACCACCCGACAGCCCGTGGATATTCTGCTGGTGCTCGACCGCTCGGGCTCCATGCAATGGAGTCTTACCGAGGATTGCACCTGCGCGGGCGGTGGCGCTGGCATCGGCGGCTCGTGCCCCGACACCGTGGATTGCACGACCCCCTCCCGCTGGGCCGCGGTTGCGCCAGCCGTGCAGCAGACCCTGGAGAACTCGACCTACGTCAACTGGGGGCTCAAGTTCTTCCCCTCGGGAGGAGGGGGCGGCGGACCGGCCGGGGGCGGCGTGTGCGCGGTCAACGACCAGGTCGAGGTGGCCGTCGGGCCCGACTCGGCGACCTCTATCCAGTCGTTGGTCGACAGCGCCACCTTCGTCAACGCCACGCCGACCGCGCTCGCCATCCAGAAGGCCACCGCCTACCTGCAAGGTCTCGCCGACGACAACGAGAAGGTCATCCTGCTGGCCACCGACGGCCAGCCCAACTGCAAGGACGGCAGCGTCAATAGCGCCGACCTCGAAGGCGCCACCGCCGCTTGCGCGGCGGCTGCGGAGGCCGGCATCCCGGTCTACGTGGTCGGGATCGGCCCGGATCTCGACAACCTCTCCGACCTAGCGCAGGCCGGCGGGACCAACGACTACTATCAGGTGAATTCGCCGGAACAACTCGCCGACGCGCTGACCGCGATCAGCAAGATCGTCGGGTCCTGCACCTACCTGACCGATACCGCGCCAGAAGATCCCGACAACGTCGCGGTCTACGTCAACAAGCAGTTGATCGAGCAGAACGCCGCGGACGGCTGGAAATACGGGTCGAGCACCCAAGAGATCGTGCTGACCGGCAGCTACTGCCAAGACATCACCGACGGCAAGGACACGACCGTGCAGATCCTGTTCGGCTGCCCGGGCGCCCCGCCTTTCGAGCCGGTCCTGCCATAGTGCACGGGGCCCAGTCCGCCACCCGTTCGTTCCCGACTCGGGTCTTCTGGCATGGGGCAGGCGGACGACAGGAAGCCGGGAACCGGTTTGGCTCTTCGTTCGAAGAGGAGCTGAGGTTCCGTCCAGTGATGTAGTGGAGGCGCCGGGTACTGCCCCCGGGTCCGGAAGGTCTCTGCAAAGGCCGCTACGTGCGTAGTCGGCGATTCGGGTCTCGCGTCCGGGTTGGCCCGCCGACCGGGCGTCCCGCACGCCAGCCTCCCCTGCGTGTCGCGGCCGAGCCGGAAGGCGCTGCCCGGCCGCCGAGCCCGCTAGATGGCCGCTTCCCCAAGTCGCAGGCAATCCCCGGGGTCGCGGTCTGGTCCGTTTTCTAGGCGGCCAGAGCGAACGAGTTGTCGTTCGCGTTTCTTTTTCGCCCGTTTTTACGAGGCCGCGGGCGCCTCGGCACGCTGCCCAAGCTTCGCTTACTCCCGTCGAAACTGTTTCGCCCCCTTCTGGTTGTCTGGCACCAGTATAGCCGCGCCGGCAAGCGCCGGCCACGCGCTCGCAAACAATGCTACCCTGACGGGCCATGCTCATCGTGCTCGTGGCCGCGGCGCCCTCGCTCGCGCTCCTTGCCTACTTCTACCTCCGCGACCGCTATGAGCGCGAACCGCTCGGTCACCTCGTGGCCGCGTACTTGCTCGGTGCTTTCGCCATGTTCGCGGCGCAGGGCTTGGGCACGGTCGTGGCGGATCTGGTGTCCGCCGACTGGCTGCACACGGGGGGCGAGCCGGCGCGCGTCTTCGACGCCTTCGTGCTGGCCGGCGTGATCGAGGAGCTGGCCAAGTGGGTGGTGCTCATCGCCTTGGCCTATGCCTGGCGCGAGTTCGACGAGCCGCTCGACGGTCTCATCTACGGCGTAGCCATCGCCCTCGGTTTCGCCACGGTGGAGAACTTGCTCTACCTGTCGAGCCGCGGCTTGGCCATCGCCTGGCATCGGGCCATCTTCGCCGTGCCGGCGCACGCGCTCTTCGGCGGGTGCATGGGCTTCTACGCGGGCCGCGCCAAGTTCGCACCCGCAGGCGCCGGCCGGCAGCGGCGTTTCCGGCTCTCGCTTGTCCTGTCGTTCTGCGTGCCGGTGGCTTTCCACGGGGCATACGACTTCGCGCTTCTGCACGGCCTGGGCTGGAAGGTGTGGTTGGCGATCACGCTGCTGTCGCTTGGCTTCTGGATCTTCGTGCTGCGCCGGGTGAAGCGCGCCCAGCGCGCCTCGCCTTTTCGCCCGAAGACCATGATGCCCTCCGATTTCCGGGCGCTCCGGCGCGGGGAATAGGTGGTAGCATTCGCTCATGCCGAGGCGGAACAGACTTTCCATCGCTGCTGTCGGGTGGCTCCTGGCGCTGCCGTTGCTTGGCCTTGCGTGTGCCAAGAAGCCCACTCTGGCGGCTTCCAGTGACCCCGAATTCGACAAGAAGTGGGCCGAGCTTGCCCGAGCCGGTGCCGAGGTTTCCTACATCGAGGATGACCGCGGCGAGGGCTTGATGGGGAACGTCCGCCGCGCCTCGCGCGTGAAGGCCGAGCCACCCGCGGCATCGCCCTCGGAAGCCGTGGCTGACGGTCTGCCGCTGCAGCCGTCCGGAGAGCAGGTGCAACGAATCATTCGCAGCAACCTCATGGCCGTGCGCGGCTGCTACATGAGCATGGCGCGCACCGGGCAGGCCCGCTCGGGAAAGGCCATCGTGACCTTCACCATCGGCGCCGACGGCAAAGCGACCGGGCTGAAGGTGGACGCGCCGTCCTTTGTCGACACGCCGCTGCCCCGGTGCGTGACCGCGCAGATCTCGCACTGGGAATTCCCAAAGTCGCAGCGGGGCGGCGGCCAGGTCAGCTACCCCTTCGTGTTCGTGAGCTCGTAGCCGCGAGCGGGCGCGATGAATCGCGCCGCTACTTCGGCGCGCGTTCTTCGAGATAGAAGACCGTGATGGCGAGGCAGTGAAACGCCTCGTCCGAGGACTGGGTCACGATGGTGTCCACGACCTGGCACTGCGGATGCTCGCGGATCCACTGCGTGACTTTCTCGCCAAGGTTCTCGCGTTCCTGCGCCATGGTGGCAGAGAAGATCTTGACTCCGTTGAAGCGTGCCGTTGTGTGCGTCTGACTTTGGGCCATCGTTTGGTTCTTCCTCCCCGGGCTTCCTGCTCGAACTGCGGATCTCGGTCGAAACCGTCTCCCTCCTTGCCGACCGCGGTGCCGGAGCGTTCCGCGTTGCGCCCTGCCTACCTGTTCATGTCCCTTCGTATAGCAGCCCACCCGGCCTTTCGACAATCACTACCGTGCTGCGTGCAGCAGTGCGGCGGTCGGGCTCAGCGCACGGCGCCCCCAAGCTCCTGTCGCAGATCCATATGCTCCAGGGATAGGGCGAAGGTCAGCAGATCGTCGAGCGCCGACGGACCTTCTTCTTCGGCGACGGCGCGCCCCACGCGCAGGAGATCCCCGCACAGCAGCAAGGCCAGCCGTGTCGCCATGCGGGAAAGGCCGCGGCCCCAGACGCTGAGGTTCAGGTTGTCGTACTTGCGCTTGATGGTCTGGGCGGCATCGAGGATGCGCGAGCGGGCCTCGGGGTCGAGTAGGGTGATCGCCCGGGAGGCTTCGACGGCGGCCGCGCCCTGCACGGGGCCGGCGGCGTTGACCAGGGCCAAGGCGGCGATGAAATAGGGGCGCATTTGCCCGCCGGAACGCGCGGAGCCGGCCAGCCGGCCGGGGGCGCAGAGGGCCGCGGCTCGGCCCAGCCGGAAACCCAACTCGACCGTGTCCTCGCTGGCGAGGAGCGCCTCGCCGCACAGCAATGTGCGCGGGCGCAAGTCGGCCATGCGCGCGTCGTTGCCCAGCACCGGCAGGCTGATGACGGCCTCGGGCAAGTGCGCCTGGAAGAGCTTGCAGGCGTACTGCAAGACGGCGCGGAATGCCGGAGGCTGCCGTCCCGGGCTGACCGGCGTATCGCTGCCGAGCAGGCCGATTTCGTGGGGCGCGAAGGGCCGCAGCACCCCGGTTTCGACCAGCGCGGTGGCCAGGGTCTCCAGGTCGACATCCTCGGGCTTGTAGCCGACCCGGGAGGGCACGTTGGCGGGCAGAGGGCACGCGATCTGGCGCAGGATCTTCGGCTGCGCCCCCTCGGCCAGGGCGCGCGTGGCATCGTCCGCGCTCCCGCGTAGCACCATGGCGGCGGCGACGACACCGACTGCGTCCGTCTGCTCCTGCTGCTGAAACAGCGCCAGCAGCTTGCTCGCGGGCTCGGTCTCGCTCGGGTGCAGCTGCCATTCTGCGGCCAAGGCGCGCGCGGTTTCGCGCCAGCGCGACGGATCCTCGGCGTTGATCTCGCCCGATTTGCGCACGCTTTCGAGATCCTTGGGCACAAGGCGCGCGGCCGTGTCGTAGGCGATGCGGGCCGAGGCGCGATCCGAAAGCTTGTTCTCGTAGATGTCGCCGAGCTCGAGCCAGAGGCGCTGGCGCAGCGAGGGGGCGCGCTCGCCGAGCGCCAGCACGAGCTGGCGCAGGAAGCGCTCGGCGCCCTGGGGATCGGGCTCGGGCAGGCGGGCATAGGCTTCGAGCAGCAGGGCCACGGTGTCCGGCTGCTCGGGATCGATGGTCAGGCTGCGCTCGAGGTGGCGGCGTACGGTGCGAGCGTCGTCCTCGGTCGCCGCCACGCGTCCCAGCATGGTGTGCGCGGCGGCGAGGTCTGGGTCGAGAGCCAAAGCGTGCTGCAGGCGGTCGCGCGCGGCTTCGGCCTTCTGGGGGCCATGGGCCACGAAGTCGGACCACCCGAGGTAGGCGTGGTAGAGCGCCTGGTCCGGTCGCGCCGTCACCGCGGTCTCGAACTTGGTCATGGCCTCTTCGAAACGCTCGGCCTGGAGCAGCTGCATCGCCTCGCCGAAGGCCAACTCGGCTTCGAGCGCATCCCCCGGCTCCTTGCGCGCGGTCGCGTGCAAGCGGTCGTAGTCGAAGCGCTCGGCCGGAGCGGTGAGCACACGTTCCGCTTCAAGGTGGGCTGCCCGCACGGCATCGAGCCGGGACTTCTCGGCCGGGCTGAGCTCGACTCCGGCCAGCGCGGCATCCGAGAAGGGGGCGAGCTTGGCCTGCACGGCCTCCTTGATCTGGTCTGTCGTGGACTGCGCGGTGACGCCCAGGATGTCGTAGTGCGACTTGCCGTGGATGATCAGGTACTCGTGCAACAATCGCTGCCGTATGTCCTGGTGTGGGGTGGCGACGGCATGGATGCCCGAGCGGCGCGCCGGCTTGGCGCTGTAGCCGATCTCGAGCACGCCCGAGTTCACATCCTCGGCGATGGGTTGCGGTACCCCGTCGGACACCGGCAGGGGCAGCACCTCGCTCTTGCGGATTTCGGCGAAGCTCACGTCCGAGCTGTCCTGCAAGATGGCGTCGAAACGGCTGCATAGCTCGGCGCCCAGCTTCTCGAGGGATAAGGCCGAAACCATGGGGCTTAGCGAGGCTTCGCCTTCTTCCAGCGGGGGGCCGAGCTCGGCCAGGCCGGTTTCGATGAGGGCATCGATGGCGGCCATGATGACGTGGGCGTCCTCGCGCAGGGACAGGGCGCCGATGGTGGGCGCGGTGTCGATCACGGTTGAGACGTCGCCGCCGAAGATCTCGTCGAACTTGTCCTTGTACCGTGCGAAGCGCGGGGTGAGCTCCACCGGACAGGCGCCGCTCTGGTCGAAGCGTTTGACCAGGGTTTCGGGCGTGGCGCCGCGGTAGAGCCCAAGGAAAACCGTCTCCGCGATGTCGAGATCATGCTCGATGACCCGGTCGCCGAAGGTGTCGCCCGGGGTGAAGGCGTAGGTGCCCTCGTCCCAGCGCAGGCAGTCCGTGATGCGCTTGCGCGCCTGGGCGGCCAGGCATTGCAGCACCTCGTCCGGCGAAAGCCAGCCGAGCTCGACGAGCACGGCCCCCATCTTGTGGCCGCGCGCCTTGGTTTCGGAGAGCAGGTAGTTGAGCTGGCCTTCGTCGATGATGCCCTTCGCGCACAGCAGGGTGCCCAGAGCCTCCTGGCGCAGATTCGAGTCCGCGGCCACGACCCGGCCGCCACGCACGTACAGCTCCTTGCGGATCTTCCCGCGCGTCAAGGACAGCGTGCCGGTCGTGGTGGTGTCGGCCAAGTCGAAAATCAGACAGCCCACGTGGCGATCGGCCAGGTTGCCGGCGCCCACGGGATTCTCGGCGGCGATAGCATCGGCACCGGCGGGTGGTGTCGCCCGGGGGCTCGCCGTCTCGGTGCCCGCAGGCCCCGATGGATCCGGCGGCACGGGTTGGCCGAAGCAGGCCAGGATCGCGCGCATGAGGTCGGAGGCGCGCAGGGGCTTGGGCAGGAAGCGAGCATGCACCTCGTCGACCAGAGCCTGCGCCTCGGCCGGATCCTTGTACATGCCCGAGACGGCAATGATCGGCACCTCCGTCCCGAACGGAGCCTCGCGCACGGCCCGGCAGAACGCCAGGCCGTCCATGGCAGGCATGAACAGGTCCGTGACGATGAGATCTGGTCGCTCCGCGACGAACACGGCCAGACCTTGCTGCCCGCTCGCAGCCTGGGTCACCTGCGGTTCCAGGCCGGAAAGCCTTTCGTCGGTCAGGATGAGACGCTCCATCGACTTGCGGGCGATGGCGTCGTCTTCGACGATGAGGATCTTCTTGGCCATGGCTTCAGGGGAGCTCGGGACGACGCCCGACCTTCGGCCTGGGGTGCCTTGACCGGGATCGCCCTACGGGCATCCTATCGATTGCGTGTGGTGGGAACGGTCTTCCCGGCTGCCTTTGCGGCGTCCGGCTCGGCGAGCGGGTCCGCGGCCGCCGGTGGTAGGGCCGCTTTCGCCTGCGGCGGCGGCGCCAGCCCCATCTTGGCCTTGAGCTCGGCCAGGGCGTCGTCGGTGCCAGCGCTGCTCGCTTCCAAGGCCTTGAACTTCTGTTGCAGAGTGTCGCCGGTCAGCTCGTTGCCGATCTCGGTGTGCGCTTCGGCCTCCGCCTCGATCTGATCAACCTTCTGCGCCATGCGGTCGAACGTGTCGAAGGCGCCCGTGTCGGAAAGCCCGCTCATGGTGCTCTGGATGGTCTTCTGGGCTTCGGCGCGCTTCTGCCGCGCGATGAGGATGTTCTTCTTGCGCTTGGCCTCTTCGATCTTGTCGTTGAGCATGCGCAGCTGGTCCTTGAGCTTGTCGACCGCGTCCTTCTGCAGCTGCGCTTGCTTGCCGAATTCGGCGAACTGGCCCGCATGCTCGGCCTTGCGCTTGAGCCCCTCGCGCGCCAAGTTGTCGTCGCCGGCTTTCACGGCCAACATGGCCTTGCGCTCCCACTCCTGTGCCAAGTCGGCATGCTCGTCGCGTTGCTTCTCCAGCCGTTTCTGATCGGCGATGGAGACCGCGACCTGCTTCTTGGCCTCGACGAGCTGGTTCTGCATGTCGAGGACGACCTGGTTGAGCATCTTCTCCGGGTCTTCCGCCTTGGAGATGAGGTCGTTGATGTTCGATTTGAAGAGGCTACCGATGCGCGAGAAGATTCCCATGTCAATTCCCCTTGGTGGTTGGGCCGCGTCTAGGCCACGGCTCGGAACTTGGCCAGCACTCCGTATTCCTTGCTGATCACCATGCCCATCTCGTCGATGACGGCCTGGAACTCGTTGAAGTCCAAGTTCTCGAGCGCCAGCGCGCCGGTGAGCACGACGGCGTTGCCCTCCAAACCGAAGGCGCAGTGGAAGAGCTCCGTGGTGTTGAGGCGCAGCAAGGTTTCGAGTAGGGCCTCGCGCTGCGCGGCGGGCAGGTCCATGATTTTCAAGCGAAAGACCACGATGGGGCCCGCCAAGGAGATCAGCAGGTTTTCCATTGCGCCGTCCCGAAGCCGCCAGATATCACCCCCAAGCTCCTCGTGATTCACGCCCATTTTCAACAGATACGATTCGATATCGTCACGCGTTTTCATGCGCCATATCGCCTTTCTCCAAGAAGCCGCCGTGGCCGGCGGTGCGGTGAGCTTCGAGCGTAGACGATTCCGGGGCCGGCCACAAACTCGTTTGCGATGCTCTCTTGACTCAAGGCAGAAGAAGTCGAAACGCCGGCTTCTGGCGTCGAGTCGCTCGTCCGCCAGGAACCGGTTCGCTCGGTGCGGTCACCGCGCCCGCTGACCACCGGACGAGCGGTCGGTCACAGGATTCTCTTGCGCCAGTTGAAGGAAGTCTGTTCATGTGGTACCCGAGAACGCCACATGTCTTCGGATCCAAGCAGTCTGCCGCGCCACGTCGCAATCATCATGGACGGGAATGGTCGCTGGGCGCAGCTGCGTGGGTTGCCGCGCATCGAAGGCCATCGTCGTGGTGCCATCGCGGTGCGCGAGGTGGTTCGGGCAGCGCGTGAGGTCGGCGTACGTGCCCTGACGCTGTACGCGTTCTCGGCCCAGAACTGGTTGCGGCCGCCCGACGAGGTGGCGATGCTCATGCAGCTCCTGCGTGACTACGTCATCGACGAGCGGCCCGAGATCATGGACAACGACATTCGCCTGGTCACCATTGGCAATGTCGATCGCCTGCCGGGTTTCGTGCGTGAGCCGCTCGAGGCGCTCAAGCGCGACTCGGCGAACAATCGCAAGATGGCGCTGTGCCTGGCGTTGTCGTACGGCGGCCGCGAGTCTATCGTGCAGACCACGCGCGCGCTTTGCGACATGGTGAAAGCGGGTGTGCTCAGTCCCGAGGACATCGACGAAGAGCGCTTCCAGGCCGCGATGCAGACCCACGGACTGCCGCAACTCGATTTGATGATTCGCACCTCCGGCGAAGAGCGGCTTTCCAACTTCTTGCTGTGGGAATCCGCCTATGCCGAACTCTACTTCACCGAAACCTTCTGGCCCGACTTCAACCGGGCCGAATTCCTGCAGGCGCTCGATTCCTTTCGAGGACGCGAGCGTCGCTTTGGCCGGACGCGCGAGCAGTTGCGCAAGATCGGCTAGGGCTGCTAGACCCGACACGCCGGGGAGAGCCGGGTGACCGGGCGGCGCAACAACCTGCTCGCCAGGATCGCGACGGCCGTCGTCGGACTGCCGGCCGTTGGGGTCATCGTGCTCTGGCGCGATCCGCGTGGCATCGTGGGGCTTTGTCTGTTGGTGGCCGCGCTCGGCCTCGTCGAGTACACCGGCCTCGTCATGCGCGGCCGTCCGCTGGCCGAGCGCGCCGGGACGGTGCTGGTTGGCTGCGCGCTCTTTCTTGGGCTCGTGGTGCGGCCCGATCTGGGCGGGGCATGGCTCTTCGGCGGCGTGCTGGCCATCGGGCTCTTGCTGTTGCCGCGCGCCGTGGACATTCCGTCAGCCTGGACGAGGCTGGCGGCTGCGGGTTTCGGCGTCTTCTACGTCGGCGGCCTGCTCGCCGCGCTGCCCATTCTGCACAGAGCGGCCGGGCCCGCCTGGGTGGCTCTGGCAATCGCCGTCTCGTTCGGCAACGATACCGGCGCCTACTTCACGGGTCGTGCCGTTGGCAAGCACAAGCTGGCGCCTGCCATTTCGCCGGGCAAGACCGTGGAGGGCGCTGTGGGCGGGTTCGCCGCCAACTTGCTCGTGGTGTTCCTGGCGCGCGGCCTGTTCATGCCCGAGCTCACGCTGCGCGATTGCGCCATGATCGCCGTGCCGTCGGCGGTCGTCGGTCCGGCTGGAGACCTCGTGGAATCCTTGCTCAAGCGCGCGGCCGGAGCCAAGGACTCGGGCCGCCTTCTGCCGGGCCACGGCGGGCTACTGGATAGGATCGACGCGCTTCTTTTCGTGGGTGCCTATGTCTGTCTGTACGCCGAACTTCTTAGGTGACCACCCAAATACTACGCAGCCCCCGTGGACTTCATCCACGAGGGCTGCCGGGCTACCTAGGCCATGCTGGTTAAGTTTGGCTATCTATGTTAAGCGATTGTCTCTGACAGTCGCGAGAGCAGGCACACCGGCTTCCGCCGGTGCGTGGGAGGAAGAGCAACAAGAGGAGTTGAAGCCCTGTTGCCGACCCCCATCCGGAGCAATCCTTGTGCCGAGCGCATCCTGGCTTTCGCGGCTTGCTGTATCATTTGGATATTTTAGGGGTTTTTCGAGAATACCAGGGCCACCAACGCGGCATGACACCCCGTTCCGTCTGACATTGGCGTCAGGGACGGACGGGCTTGGCCGCAGAAATCTGCAGGGCTAGATGTCCAACACTTTGCTGCTCATCAACGCGGATGGTCCCGAAACCCGCGTCGCTCTCGTTGAAGACGGCTTGCTTGGCGAGCTTTACATCGAGCGCAAACAGGAACGGGGAATTGCCGGCAACATCTACAAGGGGCGCGTCGAACGCGTGCTTCCGGGGATGCAGGCGGCGTTTGTGAACATCGGACTCGAAAAGTCGGCGTACCTCCATGTCTCGGACGTGCGGGGCGCGCCGGACGATCTCAAGCGTCTGGTGGCCGTGGGCGAAAGCTCTGGGCACGACTCCGCCGAAGACGAGGAGCCGGAAGCGCCCTCGGGCTCCGCGCGTATCGAGGATCTGCTCAAGGAGGGCCAGGAGATCGCGGTGCAGGTGACGAAGGAGCCCATCAGTACCAAGGGCGCGCGGGTCACCCGCTACATCTCGCTGCCCGGCCGCCATCTGGTCTTCATGCCCACCGTGGAGCACGTCGGCATCTCGCGCCGGATCTCGTCGGACAAGGAGCGCAAGCGCCTGCGCGAGATCATCGACCAGATGCGGCCGGCGGGAACCGGCTTCATCGTGCGCACCGTCGCCGAGAACGTCCCCGAGAAGGACCTTCGAGCCGACATGGATTTCCTCATCAAGCTGTGGAACAACGTCGTGCAGCGCACCGAGGCGGCGCGCTGTCCGTCGCTCATCTACAACGATCTGGATCTGCTGCTGCGCACGGTGCGCGACATGTTCACTCCGGACGTGGACAAGCTCATCATCGATTCGCGCCCGGACTACGAGCGCATCAAGAAGTTCATTCATGCGTTCATGCCCGACTTCGCCGGGCAAATCGAGCTCTACACCAGCTCCGAGCCCATCTTCGACGGCTACGGCATCGAGATCGAGATCGACCGCGCGCTCGAGCGGAAGGTGTGGCTCAAGTCGGGCGGCTACCTCATCGTCGACGAAATGGAGGCGCTGACCGCCATCGACGTCAACACCGGACGTTTCGTGGGCAAGCGCAACCTCGAGGACACCATCACCCAGACCAACCTCGAAGCCGCGCGCGAGGTCGCCGAGCAGCTGCGCATCCGTTCCATCGGCGGCATGATCGTCGTCGATTTCATCGACATGGACCGGGCCTCGAACCGGAACAAGGTCACGCGGGCCTTCAACGATTTTCTGCGCCGCGATCGCGCCAAGGCCGCGGTCACGCGCATCTCGGAGCTGGGCCTCGTCGAAATGACGCGGAAGCGGACGCGCGAGTCGCTGCTGCACCACCTGACCGAGCCTTGCGAGCACTGCGAGGGCAAGGGCTACACCAAATCCCGGCGCACGGTCGCCTACGGACTGCTGCGCGAGCTGCGCCGTCAGGGCAACCTCGTCGAAGGCGACACGGTCTTGGTCGAGGTCCATCCCGACGTGGCGCAGGTCCTGGCCGGGCCAGACCACGTCTATCTCGAAGAGATGGAAAAGCGCCTGCAGAAGCGCATCGCGATCAAAGCGCGTGGGTCTTTTGCGCTCGAGGACTTCGAGATTCGTTCCCCCGGCCAGAAGGCCATCGAACGCAGCGATGCCGGGCGCGACGACGACCGCCCCGAGGCGCGCCGTCATCGCCGGCGCAAGAAGGTCGGACCGCCGGCCGAGGTCCAGGCCATGCTCGATGCGGACGAGCGCGAGAGCGCGGCAGAGGGCCAAGACGCCGAGGACGCCGAGGCCAGGGCGGCGGTGGCCGATGGTGACGCCGGCGAGGAGTCGATGGCCGGCACGTCCACGAGATCGAGTGATGGCGCGGCTGCGGAGGCGGCGCCGAGCGAGCCGCCGGAGCTCGAGGCTTCACGTGCCGCTGGGTCCGAGGGGGCGGTACCCGACCCCGGCCCGAGCGGCGACGAAACGCCCAAGGGCGATTCCTGATTGCAGTCGGGGCGAGGCATGATCGCAAGTTCAGTGTAGGTCGATGTAACCCGCCACCTACACCGCCCGCGCCAATAGTCAACAATTATCAACAGGAAAACCTCAGTAACTACGAACTGATAGAATTTTGATCCACAGTCTTGCGGCTGTTACCATTCTTCGGAAAGGAGCGCCGGTTCGAGCGACTTCTCCAGGATGGCCGACAACGAATCCAGACTACCGCCGGGCTGTGTCGACGAGGCGCAGCTCGCCCGGACGCAAGAGGAGACGCAACTCGAATTCGCCTTTTTGGCGGCCTATCCCCGGTTGTCGGGTTGCGGGCCGATTCCCGGTTTCTCGCAGCAGGCTCTACGCCCGTGGACCTCTGGGCGCTGCCTGTTGTCCAGCCAGCCGCACCGGTCGCCGGAGGAGCTGGCACTCGAACGGGAAGTCTCGTGCCACCTGCCACCGGGCAAGGTGCTCCATCTCCAGTTGACCGAGAATCGCTACACCATCATTTCCGTGCGGCGCGGCCGGGAGTGCTATCGCGTGCGCGTCCATCGCATGTTTGCGGGCGCCGAGGCTCGGCTGGTGCGCGCCCTGGCTCGCTACGTGGTTCACAACGACCAGCGCTCTTCGACACTGCTGAGCGAGTTCATCGAGAAGCATCAGGACCAGATTCGGCGCAAACCCTCCGCCGCGCGGCGTCCGGTACTGCGGACGCGGGGACGTGTCTATGATCTGCGCGCGGTGCTCGATCGACTGAACGCCCGCTACTTCGATGGCAAGCTCGACCTGCGTATCACGTGGGGGACGGCTCGCAGACGGCAACCGCAACGGTCCATCAAGGTTGGCACCTACCTGGTGGAAGATCGCCTGATTCGCGTGCATCCCGTGCTCGATCAGGCGCATGTGCCGCGCTATTTCCTGGACTGGATCGTTTTCCACGAAATGCTGCACGGCAAGCACGCGATTCGCCGAGTGGGGGGCCGTCGCTGTTTCCACCCCCCGGCGTTTGCCCGCGAGGAGAAGCAGTTTCCCGACTATGGGCGAGCCAGGCTGTGGGAGAAGGCGAATCTCGATAGGCTGCTGTCCTGGGAACCCTGAGCTGCTGCTCCCGAGGATCTTGGCATCGCGCGACAACTACCCATGCGCTCGCGTCATGGGGCTCTAGGCTTGAGGCTCCAGGCTTCGGGCCCAAGTGCGGGGTCACGCAGAGGCGGAGAGGTCGATCGTTGCTTCGTCATCGAGAGACTGAAGCCCGCAGCCTGAAGCCTGTTGCCCTCTCGGGTTGCGGGCGAAGCTCGCGCTGCGAAGGTTCATCGTGGATTTCGCGTCTCCCGGGGATCTCGATTCACCGGCAGGGTGCGTGGCGAAATCCACGGCGACCGCGCAGCGGGCGCGAGGGGTGGGGGCCCGACGGGCTTCGCCCGGCGGGGGCGGTGAGGCTGGCCTCCCCGCCGTTTCGCGGCACGCGAAAACCAATTTCATGGGGGCCTGCCAAGTTGGCAATACGAGAGAGGAATTCGCGACAGGAAAGCGCCGTGAGCGCGAGCGGACGGTGGTTTGCCGCGTCGGCAAAGGGCTTTCCCCCTGGAACGAATGATGCTAGGTCCGCACTAGCGATGAAGACGGCGATTCTCTCTCTGCTCGGCCTCGCGGTGGTGGCCACGGGGCTGGCCTGTGGCCACGGGGGCTACTTGCCCGGGACGACCATTCCGGCTACCCAGACCAATCGGGAAATCCTCGATACCATCGAGCAGTACCGGGCAAGGTTGATCGAAAGGAACGTCGAGGGGCTTCTGCTGTTGGCCTCGGACAAGTACTTCGAGGACGGCGGCACGCCGCAGCCAGGCGACGACTATGGCTACTCCGGGCTGGCGGCGATCCTGGGCAGCCGCCTGCAGCGCGTGCAATCCATTCGCTACGACGTTCAGTACAGAAGCATCAAGATCGGCGGCGACGGCCGCGCCGAGGTCGAAGCCTTCCTGAACGGCGCCTTCGAGTTGCAGAGCGAAGCTGGGGAGCGCTACCGCCGGGTGAACGATTTCCATCGCTTCGTGCTCGAGCGCTCGACCGGTGGCGGCTCGGCCAAGTGGAAGTTCCTCTCGGGCATGTGAAAGCGCAGAGATGGCGGAGGGCGCGGAGGCGGAGGCGGACAGCTAGCCCGCCACCCTTCCCCGGAGATGAGGCAGTCTGTCGCACGATCCTCGTCGGTGACGCAATCGTGGTGAAGAATGCGGGCTAGAGATCGTAGACGAGTAGGCGCGCCTCGATGGGGCCGTTCCACAGGCGATGGACGACGGCCGGCTTGCGGCCGAGGGCTTGGGCCAGGGCCGGGTTGCCCGCCAGGAACACGGCTCGCCAGCCGCGCATACGGTCGAGAGTGCGCGCGATGCCGGCGTACAGGCGCCGAACGTCGGTGCCGGCGTCTCCGACCTCGAGGCGTTCGCCGTAGGGAGGGTTGGTGCACAGGGTTCCCGCCGGCTCTCGCGGCGCTAGCGTGGTGAAGTCCCCGACCTCGAAAGTGATGTCTGCGAGGACGAAGGCGGCCTCGGCGTTTCGGCGCGCGGCAGCGACTGCCGCCTTGTCCTTGTCGCGGGCGAGGATGGGGCAGGGCGCGTTGGGGCGGATGCCGGCTCTCGCGGCCTTCACGAGCGAGTCCCAGATCCTGCGTTGCTCGGGCCCGATCCAGCGCTCGAAGCCGAAGCGACGGTGTAGCCCGGGCGCGATACCTCGCGCGGCCATCGCGTGTTCGATGGCCAGCGTGCCTGACCCGGCCATGGGGTCGAGGAACGGTTTGTCGATGGCGACCGCGCCGAGGCTGAGCATGGCAGCGGCCAACGACTCCTTGAGCGGGGCTTCCACCATGGCGGCGCGGTAGCCTCGGCGGTGGAGAGGCTCCCCCGCCAAGTCGACGAAGAGGCGCGCCTGCTGGCCGCGGACGTGGAGCACGATGGAGACGTCCGGGTTGCGAGGGGCGACATCGGGGCGCCGTCCGGTGCGCTCGCGGAGCCTGTCCGCTAGGGCGTCCTTCACCTTGAGCGCGGCGAAGCCGGAGTGGCGCAGGTGGGGATTTGCATGCGTCGTTGCGCTGACGGCGATGGTCATGCCGTGCCCCACGAAATCGGTCCAGTCGATTTCGCGTGTTTCGGCATAGAGATGGTCCGCGTCTGGGGCCGCGAAAGCTGCGATCTCCAGCAAGACACGCATCGCGACGCGCGAGTGCAGGCAGACCTTCATGCCGTCCATGAGCGTCCCGGAAAACGAAACGCCACCCGTGGCGCCGCGCGGGCCGCCGATGCGCAGGGCCGCGAGCTCGCGCCGGAGGGCGCCTTCGGTGCCTTTGGCGCAAGTCACGAAGAAGCTGCAGGCGCTGGTATTCAACACGGTGCGGTTGTGGAATGAAGCCGCGCGGGTGTCAACACCCTGGATCATTCTTTCCGAAGGGGCTGGCTGGCAACCCATGCCCGGGATCACTCGCGGAGCGGACCCGATGGGGGTAAGATTGCCAGATGGCTGCTTGCCGTCGGGGACATTCCATCGTGGGCACCAAACTCGGGACTAGAGCGGCACTCCTGGCGCTGGCGGGAGTCCTGGTCGCAGGTCGCGCGCTGGCGCAGACCGACAAACCGCGCTTCATCATCTTGCTCGACAACTCCACCTCGATGACCGAAAACCTGGCGTCGCCGGCCATGCAGACGCACGGCGACGGCTCCGAGCTGCACCCGGGCTGCGATATCGACGGCAAGGCGACGGCGGGGTGGCCCTACGACGACAGCAAGTTCTACCTGGCCAAGTCGGCCATCATCGACACCATCTCGGCCTTTGGCGCCGCCGAGTTCGCGCTGGCCACCTACAGCCGGACGTTGCTGGGCCAGCCGTGCAACGCCGATTCGGAGTGCACCTCGATTCTGTCGAGCGCGTCTTGCGTTGACGTGCCGGGCGATGGCGGCACCCAGAAATACTGCGCTCGTCACGGCTATGACAGCTACCAGGAGTGCTCCAGCGGCACGAGTTGCATCCGTTGCCAGAATCCTGCCGACAGCAACGACTGGGTATTCGACTGGGGTCCCATCGACTGCGTCGCCGGCAAGTGCAGCTTCGCCCTGGGCTGTGTCGGCGGTCAGATCGTGGTGGGCTTCCCGGCGGCGGGTACTTCGAATCTCGCCGACATCTACCACTGGATCGACGGCAAGGAGGACCCGCCACCGTTTTCCCCGTCGTCGAATCGCGAGTTGCGCGCGGTCAACATGACGCCGATCGGCTCGGCGCTCGACTCCTTGCGCGCGTGGCTGACCGACGCCAGCGAGACCAGGGTCGGGCCCGGGGCCGGTCTGCTTTCCAGCGATCCCGCGGCCAGGGATCCACGCCTTGCCTGCCATCCCTACAGCATCATCCTCATCACCGATGGCGACGACACATGTAGCCCCTCTTCGCAGGATCCCATCGTGGCCGCAGCCGCGGCCTACAGTCAGAGCATCAATGTCCACGTCGTCGGCTTCGGCATCGGCTCGGTCGCGGCGCTCAATAGCATTGCCATGGCGGGCTCGGGCAACAAACGGGGAGCCTACTTCGCCTCGAACCGTTCCGACTTGATGGCCAGTCTTGGGGACATCCTGATGAACGCCATGCTCAAACCCAGGTGCGTGTGCGAAGCCATTTGCTACGACGAGGCGGTGTATTTCCCGCTCAAGGGCCAGCCCTGCTCGGTGGGCGTCGGCCGCTGCAAGCGCGAGGGCTTCTACACCTGCAACAGCACGGGAGACGGCGTGATGTGCGCGGACGCGCCGACCTGCGGCGCGACGCCGCTCGTGCCGGGCACCCCGCAGCCCGAGCAATGCGGGCTCCTGCCGGGCTGCTTGGCCCCCACCGAGGCCGAGTGTGCCGACGAGAACTGCAACGGTCTCATCGACGAGGGGCTGGTATGCGCCTGCCATGCCACAGCCGAGGTGTGCAACGGCAAGGACGACAACTGCAACGGCGTCGTGGACGACATCGCCAGCGTCCCCTGCGGCCTCGACCTGGGGGCGTGCAAGCCCGGGGCGACCGTGTGCGTACCCGACGGCGTCGGGGGATATCAGGTGACCTGCCAGGGAGGCTCCGGGCCGGTGGCCGAGGCCTGCGATGGCATCGACAACGACTGCAACGGGCTCGTCGATGACCTGGCGCAGGCCTGCTATCCCGAGGGGATCTCGGGGTGCGCCTACAATACCAACGCCAAGTCTTGGTCTTGCATCGGCGTCTGCCAGGCTGGAACGCAGCCTTGTCTGGCCGGCGCATGGCAGGCTTGCGTCGGCGCGGTCACGCCCTCCGGCGAAATCGCCTGCGACGGCCTCGACAACAACTGCGACGGCCAGATCGACGAGAACAACCCGCTGCCGACCGCCGGTTGCTATCCGGCGGGCGTCGCCGGTTGCGACGTCGGCGGGGCGTCTTGCATCGGCGAGTGTGCCCTGGGGCATTTGGCCTGCGCGGCCAACAAGATGGGGCTGTCCTGCGTGGGTGCGCGCGTGCCCGTCGAAGAGCTGTGCAACGCCAAGGATGACGACTGCGACGGCCTGGTCGACGAGGATTTTCCCACCCTAGGGCAGCCGTGCAATCAGCTGTCCTGCCAAGGCGCGGGCGTGTTCGTATGCAACAAGGCGGGGACCGACGTGGAGTGCACCGTGACCGCCGCCGGGCCGACGCCCGAGGTGTGCGACGGCCGCGACAACGACTGCGACGGGGTCGTCGACGAGCCCCCGGACCCCGGCCAGCCCGCCATGCCCGGCGTGGGCGTGTCCTGCGGGAGCGACGTGGGCGAATGCCAATCCGGCCTCTCGACGTGTGCCGGGGGCAAGATCGTGTGTGTCGCCGTGGGTCCGAGCGCCGAAATCTGCGACGGCAAAGACAACGACTGCAACGGCAGCATCGACGACGGAAGCCTCTTGCCGCCGGGCGACGCCTGCAATCCGGAAGGCATGGCGCCGGGCCAGCCCATGGCGGGTGAATGCCGGCCGGGCGTTTTCGTGTGCCAGGGTGAGCTAGGGTGGAGGTGCCAGGGAGGGGTGGGGCCGGTGTCCGAGATCTGCGATGGCAAGGACAACGACTGCGACGGCTTGGTCGACAACAACGCAGTGTGTGCCGTGGGATACATCTGCGTGGGTGGGGAGTGCGTGCAGACCTGCAACGAAAGTGGAGAATTCTACCACCCGTGTCCCAGCGATCGCTATTGCAGCAACGGAGCCTGCCTCGTCATGGCGTGTGCGCTGCAGCCCTGCGCGCCCGGCTTGATATGCCGGCCGAGCGACGGGACTTGCGTTGATCCTTGCGCTTTGGTGACGTGTCTGCCCGGCGCAACCTGCGTGCGCGGCACCTGCGTCGATTGTTACACCCAGGGCTGCCCGGCCGGCCTTCGCTGCATCGAGCGCGAGTGTAGGGTGGACCCCTGCGAAGGCGTGGCCTGCCCGGCGGATCAATTCTGCTACGCCGGCGCCTGTGTTCCGAGCTGCGCCGGCGTTTCGTGTGGCGCGGGTCAGACCTGCGCGCAAGGCGCCTGCGTGAAGTCGGCCTGCCCCACCGTTTGCGCCAGTGACTACTACTGCGACGCCGCGACCGGGGAGTGCCTTCCCAAGCCATGCGGCAGCATCAACTGTCCGGCCGGCCAGGTGTGCGTGAACGCGACCCGGCTGTGCACCAACGATCCTTGCGAACAGGTCCATTGCGGGAAGGATCAGGTCTGCGTGGTCAAAGACGATGGCAGCCCCGACTGCGTGCTCCCGGCTGTCTACGGCGTAACGCAACAGGTGAACACTGCGGGCAGCGGCTTGTTTGGCTGCTCGTGTACGATGGGTGCGGCGTCGCGCGCGAGCGGCTGGTCGGGCTTGGCCATTGCCATGGGAACGCTCGTGGCGGCGCGATGTCGCCGCCGCCGCCGTCGTTAGCCCGCGCTCGGATGGGGGAGCGCGATCTCTCCGGCATGCTGCACCGAGAGCGCGGAGCGGATGCGAGCCTACTCGGTCTGGAAGGACGGTGGCAGCGCCCGTGCGTACGCGATGGCGAACTGGATCTTCTCGGGTGGCAAGCCGCGCCAGTAGACGTGCCACTGGGGAAAGCGCGCCAGGCCGTCACACTGCTTGGTGTACCAGGAGACGATGGGATTGTCTGGACGCGCGCGCCAGAAGAAGACGGGGAAGTCGCGCGTGAGCATGGACCAGATCTCGCCGCCGATACCCTCGCCTTGGGCCTGGCGATTCACGGCGAACTTGCCGAGATAGGGCGCGATATCCGTGTTCGCCAGCAGGGCGGCGCCGAGGTAGTTCTCCTCGAGGTAGACGAATTCGGATTGCGCGACCAGAAGCCCGTCGTCGGCCATGGCTCCGGGCACCAGCGAGCGGCCGAAGGCCGATTCGAGCAGCATGGACAGCCGCGGCCGATCGATGCCGCCGAGGCCGTTGTGCCTGTCGATACGCGAGCCCTTGCGGATGAGGGTGCCGGCCCCGTTGACCGTGAACAGCTCGCGCAAGAGGTGCAGGGGGTTGACCACCGCCACGCTCATGCGCTGGGGCAGCACCTCGAGCAGCGTCTTGACATGGCGAAGGAGCGAGGCGTGGCGGCGCGGTAGTTCGGCAGTGCCGAGCAGGCGGTCGTAGTCGGCGGACAAGTTGACGAGCGAAATGGGCGGGGCGCCTTCGCGCTCGATGCCCGAGCTGGTCGACAGGAAGATCACCTTGCGCGTTTCCAGATTGGCCGCCAGCCGGTGCAGCAAACGGAAGCGATCCTCGATGTCGAGATCCTTGGCGGCGTCCAGCGACACGATGGGAATGGCGTTCGCTTCGAAGGTCTGGCGCACGTCGGTCTGGATCTCTTGCGGCAGATCCGTGCCGGAACCGATGACCTTGGCCGCTACCTCGTCCTCGACGAGCCATTCCCAGATGCGTTGCGATTGCCTGTCGGCGTCCCGCGCGTCGAGCAGACCGACCAGCACCACGGGGTAGAGCCCCAAGCCGGCCAGGATGCGGAGGTCGAAGTGGAAGGGATCGAGGGCGGCTCGGACGATCTGGGCGTCGGCCACGATGATGGCGAAGCTCTCCTTGCGCTGCGCGCGGAAGAGCTTGAGGTAGAGATCGACGTCGGCCTTCTGGCCGACGCTTTCCAGGAAGCGATGGAGGATGTCCGGATCCATGGCAGCCGATCGGGCGCAAGAGTCGCACGATTGCGGCGCTTTCGTCGAGAGCTAGCTGCGCTCTGGCTGGCCGGGATCCCTGCTATGCTT
The DNA here is from genome assembly GCA_016935975.1 of Deltaproteobacteria bacterium. GTDB lineage: Bacteria > Myxococcota_A > Polyangia > Fen-1088 > Fen-1088 > Fen-1118. The sequence continues at coordinate 35,475 of JAFGPX010000048.1, forward strand.
GCCGCGGAGGGGAACGCGATGATCGAGATGCGCAACTTGTGCAATCCGGCATGGCTGGTGATGGCCGCGTGCGCCTTGGCGCTTCCGTGCGCCTGTTCTCTCGCGCACGAAGACCCGGGGATCGTGATCGAGATCCAGCCTGGCGAGCCGGGCAATCCCGAGGGCCGTTGCCCCATCCCGCCCGAGGCGCAGCCCGAGGACGCGTCGGCCCCGACGACCGTGGTGGGCACGGGCACGCCCGAGAGCTGCACCGGAGATGCTTTCGTCGCCGCGGTTGCCGCGGGCGGGATCATCACCTTCGACTGCGGGCCGGACATGGCGACCATCCGTCTCGACAAACCGGCCAAGGTGTGGAACGACAAGGGGCCCAAGATCGTCATCGACGGCGGCGGCCTGGTCACGTTGAGCGGCGAGGGCAGGACTCGCATCCTCTACATGAACACGTGTGACGAGAATCAGGTGTGGACGAGCGACCACTGCCAGAACCAGGACACGCCGCAACTGACCGTGCAGAACCTGACCTTCGCCAACGGCAATTCCAAGAACGAAACCGAGTACGACGGCGGCGGCGCCGTCTGGGTGCGCGGCGGCCGCTTCAAGGTCATCAACTCGCGGTTTCTGAACAACGTGTGCGCGGACACGGGGGCGGATGTCGGCGGCGGGGCCATCCGCGTCTTCAGCCAGTACCAGAACCTGCCGGTCTACGTCGTCAACAGCACCTTCGGCGGAGCGGAGGGGATGGGCAACGTGGGCTCGAACGGCGGCGCCCTGAGCAGCATCGGCGTGTCGTGGACCGTGCTCAACACCCTCATCAGCTACAACCGCGCCATCGGCAACGGCGGCAACCCGGCAGAACCAGGCTCGCCCGGCGGCGGCAGCGGCGGCGGTATCTACAACGACGGCACCAAGATGACGCTTCGCCTGTGCGGCGTGCGCATGGAGCAGAACCAGGTCAACGCCTTCGGCAGCGCCATCTTCTTCGTCAGCAACGACCATACGGGCAACATCGTGATCGACACCTCGGTCATCACCAACAACATCGGCGGCTCGTGGTATCCGACCTATCCGCAGATCTCCAACCACGACGACACGCCCATCACGGTCACGGACTCCACCATCCAGTAGGGGCGCAATTCATTGCGCCCCATCGTCCGACAGCCCCCATCGTCTGGGGAAGAAGCAAGCTGGGCGGGATGAATCGCGGTCCTGGGAGGTCGGGCGGGATGAATCGCGGTCCTGGGAGGCCGGGCGGGATGAATCGCGGTCCTGGGAGGTCGGGGGGGATGAATCGCGGTCCTGGGAGGTCGGGCGCGATGAATCGCGCCCCTACTAGAACACGATCCCGGGCGGGAACGAGCAGTCCTCGAGGCAATGGATGAAGGCGTCCTCGGCGTCCGAGGGATTGCCCTCCTTGTCGAGTTTCTTGCCGTTGTTTTCGCCGAAGTCGCATTCCTCGCCGAGGTCGGTGTCGGTGATGCCGTCGCCGCAGAAATGCGGCTTCATGCAGCCGATGGTGCAGCCGTCCTTGCTGAGATCCGCTCCGTTCTGCTTGCCGTTGTCGCATTCCTCGTTGCCGCCGTTCTCGGTCTGCACCTTGCCGTCGCCGCAGAAGGGACCGTACTTGCATTTCGTGGTACAGCCGCCGTAGAGGTTGTCGTCGTTCTTGCCCGGGCAGTCGCTCGGCACGTCGACCGAGCCGTCGCCGCAATCGCACTGTTCGCCGGCCGTGACCCGGCCGTCGCCGCAGCGAGGCTGGCAGCTCGACTTCTTGGTGGTGAAGCCCTGCAAGGTGAGCTGGTAGTTCGACTCGGGCGGGTGCCGGTCGGCGCCGAAGATGGCGATCTCGTAGACCCTGCCGTTTTCGAGGCCGAGGTTGACGGTGCGCCTGTGGAAGTCGTCGCCTTCTCGGGCGGTGGGGGGCGAGCTGTTCGTCGGCGAGCAGGCGTCCGAGCCAGCCTCGGCGCCTATGATGTTGCCGGCGGTGTCGAGACAGCCGCCCTCGACGATGGTGGCCGTGCCCGGGCTGCCGGAAACGGTGACCTTGCCAGGCAGTTGCTGGTGCACGCTGCCCAGGTCGAGAACCAGCTTGCCGTTGATGAAGATGAAGAGGTCGTCGTCGCCGAAGAACTGCAGGCTGATGCCGGCCGAGCCGTCGTAGACGAAGTAGTAGCGGACCTCGTCCGTGAAGTAGCTGTCGTGCTTGACGCCGGTCAGGCCCGTCAGCCAGCAGCCGTCGAGGTAGTCGTCTCCGGTTGGGCAGTCGCTCGACTGGATGCGCGGCGGGAAGAGGTACTGGTCGCCCGTGCAATTCGGGAAGAACTTGCTGTTCCAGTAAGGCCACATGTTGCACAGGGTTCGCTGGTCGGCGTTCAGCTGGTCGAGCGGGAAGAAGCCGCCGTCGAGCTTGCGTTGCTTGCTCGCGTACTGATAGATGTTGCTGCCGATGGATGGCAGCTCGAGGATGTCCAGGAAGGTCTCGTTGACGCTATCGTCGTCGTTGAACCACTGCTTGAGGCTATCGGCGTCTTTGTAGCTCGGCATCGTGCCGTTCCAGATCGGTCCGCCGTTGCTCGTGTAGGCGGTCACGTCGCTGCGTCCGTTGAGAGGGCTGTCGGTGTCGTGGTAGTTCCCGCCGATGTGGTCGCCGGAGTTGCCGATGCTCCAGTCGCTGAACTGGCAGGAGCAAGACTTGGTGTTGCCGGGTTGCGGCTTGCCGTACGAGAGATCGTTGGCGACGATGCCCCAGCACCGGGTCGTCGAGTCGTTGCCCTTGGAAGGACCGCCCGAGTTGGGCACGCACCACTGGGTCTTGGAAAGCCAGTAGAAATCGGGGTGGCCGCCGCTCTCGCTCTGCGGCTTGAAGTCGCGGTAGATCACCGGCAGACGCAGGCACTGCCCCGAGGTTTCCTGGCAGTCCTCGGAGTCTTGCTGGGTCGTGGTCGTGCACGTGAACCCCTCCTCGAACTTGCACTCCTCGGAGCAACCGTCGCCGCTGTTGGCGTTGCCGTCGTCGCAGTCCTCGCCCGGATCGATGTTGCCGTCGCCGCAGCTCGACGAGCAGGCCTGGGTCTTGCCCTTGTCGTCGAGGCACTTCGGCTCCGAGGTGCAGGTCTTCGAGCAGCCCGGGTTCTCGGGGTCGCCGTAGAAGAGGCCGTTGACCGCCTTGCAGCCGTCGGGCAGGTTGTCCTCGTCCGTGCCGCAGTCGCAGGTCTCGCCGACCTCGCGCTTGCCGTTGCCGCAGACCGACTTGATGCACGGCTCGCCCAGCGTCGGACAATCGTAGCCGGGCTCGACCTGGCAGGTGCTGGAGCAGCCATCGCCATCGTTGGTGTTGCCGTCGTCGCACAGCTCGTCGGCGGTCATCTTCGCGTCGCCGCAGTCGGGAATGCACTTGCGGCCGGGCACCGGGCAGACCCAACCGTCTTCCACGGTGTTGCAGTCCGCCGAGCAGCCGTCGCCGCTCGTTTCGTTGCCGTCGTCGCAGGTCTCGTCCGAGGTCAGAAGACCGTTGCCGCACACCGCGAGACTGACGCAGGGTTTGCCCGGTTCGGGGCATTCGCAGTTCGCCTCGAGCTGGCAGGCGCGGTTGCAGCAGTCGTTGTCGTCGGTGTTGCCGTCGTCGCAGGTTTCTCCCCGTTGCTGAATGCCGTCGCCGCAGGTGCCGCCGCCCGGAAGCACGATAGCCGCGTCCGGATCCGGCGGGGTCACGGGAGGAATGGTCAGCGTGACAGGGCCGCCACTGGCGCCCCCCTGGTCGCCACCCTGATTGCCGCTCCCGTTGCCGCCTTGGCCGCCGCCACTGGCTCCCCCGTTGCCCTCCGGGCTGATTGTCCCGCCCTCGCAGGCGGCAATCAGCGCGACGGCCGCGGCAATGGACAAGGCAAGAACTAGATTCGACTTGAGTGAGATCCGGCCGACATCGTTCGAAAGGCTGTTCTTCGTCATGTGCAGATACCTCACACTTCGGGGAAACATTCCTCAGGCCCAACACCCGGCGCGCACGCGCCCCTCACTGCTCGCTAGCATACCAATCGTGCCTAGGGGGTCCAGCACGTAATTCTCTGGCAAAGGGAATAACACCGAAGCGCCCGGAATCGAGAAACCGGGAGGGGGCAGGGCGACTCCGGCTTGCCGGCCCCCATCGTTCCGCTGCCGTTCTCTCGCCCCATGGGCCCGGCTCAAGGCGGCGGTCTAGCAGCCCGTGGCGAAAGACTCCGCGTCGCCGTTCGGGCGGATTCCGGCCCGTCTGCTGCGTCGCCGCTCGCTTGAATACCTCTAGTATTCGGCGCTTCGCCGCTC
>JAFGPX010000049.1 GCA_016935975.1 Deltaproteobacteria bacterium
CCCGGAGGAGTGGCCGAGTGGTCGAAGGCGACGGTCTTGAAAACCGTAGCGCGCAAGCGCCGGGGGTTCGAATCCCTCCTCCTCCTCATCGTATTCAGGAACCATGAAAGGGCTGGGGGCCGTCGTGCCTCGCTCGGCGGGTGAGCTGGACCGAGGGGATCCCTGGACTATCTCCGCACTTGAGATCCCGCCGAATCTCAAGTAGTACCTAGCAGCTCTGGAGAGGTGGCCGAGAGGCCGAAGGCGGCGGTTTGCTAAACCGTTATACGGGCTAAAACCTGTATCGTGAGTTCGAATCTCACCCTCTCCGCTACCCCTGAAAAGCCAGGGCTTCCGAAGTTTCCGACGCGGTGGGCGGCGTCAAGTTTGGCCGAGACTCCGCGATTGGCAGCACGGTGCCGGCCGGCCTCGACAGGTCCACCGCCATGGCGTTCAACTCGGAGGCATCGAACAGGTTGCGGCCCAGGTGCGCGTAGCGCTGGGTCGTGACGATGCTGCTGTGCCCAAGGATGGCCTGCAGCTTGGCGATGTTGTGGCCCCCCATTACCCACTGCGAGGCGAACGTGTGGCGGGTCGCGTGGTACCAGGACAACGGCGGCAGGCCGCATGCCTTGAGGGCGCCCCGTAGGTGCCGGTGCAACGTGTTGGGCCGCACGAACATGGCCGGGCTGCCGAGCTCGGGACGGCCGCCCCGCTCCGGGCAGGCGGGTTGGAATAGCAGGCCCGTGCCGCCCGTTCGCAGCTTGTGCTCGGCCAGGATGGGCGCCAAGGCGGCCTGCAGCGGAACCGTGCGGCTTTCGTTGTCCTTGAGCGGCCCGAGGCGCCCGCGGTGGGCTTGCTGACGCACATGGATCCGGCGGTTCGCCAGGTCGACGTCATCCCACGAAAGGCCTATCACCTCGGACGTGCGCAGCCCCGCCATGCTCCCAACGGCGAACATGGTGGCCGTGGGTTCGGGCAGGGCGAGATAGATGCGGCGCACGTCTTCCAGCCGCTCAAGAAAAGGGGTGTCCCGCGGGTCGTGGTCGCTCCGGTAGAGCTTGCGAGTCGCCCGGGGCAGGGTCGCCACCGGGTTCACCGTGACGTGTCCCTGCTCGACCACGTCGGCGAAAAAGGTGCTCAAGAGGCGGATGCACATACCGACTGATGCCGGTGCCAGGCCCTTCTGCGGCTTCGCAGCCTTGGGTGCCTTGGGCGGGTTCCCCCGGCCGCGGTTGCCCTCGACCAGCTTGAGTTCGACGAACCGCCGGATCATGCCGGCGTCCACCTCGCCCGGGCGGCACCGGCCGAAGAACGGCTCGAGGTGCACGCGCCACCGGCAGGCATCGTCTCGCCACGCCCGGTGCGTCTTCTCGCGCCGCTTGAGCCAGGGGCCGGCGAGCTCCCCCAGCGTGGGCGCCCCCTTCAAGTCCGGTTTCAGCCCGACCGTGCCGAGGGCCGCGTCTGACAGGATCTTGGCCAGCATGCGCTTTGCCGTGCCCTCATCCGGAGCGCTGGCGAACCGGCGCCGTCCGTTCTCGCGCCAGGCGATCGACCAGGACAGGCCCCGCTTGCGGATGCTGCCTTGGCCGAAACCTCGCCGCCGCCGCCTACGCATGGGACACCGCCCCGTTTTCCATTATCGAGATCATCGAGTGCAGCTCGTCGTCATCGGCCAGGCCGCCGTATCGGTCGTATGCGACGCGGGTCAGATGGCCCGTCTGCTGCATCACGGTCCGCTCGGGCATGCGCAGCTTGCGCGCCTTCGCGATGAACGCATGCCGGAGCGAGTGCAGCGTCACGGATTCGCCGTTCACGCCCCGCACGCCAGAGAGCAGAACGGCGCGCTGAAATCGCTCGTAGATGTACCGGGGATTGAACAGCCGGCCCGTCCGGTTCGCGAACACGTAGGGCGACTCCGGATGCCGGGCGATCGCCAAGATTGCGGCCAGGGCGCGCGTCGTGAGGTGCACGTGGCGCCGGCGGCCGTTCTTCGTGTCGCGAGCCCCGAGCCGGATGCAGGCGCTTGCTTCGTCCACCTGGTCCCAACGCAGCCGAAGGATCTCCATCTTGCGGGCGCCGGTGTCGAATAGGATCATCACGAGCACGCGGATCAACGGGTCACCCGCTGCCATGATCTTCTCGACGTCGGCGTCGGTCAGGACCGTTTCGCGTAGGTTGTTTTCCTTCTCTAGACGGACGCGCGCCAGCGGGTTGTAGGCCAGTATGCCGCGCATCATCCCCCAGTTGAGCATCCGTCGCAGAATGACCATGTCGCGGTTGCGCGTCGCCGGCGTGGTCGGGCGGTGGCGCACCGTGATTCGCTGCCGTTCGGTGGCGCGCCACTCGTCTACGTCGTCCAAGGTCAACGACGCCGCGGGGCGGTCGCCCCACAGCGCGACCCACCGCCGGCCGGCGGCCTCGCTCCGATTCCACGACCGAAGCCCAGCTTTCTCGGCCGCCGCGTACTTCGTCCAGAGCTCCCGCACAGTCGGACCGGATGGAACGGTGAAGCCGCCGAACGCGCGCTTGACGATTTCAAGCGCCGCCAGTACCTCCGGCGTGAGAGCGCCGCCAACGCTGGCGTTCACGACCGCACCGCCTTGCGGAAGGCGCTGTCAAGCCTGGCGGTCAACTCGGGGTCGCCAAGCAGAAGCGTGCGAAGGATGGCGACGACGTCGAACCCGAGCCCGACGGGTGCGCCTGGCCTGGAAGCCATGGGAGCGTCTTGGCAGCGCTCGCACAGGCCGTCGGCCAGGTCTTCCCGGCGACGGCCGCAACGGCGGCACGGGCGCCACCGTTGCAACTTGGCGGCGAAGGCCGCCTTCACGTTCGGGATTGAGGTTCTCTCTTGGTTGCGTGGTAGTCTGGGCATCGTCGATCCTTCCTTCCTTGGGGGGCGTTGACCATGGCGCCGGGTGCTCGCAACACCGCGGCGCCGCTTCATGTGGGGAACCTGTGCGCGGCGCGCGGGCTAGTCGGGGCGCTCGATACGATCGGCGAGCCAGCGGGCGAGAATCACTTTGATGACCTCGGTCCTACTGACCTTCGAGGCGCCCGGCCCGCGCTCGGCCGTCAGACGCGCGGCCTCTTCGTCCAAAGCCCGGACAAGCTTCGGTTCCGCCTTGAAGCCGATGTTGATCGTCTCGGTAAGCGCTCGGATGCGGGGGCGTCCCACGTCCGAGAGTCTCGCCGATTTGTGAGAACGTTGCGAGTTTTCAGCCATTTGCATACCTATAAGTAAGAACCAAGTTCTTATCTATGTCAAGGACAATCGTCCGAGCACTTCGCTTCCCCATCCGATACGTCAACGCCTGGCGTCTCGCGCCGCGTCGAGAACCTGCCCGGGCCTGGTTTTGCCGTGCCGCCGGGTGGAAGAGATCCGGCCTGTGTAGTCTGCCGAGGCTCCCCATAGGCCGGATGGAGCTTGCCGGGGTAGGCGACTTCCGCCTCGGCGCGTGACAGCCGGCGGACGGGCGGCACCTTCAAGCGGGGCAGCCCACGCTTCCACCGCGCTTCGACAAGGTCGGCTAGGCCGTCCATGCCCTTGCTGTCCAGCTTGTAGCCCTTGCGCATCGGCCGGCGCAGGCGAGGAGCACCATTCTTGTTCAACCGCACGAGTTCATCGCAGCCCAAGGCCCGCATCACGCCAACGAGCGCGCAACGCAGGGCCTCCTCCGCAAACGTTTCGCTTCCGCCGACAAACCCGCCGATCGTCGCGGCCTTGTGCTGCCCGCGCGCCGCGACGGCAAGCGAACATGTCTCGCGGCGCCACAAATCGGCATCCGGGAGGGTTTCGCCGCGCAGCTCGTCGAAGAGCAGGTTGTGGCGACACCTCGCGAACGGACAGGGCACCGTGATGCCCAAGCCCAGGGCGAGACATCGAGCGTATCGCTTCGGGCGCCGCGCCGGGAATCTCGCCGGCAGCTTGCGCAGCTCGTCGGCGGTTTCGTCGGGCTGGGCCGCGACCGCGAGGTGCATCACCTGTCCGTGCGCTTGTCCTTCGGCAGCCACCACTGCGTGCGCGGGAGTGCCAGGAAGCCGCCCTGGAGCCCGGCCCCGTCACGCAGCACCGTGGCCAGGTCGGGGTTGTCGGCCTCGACAGCAAGCGAGACAGTGAGCAGCAACCGCTGCCCGGGTTCCAGCTTGGACCAGGCTGATTCCCGGAACCGCGTCTCCCGCTCGGCCTGCGCCGCCAGTGCCGCCGCCTCGGCTGCCTGCTTCGCCGCCACCTCCGCCGCGCGTTCCGCGCGCAGCTCGTCCCGCCGGCGCAGGATTGCGCGCCGCCGCTCGATCTCACGTTCGGGACTCTCGGCCGAGTCGAGCAAGCGGATTGCAGTGTCGACCGGGAAGCCCAAGCTGTGCGTCGCCAGCCATTCGTCCAGCCTTGGCCCCGGTTCAGGCGCCACGCCGTGCGCGCCATCGCCCGGCGAGATCCATCTCGTTGGAACGTCGAGCAGGACTAGCAACTCGCCTGTCTGGTCAGCAATCGCCAGCCGCCGCTGCCAACTCGGCGACGCCGCAGCCTCGGCGCCGATGACGGTGGCCAGGGTGGCGATGCAGCCCGCCATCTGCTTGTCCGACGGCCTGCGGAAGCGGCTGGTAGGCCGCTCGGCCTCGGTGAGCCGCCGTGGATTCCACTCCATCATGGTTTCATCCTTCCCGCGCGGGAAAGCGGATCGTTGGGCGCGCGAGCAGGGTCGGACGCCGGCACCTTGAAGTAGTGCTCGATCTGCTCCGGGTTTGCCGTTGCCGGCCGCACTGGGTCCGGTCGGTTCGGTTGCTCCTGGACCGCGATAGGGTCGCTCGGGCGGCCAATGACGGGTTTGTAGTCGCTCATGGTCTGTGCTCCCAAGGTCTAGACGCCGCCGACAGTGCGCGGGTTCTGGCCCTTGGCTTTCACCGACTGAATCAGATCCCACCTCATCATCAGCCGAATGGGAGACTCGCCTTCCAAAGCCTTCAAGGCCGCTAGCTGGACCGCGGGAATGGTGGGCGCAGTCTCGCGCCACCGCTTCTCGAGTTCCGCCACTTGCGATGCGGCTGCCTCGGCCCGCCCGCCGTTCAACGAGGCGATCGCGACCGCGTTGTCGGCGTAGAGTTGCGCCGCCGTGCGCGGCCCACTCAGTGAAGCCGCTTCCTTGCCGATCGCACCGACGAGCCGTGCGAAGGCCGCGGGGCTCTTGTTGGCCACGGCGGTCAACTGTTGGATCGCCTCTCCCAATTTGACTGTCTGCTCTCTTGTGGTCATTGTCTGCTTTCTCCTGTTCGTTGTGCAATTGACGCCAGCATGGCGCCCTAGACTGTGTGCGGCCATTCGGTTCTCGACGGTGAAGCGCCCCGTAGAGCGTCGGATACGAGAGCCGAAAACGGTGCCATCAAGCTACCTCTTGCCAAGTGAGTGAGTCGGTCCCCACAACCGGAACCTGATGCCCCCCCAGAACCAGATCCCCGTTGCCGTTCGTGCTCGCCCGAGTCGCCGACAGTGCCAGATCACAAGCGGCGTAGGCGCCCGCGTTCGTGAGCAGGTCGAAAACCTTCCCCACCCGCACTAGGTGGCCCGGCATTTCCCCTGCAATCGGAACAGTGGAAAGGTAGGCGGCCCAGCTTTCGGCAAAGGCCGCCTGCACAGTCGCCAGCGTTCCGAGTCGGCACCGGACGGTGCCCGTCAAGGTAACTGCGACCGACTCGGCCGCCAGCACGGCCACTGACTCGAAAGGCTCATGGACCAGCCGCGCGTCGATGTAGCTTTGCAGGATTGCCAGTTGTTCGGGGCTTGCATAACCACTGCCATCGGCGACACGAACGTCAGTCCGTCCAGCAACGGCATTGCTCGGCGCCGTCGTGATTCGCGTGATACCGAAGCCGTTCTCGACGCTGCACTGGCGAACCCATGCCGCGATCTTGCCTTCCGTCGGGATAGCCGACAGTGAGGGCCACCGATCGCGGCAGCGCTGGGCCAACTGGCCGGGTGCCTCGGCCTCGCTTCCCGCCGATAGCAACGGCAAGCCGGGCACCGAAATGAACCAATAGTCACCTCCCACGAAGGCCAGGGCGCTTCCGTTGTCAGCGAAGGTCAACAGAATCTCGCCGTCGTTCAACGCAGCGGGCAGGGCGAACGGCCCGCGCTCGATCGCGGAGACGGCCCGGCCGTCGACAGTCTCATACGTCGTGAGTGAGATCAACGCAGTCCCGACGGCACCCGAGGCGACGACCTTCACGCGCAGCGTGCGCGGCCTCTCCGGCGTGGGCGTGGACATCGTTGGGGTGATCGTTCCAGCGCCCGACCACTTGGCAACCGGATCGGAAAATTGGGTCGAGACGTTCGCCACCGTCACCCCGGGCAGTGGAGTTGTCAGCTCGTCGATCGTCCCGGTCGCGTCGAGAACCTGCCCGCTCTGCTCGGCCTGGAAAACGGCCGTCACCGAGCCGCCGTCCGGGATCGTCACCTCGTCGATGTTCGTGTAGTGGTTGCCGGCCTGGCTCTCGGCGATGAGCTCGCCTGCGGCCTTGATGTAGGGGCCGGGCCCGGAGGTGCAGGTCAGCGTCAGGCGCACGCGGCTGTAGGTTTCAGCGGCGCCTGTGATTCGATACATCTGGGCCGCCAGCACTTCGAGCCACCCCGGCATCGGAAGGCCGGCAGCGTCGGTCAGGACCGCCGCCAGGTCCAAGAAGCCGCCGGCCGCCAGCTCGGCAATGAGGGTCTCCCTATCACGCAAACCCGTGGCGATCATCCGGGCGATGGTTCGTCCGGGTGAGCCTTCGGCCCATTGGTCGGTTGGAAACCCGTCGCCCGCAAGGTGGGCAAGGAGTTCAACTTCGATCTTGGCGCGGCTGCGTGGGGCTAGTAGTTCACTAAGGTTTGGCATGGTCACTCCTCAGTGCGGGTTGCGGCAGCATGGCGGCAGCCTGCAGTTGCGGCGGGCCTGGTCAGCGACGGCGGGCGGGCCTGCAGAGCAACGAACAAGGCATCCGCCATCAGTTCACCCCCGCCTGCACGGCGATCTGCTCAAGAGCCCCGAGCAGCGCACTGGGCAGGATGGCCTGCACTTCGTGGGCGATCTCCTCGGCCGACGAACCGCTACCGCCTGGCACCTCGACCGACAGGTTCACCGTGATGCCGCCGGCGTTGATGCCACCCCCACCGACGGACGTCAGGGCCGCCGTACTCGGGATCGGCATCATGGAGCCGGCGGCGGCCGCGGCCCGGGCGGAGCCGCGCTCGAGCCCCGTCGCCAGCCCCTCGGCGAGCATGCGGCCATGGCGCTCGAATAGACGGGAGGGGGAATGGATCTCGCCGGCATCCCGCATGCCCTTGTCGGCGGCCCCGACCAGATCGGCGCCGGCTTCACGAGCTTTGACCTTGTGGACTTCCATGCCAACGGCGGCCCCGACGGCAATGTCTCTCCCCCGCAAGGCCGCCTGGCGGCGCTCCCACTCGACGTCTAGCCATTTCTGGTGACGCTCTTCCTCGGTCTGACCGACTCGCCCTTCTTTGAGCAGAATTTCGGCGTTACCGAGAACGTCGCCGATCTTTTCCCCGAGGGACGGCAGCGCCAATACGCCGGTGGCGATCTTCTCGGTTGCAGTGGCAACGTTGTCCAAGACGTCGACCCACTTGCCGGCGAGCTCGACCAGCACCTCAAATTTGTCGACCACCTTGTCCCAATCGATGTTCTTGAGCCTCGCCCCCACGGTGTCGAACATCTTGCCCATCAGGCCGGTGCCCTCGATCAGGCGAGGCTTGACGATCTCGAGGAAGTTGCCGAGGGAGTCCTCGAGGTCGCGGAAACCCTGGGTGTTCTTGAGCGTCTGGGCCATCTCGCTCGGGAGGTTCATGACTTTCTCAAGGCTCGACTGCATGCCCTTGGCCATTTCGAGCCCCAACCCGCCGAGCTGCTTGCCCGTCTTGCGCTCCATGACGGTGAAGATCGACTCCATGGCGAGGGCCCCCTCGAGCGCCCCCTCCGCGAGCTTCTTCTTGATGGTTTCCTTCGTCATCCCCAGGTCGGATGACATCTGCGCCAGCACCTCGTGCTCGTTGAGCCCAATCTGGTAGAGGGTGCCCAGCTCCATGCGGCCAGTCTTCGCGGTGCGGCCGACCGCATCAATGGCTCGCTGAAAGCCGGCCATCTTGTCCGTGCTCTGCGCGGCCACGTCCGCGGCCAGCGCCAAGGCGTTGCGGAAGGCGGCTCCATGGACTCCCGACCGGAGCAACTCAGCCCCCGCGGCCTTGACACTGCCTTCCAGCAACTCGCTCACGTCGGCGAACTTCTCCATGTAGTCGACGGTCTCGCGCGCCTCTTCGCCGCCCAGCATGTTCGCGAAGACCCTGTCTAGGCGCTCTTCGCCGGCCGCGATCTCGATCGCCCCGCCAAGTTTCTTGATGCTCCACAGTGCCAACTCGGCCGTCTTCTCCAAGGCCTTCATGCCGAGCTCCGCCGTGAAAACCGACTTCGTCAGGCTACGGAAGGTGTGGCCTTCCATCTTCTTGAGCGCCTGGTCGGCCTGGTCGGCCGCCTTCTCGGACGCGCTCAACTCCTTGACCATGGCCTTGGCGCCGTCGAGCTTGGCTTCGAGCTCCATCAACCACTGGACGCCGTTACCGCGTGAACCCATGTTCGCTTCCTTTCGGTGGCGCACTTGGCGTCACTTTGCCTGCCGCTGACACTTGCGCCGGCTCCGACACCGACGGTGAGCGCGCCGCTAGGGCACCGAATCCACCAATCAACTCGGCCTTCATGTCGATGGCTTGCGGGTGCTCCTCGGCTTCGCGCACGGCCTCCGCCAGTTGTCGCATACGTGCGAGCCAGCCCCGCTCGTCCCAGTCGGCCGGCGCCGGCGGGGGGGGCACACGCCCGAGGCGGCGGACACGCTCCGCGAGCCCCCGTAGGCTCATGCTCGCACCTCGGCGCCGTCGAGCCTCGCTAGGACCGCCAGCACCCGGTCGACTTCGGCCTGCGCCTCGGCGAGTCCCCGGGGGTCGCGATGGGGCCGGCCGGGCGGGCGCCGTCCAATCACCCCCAGCACGCGATCCAGTTCTTGCCGGGTTTCCGCGGTCGTTCGCCGATAGCGGGGCGGCGGCGGCACCGGCGCCAGCCTCTCCAGACGGGTTTCGATCTTGCGGATGTTCATAGCCGGCCCCTTCCCGGCCCGAGACGCGACTCCACCTCGGCGAGCCGCTCCTCAATCGCGGCGATCTCGCCGAGCTTCGTGGCGTTCTCCAACACCGCCCGGGCCGCAGCACACCGGGCGGCCTCCGCTGCCACGGTGCCGCCGGCCATGCCGACCAGCGCGGCGGCAGCCTCGCCGGCCCCGGCCGAGAGAATCGCTCTTGCCCGGGCTAGCGCTTCGGCAAGCCGATCACGGATCGCTGCCTTGATCGTCGTTGCAGATTTCCATCTCCGCAGCGTGCGTTCTGACCTGTCCAACTCGATGGCCGCCCCCCGCATCGTTTCGCCCGACGCGATGAGCTCTACGAACCTGGCCTGCAAGGGGGTTAGCCCATCTTCGTCGGTCCCCTGCAGCTCCGCAGCCTGGCCAGATTCGGCCACGGGAAGGACGGAAAGATCGGGTTGTTCGTCAGACATCTTTCCTCCCAAAGAGCTCGCCCTGCACCGGCTGGCGCGACTGCCAGCAAGCCGTACAAATCAGTCGGCCATCGGACCAATGGGCCTCACGCCAGGTCGCGCAACCACAACGAGAGCAAGGTTCCCGTGGCGTACAAAATAGGGCGTCGCCGCCCAGCAACCCAGGCGGAAAGGAGACGCCTGCCGGCAAAGACTCCGGTCCGGACGGCGACGCAGAAAAACCCACCTCGCACCCCGCCGAGTAACCAGCTCGCAACTCCCGCGGCAGAGAACGTTCCGCAGGCGACGGCCCCTGGCGGGGCACGACGTGCGAGGTGGGGAAAATCGTACTCATCTGGCCCCGCAGGCACCGCGCGCAGACCCGGCCTCCCGTCAGCCCGGGCAGAACCGTGTCCGTGTCCGCCTCGCCACAGTCGGCGCAGAGGCGCAGGCTCTTCGCGTGGTCCATGCCGGCCAGGGCATCGGCCACGGCGCGCTCCCACTGGCGCAGCCTGGCGTCGAGTTCAGTCGCAGAGCCGCCGCCTCGCACGACGCGGCCACCTTCACGGCCAGCCGCTCCGGCCAGCCGCTCGATGGCGCGGAAGCGGGTCGGTTCCGCGTGCTCAAGGTCCGCAAGCCGGGCCTCGGCATCGTGGTACTCGGCGAGCAGGCGCGACCACGACGCCGCCCAGGCGGCCTTGACTGCGACTAGGCAATCCGGTGCGCTACTTGCGGAAGTGCTGGAAACGCAGGGGTTTCCGCACGTTGGGGTCGCGACGGTGACGCCAAAGTCGGCCGTTTGGGATGGTCGAGCGCTCATCCGGGCCTCTTGCGCAGGGACTCCGAGCCGCAGCCCACGAACCGGCCGGCCTCGCGGACGCGGTCGACCACGCGCGCCCCGTACCTCGCCGCGAATGCGGGCGCGTCCAGATTTGTGGTGATGACAGTGGGTCGCAAACCGCTGTAGCGAGCGTCGACCAGCTCGTCTAGCAGACTGCCGAAGAACCCCTTGCCGTCGCTGTATTCGGCGCCGAGGTCGTCGACCACCAACCGGCGGGCCTTGGCCACGCGGTCGAATGCCTCTTGTGAGTAGTGGTCCATGCGCGCCAGGTCCGCAGCAGTGGTCCAGACGAGTGAGCCGCCGCGGTAATAGGGGGCGCTCTGGTAGTCGTCGCCGAAGGCCGACCACTGCGCCGGGTCGCGGATGTACTCCGCCAGCCACGCCACCGCCGCTACGGTCTTGCCGGTGCCGACTCCGCCGGACAAGACCAGCATGTCAGCAGCGCCCCGCACCGCCGCAAGCGCGACCGTCTCTTGCAGGTCGCCGGCCAGGGCTAGCTCGACGGCTCGCGACGGCAAGCCCAACCGCGAGCCGGGATCGGTCTGGTCGCGCAGCATGTCCGCGACGAGCGCGAGCCGCTGCGCCTCCCATGCCGCCCGTCGCTTTTCTTCCCGTGCGGCCTTCTCCGCTGCACCTTCCGGCGTCCGTTCCCATGCGTCCATCTCGGCGGCGTAGGCGCCACGCTCGCCGTAGGTCATGCTCGACCACTCGCCGGGCTGCAGAGACCGAGGCCGGGTCATAGGTCGATCCTCCCAGTGCGGGAGTGGTCCATGGCCTCGGCGCGGACGGCGCCGGCCCGGACGTCACGTGCTGGCGGCACCACGCGCAGCCCTGGCCTCCCGCCTCGGTCTTGGTCGTCTCGACACCAAGTGCTCAGCCGTGCTCGCATCCCCTTGGCGGTCGGACGCTTCTGGGGATGAGCGCGGAAGTGCTCAAGCATCTGGCGAGCCGATGCCATGACGTCGATCCCCGGGTACGCTTCGGCGAGTTCGGCGCGTATCGACTCGGTGAAGGGCCACTCTCTCGGCTCACCCCTCCGGCCACTACACGCATAGACCAATAGCGCAGGCTCGGGCGGAGCGGCCGGCGCCGGAGCCGGCCCGTCCGCGGGCGGCTCGGCGCCTACTCCGGATCTGGGTGTAGGTGTAGGTTCAGGTTCAGGATCCGGAGTAGGGGAAGGGGAAGGGGAAGGAGGGCCGGCTTGGGGCCGGCTTGGGGCCGGCTTGGGGCCGGCTAGCTGTTGGGCGCGGGCGTGCTTGGCGCGGGCGACAGCGTGCGCCTTGGCCGCGCGAGCGCGGACTAGCTCGGCCAGGGTGCGAGCGTGGGAGACACTCTGCCCGTCGGTCGATGCTGGCCATAGCTCGGCCAGCGCGAACCAGACATTCGACCAGTCGGGAGCGTCGACCATGGCGAGCCGGCGCAGTCGCTCGGACTCGGACGGTAGGTGCCCGCCACGCGACCAAGCCGCCATCATCAGCCGGACGTGCGCTGCCATCTCCGGGCCGGACAGGTGCGCCGTCTCGCGCATCGTATCGCCGACGTGGACTGGCATCGAGATCGAGACGTCGACAGCGTCGCTCATGCTTACCGCGCCCTCTTGGCGTCGTGGTGACGACAGCCGGACACGCTCGCTTCGATTTCTCGACGATTGGAGACAGGTGGAGATTCGAGCCTGCAGGTCGGCGCCGGCTCCAGCGCGCTCGCTGATACGATGATTCGTCCCCCCAGTCGACGGTACGGGAGGGTCGCATCCTTCAGACGTCGATACACGGTAGCGAGCGACAGCCCGCTAGCTTTTGCGAAATCGCGGGGCGACAGTCCTCGCGCGCTCGTCGTCGCGATCTCTGCTCGCAGCGCAGAAAGCTCGGCGCGCATCAGCACAATCTCATCGCGCACGGCCTCTCGTATTGCGTCCAGAATCAAGTCGGTCACGACCGCGCCTCCTCCTGCTCGATCGCGGCCAGCGCGACCCGCAGAGCGCGCGCGGTCGTGGTCCGAACTGCCTTGCCCTGCAAGGCACGCCGAAGCGTCTCTGCTGTGACAGCTAGATAGCGCGAGCCAGCGCGCCAATGGGCGAGTTGCAAGTAGCGTCGCAGACGTTCACATGTCTGCACGTCAAGAGGTTCACCAGCGCGGCGACGAATCGTGCGTGTCTGCGTCTGTTCTAGTGGCACGCTCTAAGTGAGCCACGCCTGATTGGACTTGCTCAGCCGCTCCGAGCGTAATGCTACGAAAAGCGGAACCGAGCCGGCTTACTTCCGTTTCAGGTAGCTTCTGACCAGTCGAGAGGAGATGCGGAGCCGCCTGGCAATCGCAGCGGCGCGCTCCCGCTGGGGCAATTGGGAAGCGGCGTACAGTTCCAGCACGCGGCGCCGCGTTTCCTCGCCGCGGGCCGCGAGCTCGTGTGTGCGCGGGTTGCGCTTCGCCGCCGCAACGTACTTCCGCCTCCTGGCTTCCAGTTCGGCGGCAGCGGTGGGCATCTTCTCGATCTCCCTGGCCAAGAGTTCAGGCGAGGTCGTGGCCCATCTGGCGAGTTCGGCTTTCTCATCGTCGCTCGCCGTTCCCGCCGCAACCTTCCAGCAGACTTCGACCGCGCGCTCGCGGGCTGGGATGATCCACGGCTTCTCAACACGAGATCGAAGGGCGCTCACCACGTTGACGATTGCCCGAATCACGACAGCAGCCCCTCTGTACTCCTTGAGGTTGCACTCTCGGCCGTAGGCTTCGAGGGCAGCGGTGAACCGCTGGCCCAGCTCGAGGCATTCCAAGTAGGGGCTCGCGGCCGGGATCATTCCCCTGGCTCCCACATGTCGCCGCGGAACAGGCCTGCGAGTTTTCGGTAACAGTCCGCCAGTGCCTTGAGTCGTTCGGGATCGTCTCGCCAAGAATCGAGGTCGAGCCAGCAGGGAAGCGACTTTCCAAACCTATCCTTGACCAGCCAAAGGCATAGATCCGCGCCTTCCTTCACGTGGGCAGAGGATTGTTTTCGGACCAACTCCCACCCAGAAACGAAGCGATTCCATCTGCCCTGGTCGTGCACGAAGGACTCTAGGCAGTCTCGCCGTGCTTGCAATAGGGCTTGCCGAAGTCCCTTTTCCTCGCCTGCCTCCGCGGACAAGAGGTTGTCCACCAAGGTGGCAATCTTCTCGAAGAGGTCGGCGGTTGGCTTGTCGATTGCCTGCGGATCGGTGTCGGCAACCATGCTGCACCCTCGCTTGCACCCTCGAAGGTTCCGCGGGCCGGGGCGTCGGGTGCTGGCGCCCCGCCGAGCGGTAGCTACTCCGCCCGGCTGCCTGCGGTTGGTGACGTCATTCGTGCTCACCTAGTGTATATCCCTGAGAACGCGTTTCTCACCTGTGCTACTCTGACCAGCGTAACTTGGCAGAAAGAGAAGAATCGCTGTCACTGCTAGTCAACTATGTGCAATCATTGGGGAATCGTGAGTTCGAATCTCACCCTCTCCGCAAGTAGCCCTGTTTTTCAATCCGGAAGGGTTCGGACCGCATGGCAAGGAAGGCCTTCGTGCTGCATATGATCGCTGTGGCGGGATTGGCAGCCACATGCGGCCGGCAACCGCTGTCGCTCCCGGCTGGGTCCGGCGGCCAGGCCGGCGCGCGCGGGAGCGGCGGCGCAGGCGGGGGCGGTGCAGGCGGGGGCGGCAACGTTGTCATTCGGCTCCCCGACGGCGGGCTGTCAGCGCTCATCGGCGACGGCGGCATCCTGGGTGGGATTCTCGATGCACCTCGTGACAGCCTGCTCGGCCAACTCATCTGCGGTCCGGAGGTGCGGCTTCTGGCCCCCTGCTCGGACGGCACGCCGCCGTGTTTGCTGCCGAGCGCGGGCGGGGTTTGTGCGTGCACGAACGGGACCTACCTGTGTCCCTTCAACACAACGGAAGGGCCCCAACCCTGTCCGCAGAACGTGGCGACAGGCTCGCCGTGCGTCTCGCCCCTGTCGGTCTGTATCGGCGGAGGCGCCAACGCCTGCGTCTGCCTCGGCACCTACACCTGTTTCTAGCCCGCTACTGCTGGATGGACGGACACTCGCTGCCGTTGGCGAGGCAGACCGACGGGAAGCAAGCGCTCACCGTGAGCGTGCTGGTCTGCAGCGGGATGCCGTAGGTGCGGCACGAGGCCATGCTGCCGCACGGGGCACACGTGCCGCCGAACGAAACGCTGGTGCAGAAGCAAGGCATTTCCGGCGGCATGGCGTAGCCAGACCAGTCCTTGCAGAAACACTCGTGGCGGGCGTGCTGGCCCGGCCAGCGGTGGTTCGCCCAAAGGCCGTTCTACTGCGCCGCTGCCGACGCGCGCTTCTCGTCCTCGCACGCGGCACGGGGTTCATCGGACAATGTTCGCAGACGACTGATCTCCTCCGGTGTGAGCCGCTCGACGCTCGGGTCTACCTCCACTGCGTTCGCATCTTGCCATTCAAGCGATCCCGGACGGATGTGACGTAGCTGCATCGTTACCTCCTGCCGTTTCGGTATCGGGGAGAGCTGGTACCTCTCTCCTGCGAAGAAAGAACCCTGGGAGGTTCTTCTCAACTCCCGCGTTGGATGTCGTCGGGCGAAGCCGGCCGCCACCCCCGCGCCTCTCGTTTGCAAGAACAGACCGGGACGAGAGCCAATTCCCACGAGGACTATTTTCCTCGATCCCGGCCCGCGCCGCCCAAGAAATCGACCAACGCTGGGCGTTGTCCCGAGGGCCGGGGCGAGGACGCGGCACGGCGGTCGAGTCGTAGACCGCAGTCTGTGCTAAAAGCCTTCCGCCATGCGACTCTCCAAGACCCACGTTCCGACGCTCAAAGAGGCCCCGGCCGAGGCCGAAATCCCCTCGCATATTCTCATGGTACGCGGAGGCTACCTGCGCAAGGTGGCGGCCGGGGTGTATTCGTTCTTGCCGCTCGGCTGGCGGGTGATCCAGAAGATCTCGCGCATCATCCGTGAGGAGATGACCCGGGCCGGGGCGCAGGAGGTCTTCTTGCCGGCCGTCATCCCTGGCGAGCTGTGGCAAGAATCGGGGCGCTGGGACGTATACGGCGAGCAACTCCTGCGGTTCAAGGATCGCAAGGGCGCCGACTTCGTCATCGGTCCCACGCACGAGGAAGCCATCGTGGATCTGGTGCGCGGCGACGTGCGCAGCTACCGGCAGCTGCCGCTCAACCTGTTCCAGATCCAGACCAAGTTCCGCGACGAGCTGCGCGCGCGGGCGGGTCTCATGCGCGGCCGCGAGTTCATCATGAAGGACGCCTATTCGTTCCACGCCACGGACGAGGACGCGCAGCGCGAGTACCAGTTCATGTACGACACGTACACGCGCATCTTCAACCGCTGCGGCCTGGCCTTCCGCGCCGTCGAGGCCGACACGGGCGCCATCGGCGGTTCGCTGTCCCACGAATTCCAGGTCTTGGCCGAAACCGGCGAGGATGCGCTTCTGGCGTGCGATTCTTGCGGCTACGCGGCCAACGTCGAGCAGGCGAAGGCCAGGCCACCGGCGGCCGCGGCGCCGTCGGCGGCGGCCCTCGAGAAGGTGGCAACGCCGGGCAAGCGCACCGTCGAGGAGGTGACCGCCTTCCTCGGGCTTCGGCCCGAGAACCTGGTCAAGACGCTCCTCCATCTGGCCGACGGAAAGCCGGTGGCCGTGCTGGTGCGCGGCGATCACAACCTCAACGAGATCAAGCTCAAGCGCGAGCTTGGGGCGCGCGACTTGGTGTTGGCCTCGGACGAGTCCGTCGAAGACGCGACGGGCGCGCCGGTGGGCTTCGCGGGTCCAGTCGGACTAGGGACTCCCATCTACTGCGATCTGGAGGTCTGCGCGATGCCCTCCTGCGTGTGCGGCGCCAATGTGGCGGACGCACACTACAAGAACGTGGTCTGCAAACGCGACTTCCAGCCCACGGTCTGCGGGGACTTCCGCGACGCGGCCGTGGGCGACGCCTGCCCGCGCTGCGAGAGCGGGCATCTCGTCGGCTACCGCGGCATCGAGGTCGGGCAGGTCTTCTTCTTGGGCACAAAGTACTCGGTGCCCATGAAGTGCAATTTCCTGGACGCCGACGGCAAGGAGAAACCGATGATCATGGGCTGCTACGGCATCGGCGTCACGCGTGTCGCCGCGGCCGCCATCGAGCAGAACCACGACAAGGACGGCATCGTGTGGCCGGTGGCCATCGCGCCCTACGAGGCGGCTCTGCTTTCGCTGCAGGTCGGCGACCCGCAGGTCACCGAGGTGGCCGAGCGCCTCTACGCCGAGCTCGGCAAGGCGGGCATCGAGGTGCTCTACGACGAGCGCGACGAGAGGCCGGGCGTCAAGTTCAAGGACGCCGATCTCATCGGCCTGCCCTACCGGATCGCGGTGGGCAAGAAGGGCGTGGCCGAGGGCGTGGTCGAGCTCAAGGCGCGGCGCTCGCCCGAGGTGCACAAGGTGAAGATCGAGGAGGTCGTGCGCGTGGTGCGCGAGAAGGTCGTCGCCGAACGGGCAGGGGGGGGCGCGTGAGCGACCGTCTGACGATCCCGGCCGCCGAGCGCGTGATCGTTGCGCTCGACGTGCGCGACCTGGCCGGGCTGGAGGCCTTTTTCGACCGACTGGAAGGACAGGCTCGCTTCTGCAAGGTCGGGCTCGAGTTGTTTGTCGCCGAGGGCGCGGCCGCGGTCGAAGCGGCGCAGAGGCGGGGGTCCAAAGTCTTCCTGGACCTCAAGCTGCACGACATCCCCGAAACCGTGGCGCGCGCCGTGGCCTCGGCGACCAGCCTCGGGGCCGAGCTTCTGACCGTGCACACGGCCGGCGGCTTCGAGATGGTGCGCCGGGCGGCCCACGCGGCAAGGGAAAGCGCCAAGGGCAGGCCCCGTATTCTCGGCGTCACCGTATTGACCAGCCTGTCCGAGGAGGATCTGCGCGCCGACGGCATCGGGGGCGGCATGCGCGAGGCCGTGGTGCGACGGGCGCGTCTGGCCGAGAAGGCTGGTGCCGCGGGCGTCGTGTGCTCGCCGCAGGAGGTTGCCGATGTGCGCGCCGCGAGCCGAACCCTCGCACTGGTGGTTCCCGGGGTGCGCCCGGCCGGGACCGCGCTCGGCGATCAGAAGCGGGTCGCCACCCCGGCCTGCGCCATCGCGGCCGGCGCCGACTATCTGGTGGTGGGCCGCCCCATCCGCGATGCCACAAGCCCGGCGGCGGCCTTCGCGGGAATCGTGGCCGAGGTCGAGGCGGCGCTGGCCGAAGGCTAGCGGCCGGGGACAAGCCATGTCTCGCATCGTGTTCGGCGTTCGTCCCGTCGAGGAGCTGTGCCGGGCTCGGCCACGAGAGATCTCGGTGGTCTACGTCGCCCATGGCTACCGCAGCAAGGAAATCGAAGCCGCGGTCGCCGTGGCCAAGGATCGCGGCATCGCGGTCGAGTCCCGGCCGCGGGCCCTGGTCGCCGATCTGGCGGCGTCCCCCAACCATCAGGGAATGGTGGCCGTGGCCGGAGAGTACGGGTACGCCCGGACGGACGAGATGCTGGCGGCAGCCGCCGCCGCGGGCGAGGCGCCTTTGCTGCTGGTTCTCGACAGCATCACCGATCCGCAGAACCTCGGCGCCCTGGTGCGTAGCGCCGAGGTTCTGGGCAGCCACGGCGTCATCGTTCCCGACCGGCATGCCGCGCCGGTGACCGGGGCCGCGGTCAAGGCGTCCGCCGGGGCTAGCGAGCGCATGCGCATCGCCCGCGTGCGCAACCTGCTCGGCACGATCGATTGGCTGCGCCAGCAAGGCCTGACGGTCTGGGGCGGCGCCACCGACGAAGAAGCGCCGGCGCTGGCCACCGCCGATCTGCGCGGCCCGGTCGCCCTGGTCGTCGGCGGCGAGGGCCGCGGCCTGCGCACGGCCGTCGCGCGTCGCTGCTCGTCCCTCGTGCGCATTCCACAGCGCGGCCAGGTGGCGTCGCTCAACGCCTCCGTGGCCGGCGCCATTCTCCTCTACGAAGCGGTACGGCAGCGCGCGGCCGTCGTCTAGACGAGCCGGCCGGGGCCACGAAGTGGCGCCCAGCGCGAAACAGGCGCATGATGGCGGGCCGAGGGTACACCGAAGGTGCTCGTGGACGACGTGAGCAGTGAGGACAGAAGCGGGAAGTGGATTGGAGGCGCGCTCGGCGCCCAGCAGGAGGCGCTCCTGCGCTTCGTGCGCCAGCTCTCGGTCAAGCTCAAGGCCGGTCTTTCGCCCGACAAGTGCCTGGCGGCACTGGCTACGGAAACCCGGCACCGGGGGTTGCGCGACGCTTGCGTAGCGATGCACGGTGCGGTTGCCAAGGGGAGCCCATTGGCAGCCGCCATGCGCGAACATGGTCGGTTCTTCGATGCCTGTGTCGTCGGGCTCGTCGAATGGGGGGAAAGGGCACGCAAGCTGCGCGTCGCGCTGGCCAGCGTCGCCGACTACCTCGAGCACAAAGGCCGCCTCGAAGTCGCGTTGCACGGCGCAGTCGTGCGGCCACTCGACGCCCTGTCGTTCGTGCTCCTGGCCATCTTCATCGCGACGGTCGTCCTGTCCTTTCTCGCGCACGAGGTCCTGCCTGTGGCAGCCAGTGGCCAAACCGTCGCGGCGACGACGGCGGATCGCATCGCCGTCGCTGTTGCCGAGTTCGTGCGCGAGGCTTGGCCCTTTGTCGGCGCATTCGGTCTGCTCTGTTTCTTGGCGTTGCGCCTTCTCCCTCGTCACCCCGGCACGGCAACCGCGCTATACGCGTCGGCTTTGCGCCTGCCCTGGCTGGGGCCGGCCTTGCGCGCCAACGCGGTGGCGATCTTCTGCCTCACCGTCGGCATCCGCATGCGAGCGGGGAACACCTTGGGACAGGCCATGGACATTGCCGCGCGCACGGCTGGCAACCCGAGGGTTCGCCAGCGCATCGCCACGACCATGCGGAAGATCGACAGGGGCCGGCCCTACATCGACGTTCTGGTCGAGGACGGGTTCCTGCGCCTGGGGGACGTGACCGCCGTGCAGGCCGCCGAGCGGCGCGGCGAACTGGGGGCTCTGATGCTCACCCTTGCCGAGGACCGCGAGCGAGAGGCGCTGGCCGACGCCAGGAGCCTCAAGACCCTCGTCGACACCCTGGTCGTGCTCCTGATCGGAGTGGCCATCCTCGGTGTTGTGCTGACGCTCTACGTGCCGGTGTTCGTCGCGCACTGAAGTGGGGCCTGGAGGTCTACCAGCCGAACCGGTAGCCGACGCCCACCACCGCGCCGGCGGCGTTGCCGGGGATGCGGTCGCCGCTCGACAGCTCGCCGAGGTAGACGGCCAGATACTGGAGAAAGAGGACTAGCTGGGCCCGGCCGAGACGGAAACCGGCTTCGATCCCGGCCGAAGCCGCGGCCCCGTAGCCCGCCCCCGTCACGGCGGCGCCATAGCTGTGCATGCGACCGATGGCGAGCGCGAAGCCCGCGCCCGCACCCAGTGCGAGGAAACCACGACCCACGGCCATCCGTCCGTGGAGGGCGAAGAGCAAGGGTAGGGTCGTCAGCGAAGTCCGGGTGATGCCGCCGCGGCTTTCCGCCACGAAATACGACTCGATGATGCCCAGCGACAGACCCATGCCGAAATCGGGGTGGCGTGTGCTCGGATAGGCGGTGGCGTCGACCAACAGCGCCGCCCCGGTCTCGGTGCCCAGGTTCCACAAGAAACCTAGGCGGGGGGTCAGCGTGTAGCGCGGGGAGAAGTCGTCGGGAGGCCACGGGGACGTTGGGGCGCGGCGGGTGCCGATGGGAATGCGCCGGATGGCGTAGCTGGCGTCCAGCACGCCTTCCACCACGACCTCGCTGCGCTTGGTCCCCGGGGCAGCCGAGACCACGACCATGGGCTTGCCGCGCTCACTCGAAACCACCCGGGCAGGCTGGCCGTCGACCAGGACATCCGCGCGCCTCGCCTCGACGGGATTGCCGTAGGCGTCCTCGGCCGCCACGAAAACGCGCACGGCGGTGCGCCCGTCGCGCGCCAGACGAGGCGCCTCCGGCTCGAGGGCGAGTCCGGTTGCCCTCCCGGGGACGAGCGGGACGAGAGTCGCGATGCGCGTCGTGCTCTGGCCCTTGAGCTGGGCCTCGATGCGCAGGGTCTTCTCTCGCAAGACGGTCGGCGCGCGGACGAGGAAGCGGGCCTCGCCCGTGCCGTGGCTGCCCAGCGGCTGAACCTTGCCGCCTGGCGCGCGCATGACGACGGTCGCGGCATTCGCGGGATAGCCCGAGGGCTCGACCGCGTAGACCGCGATCTCGGCGACCGAGCCGGCGGCTAGGGACTCCGGCGGCACGAAGAGCAGCCGCTGCGAATACGGCACGCGGAGGTCCAGCACCTGTTCCGTGGCCATGCCGTGCTGGTTGACGGAGCGGGCGGTGGCGAATTCCACGCCGGGCGGCACCACCACCGGGACGTTCACCACGCCGTCGGCCGGCGCAACCTGGGGGCCGAAGTCGCGATCACCGACGTGCAGGGTCACGGAGGCGCCGGGATCGGTGCGCAGCGACGGCGTGGCGGCGGCCCGCAAGCGGACCGGGAAGAAGCCGCGCAGTGGGCCGCCAGAGCCGCCGAAGTCGGCGACGAGAATGGCGGGCTGGGGGTAGCGGCTGGAGGGCAGAACATAGCGTGCGGTGAAGGTCGTCGGCCCATCACGTCCGAGATCCTCAATCTGGCCGGCGCTGCACAAGACGCGCGGCACGGGCATGGGCGACTCGGGCGGATCGCTGACTTCGATGCGTAGCTCGGTTTCACCCGTGACGCCGATGACGGGCGAGGGATCCGCCAGGGTGAGCGTGACCGTGGGGTTGGCGACGTGCGCGGGCTCCTCCTCCGCAGGCTGTGCCATGGCCGAGGTGCCGGCGACCAGAGACAAGAAGAAGATAGAGGACACGGAGACGGAGGAGAAGAAGGGTTCCGGATCCGGGAACCCGGTTTCCTCCGGCCTCCGTGTTCTCTGAGTCCTCTGCGGTCTTTCCCCTCTCATGGGTTCCACAGTTCTTTGTCGGACGGCACGAGGGTCGGTGCCGGCGGGGCGCGCGTGACGACCCTGTCGACGCTCTTGGTGCGGCCGACGATGTCCTCGGCCTCGACCTGCAACCGATTCTTGCCGATCCTGAGGGGGACCGTGACGCCAAAGGCGCCGTCCTCTGTCACCTCGGTTTCGACGCCGTTGATGAGCACGCGCGACGAGGCTTGCGCTCGTCCCTTGAGTCTGGCCTGACTCTCGATGCGATCGTCCTCCGGCCACACCACCGAAAGCAGGATCTCTTCCGGCATCGGCTCGGGGTCGCCGGGCGCCTGCTCGGGCAGGGCGGTGCTGACGCTGCCCTCGGGCACGATCACGTCTCTGCCCGCGCTCGTGAACCTGGCCGCGCCCGCCGAAGCCGCCACGCTGACCTTGCCCGAGGGCGAGAGCGAAACCACGAAGCGCGCGGCGCCGACGTTTGCGGTCTTGGTGTGGCGGGCGGTGATCTCCACGTGTTCGCCGCCACTGGCGACATTGGCCGAAACCTTGCCGCCGCGGAGCAGCCCCACGCGGGCGGTTTCCCGCTCGAGGTCGTCGAGTCGTAGGTCCATGTTGCCCTGCAGCTCCAGCTCGACGCCGCCGCGCCGGAGCACGGCGCGCGCTCCGGGCCGGGTGCGCACCACGTCCCGGGTCGAAAGCAGGTGTCCGGCGCGTACGACGTACCATTGCCCGCTCTGCAGCGCCTCGACTTCGCCTTGCAGAGCCGTGACCCGGAAGTACCTCGTGTCGGCCTCCGGCAGAAGCGGCGGCACGGGCGATAGGCCGGCCGGCATCTCGGGCGTGCGCTGCTCGAAAAACCGACGCGACAACAGCGAGGCCAGCACGAGCACCGCGGCGACCAACACCAGAACCGTGATCTGGAAGCGTCGTGCCTGCCTGCGATGCTCGTCGCTCATGCGAGGTGGCTCTTCGGTTGGTCGACCGGCAGGGTGACCCAGAAGGTGGTCCCGCTGCCGACCGTGCTCTCGACCCGGATGGTGCCACCGTGGTCCTCGATGATCTTGTGCACGACGGACAAGCCAATGCCGGTATCGGTCCGTTGCGCCTTGGTGGTGAAGAAGGGGTCGAAGATGCGCGAAAGGTGCTCGGGTTTGATGCCGCGACCGGTGTCCGAGAAGCGCACGCGGAGGAGGGTTTCCTCGGGCAGCGTGGTTTCGATCGTCAGGGTGCCGCCCTCGTCCATGGCCGCGACGGCGTTCTGAATGAGCTGGATGAAGGCGGCCTGCAGCTGCAGCGCGTTGCCACGCACGGGCGGACTGGCTTCGGCCACGCGTTTGACGAGCTCGACCTTGGCGCTGGCCAGGTTCTGTGACCCGCACAACTCGATGGCATCGTCGAGGATGGTGGCGATGTTCAGGACGCGCAGCCCCTCGCGGCTCTGGCGCTGTGACAGGCGCAGAAGGTTGGCCACGATACCCTGGATGCGCAGAGCTTCCTTCTCGAGGTCCTGGACCATGGCACGCGCCGGGTGATCCTTGGCCAGATCGGCGAGCGCGAGTTGCGCGAGGCCAAGCACGCCGGTCAGCGGGTTGTTGATCTCATGCGCCACGCCGGCCCCGAGCGATCCGATGGCGGCCAGTGCCCGCGAGCGCAGCAGAAGATCCTGGGCGTCGCGCAGCTCCCGCGTCTTCTCCTGGACCCGTTGCTCGAGGTTTTCGTTCCATTCCATGATCTGCGCGGCGTGCTGGGTGATCTCGCTGCGGGCGGCGGAAAGCGAGCTCACCATGGCGTTGAACGACTTCGCCAACTCGCCGAGCTCGTCGTCGGAGGAAACCTCCAGGCGCGTGTCCAGCTTGCCGGCGGCGATGTCGTGGGAGCCGCGCAAGAGCGAGCCGACGCGACTCGATAGGGAGCGGGCGAGCGCGGCGCCGACCAAGGCGGCGACGAACGCGGCGACGCCGACCCAGTAGGCCGTGGTCCAACCCAGCCGCCGGGCTGGCCGCAGGGCCGAGTCGACCCAGCGCTCGACGACCACGCCGAGCATGAAGACGGGCGCGGGCACGTAGGCGCCGATGACGTCATGCCCTCCGCTCTCGTACTCGGCGACGAACCAGTTCTCCGGGAGGCCGGGGCGCCTCTGTCCCGGGAACCTCTTCGCCACCAGGGACGGGGGACCGATCGAGCGGCCGGAGACGATCACGCGGCCCTCTCGGTCGAGCAGCAGCACGTCGCGGTCGTTGGTCGAAAGCGAAGCCAGGTGGTCCGCCGTGCGGCGCAGGGAGGCGGCCGCGGCGATGATGCGCGTGCCGTCTTCGCCGGGGCCGTCGTAGCGCACGGCGAGGACGACGTGAGGCGTGCGTTCGTCGCCCGCGAGCAGGATAGGCCCGACGGCGGACCCCTCGCGGAGGGTCCGCTCGACCGGGACCAGTCCCGGCAGCCTCGCCGCGTCCTCTTCCGATAGGAGGTCGTGCACGCCGTAGGAATCGTTGCGGGGGGCCACGGACTGGTAAGCCGAGGGCACCACCGGCTTGCCGCTCTTGTCGAGTAGCGCTACCACGCTGAAATCGTCGCTCTGGTGGTAGACGAGATGGAGGAACTTGCGTAGCGCCTCGTCGGCAGGGAGGCTGGTGCCCACGCGCGTCAGGTCGAGAATGCGCGTCTCCACCGCCATGGTGGCGCGCAGGTTTCCGAGTTGGCTCGAGACGTATTCCGAGATTTGCCTGGCCAGGAGCACCTCGTGGCCTTCGATGGCTTCGCGCAAGGCGGCCTGGCTGACCCGGATCGAGGAGTAGCCGGCGATGGCGAGAGGCACGGCCGCGACACCGATGGACAGAAGGGCGAACTTGGGCAGTAGCTTCACGGCGCGCTCCAGAAAAAGCCGTCCTGCAGCTTGGAGAAGCCCAGCGTCCCGTCGAACGCCCACACCGTGGTTCGACCACTGCCCGCCGGCGTGCGCCCGACGATGGCGGTGTCGCTCTGCAGGAACGCATCGACCAGGGGCGCGGCGCCGTCGAGGCTGGCGCCGAAGTAGATGCGCGTGCCGGCGTTGAAGTCGGTTCCGGTGATGGCCACGGCCGTGCCCCCCGCGGCGGGGCCGCGATTGGGTGTGATGGTGCTGATGGTGGGTGGCGAGAGGTAGGTGAACGTTGCGGTTCCGATCGCCTGGCCCAAGGGAGTGTGTACGACGAGCAAGGCCTGGCCGGCGGCATGGGCCGGCGCGTGGCCGCTCATGGCGTGCTCGTTGACCACGATGCCTCCATTCGGGAACAGGGGTTCGTCGTCGAGCATGGCCTGGCTGCCGGCGACGAAGCCGGCTCCCGAGATGACGATGTCGGTGCCGCCTGCGGTGCCGCCGCTGGACGGAGAGACCGCGAACAGGATGGGGCGATCGCGCGCCACGAAGGAGAGGCTGGTTTCGCTGCGGTTGGCGGAGCTGTCGGCAGCGTCAACCACGATACGCACGACGTCGCCGGCCACGAGCGTCTTGCCCAGCGTGAGCTGAAACGTGCACCTGGCGTGCTCCGCGCCCGCAGGAACCGGGCAGCGCGCGCTGTCCACCGTGCGGCCGTTTTCGGCATGGCTCCATCCCAGGTCGGCGAGGGTTCCGGGCGGAGAGTCGGAGGCTTGGAAGCCACCGCGTAGGATCATGCCGGCGGCCACCAGCGTGTCGGGCGGCGGGCCGGTCAAAGCCAGGCGTGGCCCCGCCCTGTCCGGGCCGAGCTCTTGGAAACCGTCCGCGAGCCTGGACGTGCGGCCGCGAGGGTCGGTGACCTCCACGTCGAGCGGGCCGGCCGGCAAGCGCTGGGAGCTGGCGCTGGGCAACGAGGCCGCGAGCGCGACCGGTGACAGCCAGTCGAGACGAATCAGGCTCTCCCACTGACCGGCTTTCCCGATGCGCGCCTCGAAACCGTCGCTCTGGGCGACGCGGCGGCCCGAGAGGGGGTCGAGGAGGGTGGCGGGGATGAAGTCGTGGCCCAGCAGAGTCAGGCGAACGTCGCTGTCGCTCCCGGCCCAAGCGGGCTCCACGGCGATGAGCCTGGGCTGCGGATTGCCACAACCCAGGGCGAGGCCGACGGTGAGAAGCAGGAGCGCCCGCAGGAGCCGCATCGCGCCCATTGTACCCCGGTGCCACCCGCTCATGTAGGGCGCGATTCGTGCGGGAAGGCCCTGGCCCGGGAGCTGTTGACTCTCGCGTCTGCGCCTGGAAAATTCCCCACAATGCCAGACTACAGCTCCATTCGCGACATGGTCAGTCATCGGGTCACCTTCGAATTCGACTCCGGCGCCAAGATCGTCGGCTACTTGGCGGCTTGCGCTCCCAGCCAAGGACCCGTCGAATACGCCGTGCTTTCCAAGGCGCAGATTGTGGACTCCAAGGACCGGGTAGTCGCCCGCTTCGACGAGCTTCCCGTGGTGCCCAACAGCCTAGTGGGCTTCGCGATCACCGAAGGCCCGCTCTAGGCAGGGGGCCGTTGCGGCGAAAGGGCACCTTTGGCCGAGGCCGGAGCTTCCACGGAGCGGCGTTTGCACGCCATCGTTTCCGGCCGCGTGCAGGGAGTAGGCTATCGCGTCACCACCTTCGACGAGGCAAGGCGCCTGAGGCTGGCTGGGTGGGTGCGCAATCGCTGGGACGGCACCGTCGAGGTCCTGGCCGAAGGCAACGAGGCCACGCTGCGGCTCTTTCTGGACTATCTGCATCGTGGGCCCTGGGGCGCATCCGTGACCTCGGTCGCCGAGGAGTGGAGCGAAGCGGCCGGCGCGCCCCAGCCCTTCCAGGTCAAGCACACGGCGTAGGCGTGTCGTTGTATAAACGACCCATGGCCATCGACCCCAAGCTGCTGGAGATCATCGCTTGCCCCAAGTGCAAGGGGCGGCTCGAAAGCAAACCGGACGACAGCGCCCTCGTGTGCCGGGCTTGCCGCCTGGTCTTCCCCATCGTCGACGAGATCCCGAACCTCATCGCCGAGGACGCGCAGCCCCTGACGGACTAGTCGCGTGCGGAGCCTACGCTTCGCTGGCCCTCGGGACCCGCGCGGACCCTCCCGCCACCCCCTCGGGCCTTCGGCCCTCGCCCTGGC
>JAFGPX010000050.1 GCA_016935975.1 Deltaproteobacteria bacterium
ATTCAAGCGAGCGGCGACGCAGCAGACGGGCCGGAATCCGCCCGAACGGCGACGCGGAGACTTTCGCCACGGGCTGCTAGTCACTTGGGGGAAAGACCATGCGTCGCTCGGGTCCGCGAAGCCCGCGATATCCCTGCCCTCCTCCGTTGCTGCGCGTCGCTAGCGTTGCCCGGCGCTCCCCGTCGCATCCGCTTCGCTCCACTCGATAGCGCCGACCGGACAAGCATCTAGGCAAAGCCCGCAGCCGTCGCACAGACTGACGCTGATAGCCGGCTTCTCGGGCTTGCAGTCCACCTCCAGCGTTGCGCAGTACTTGATGCACTTCGCACAGCAGACGTTGAGCGGCTCGATGATGGCATCGCGCGGACAGACGGGTATGCACTCCCGGCAATCAGTGCACCGATCGGCGTTGATCCTGGGCAACGAGGTCGTGGGGATGCCGCTCATGGTTGACACTGGGGGCCTGCAATGTCCGGGCCAGCTCTCGTCTACTCTCCCTTCGCCTCCAGCCGACGAACGTAGTCGGCAAGGATGCGTGTAGCTTCATCGAGGATGATGTCGTCGGCCGGTGACCACTTGGCCGTAACTCCTTCCACATCGTCGGTATGCGCCGCATCCTGGCCTTCGTTCGCGTCCTCCACCGGCAGGACGAGCGGCGGCGGCAGGCCGGCCCGGGACGCATTGGCCAGGGTGATGGGATGGATCCTGGGCAGGCGCGCTCGCCGCTTCCGACGGTCTTCCTTGAGAGCCTTGGCGAGGCTCTTGCTCTTGGCCAGCTCTTGCCGGCGCTCGGCCTCGTTGAGCGAAACCGACTTCCGGGCGGCATCGGCCCTAACGCGCGCAATCGCCTGCGCCAACAGCGCGAATCCGCGATCACGCTCGATTCGCTTGGCCGAGCTTTGGGCCAGCGCCCCCACGTGGGGTCGCGCGCGGTCCAGACGCTCGTAGCGCGCGGACGGGATCGAATCCCAGGGCAGCGGGTTGGACAGCGACGATTCGCTGACGTCCGCCAGATCGCTCGGCGAGGGCAGAACGATGTCGGAAGCCACCCCGCGCAGCTGCGTCGAAGCGCCGCTCGGGCGATAGAACTTGCGCACGGTGAGAAGGAGAGCGCCGGGATCGTAGCTGCGGAAAAGCCCCGCCTCGTCCATGAGCGGACCCAAGGGAACGATGTCCTGCACGGTGCCCTTGCCGAAGGTGGCGCTGTCGCCGACGAGCACCGCCCGGCCGTAGTCCTGCAGCGCTCCCGCCAAGATTTCGGAGGCGGAAGCGCTCAGGCGGCTGGCGAGCAACACCAGGGGCCCGTCGTACTGCACCGTCGGATCGCTGTCCGAACTGACCTCGACCTGGCCCCGGAGGTCGCGCGTTTGCACCACGGGGCCCTTGCGAAGGAAAAGCCCCGTCAGTCGGATGGCCTCGTCGAGCGCGCCGCCGCCGTTGTGGCGCAGATCGAGCACGAGGCCGCGCACGCGTTCGGCGGTCAGCTTGTCGAGCAGACGGATCGCGTCGGCCGTGGCGCTGCGCGGGCGGGTTTCCCTCGCGGCGCCGAGCGCGGCGTAGAACGACGGCAGATCCAGAACGCCTAGGCGCAGCCGACGGTCCTTGCCCGGAAGGTCGACGATGAAAGCCTTGGCCGCCTGCTCTTCCAGCTTGATCTCGTCCCGGACGAGGGCGACGGTTTGGGCGGGGGCGCCCTCGCCCGCCCCGGCCGGCAGAATCGTCAAGGCGACGACCGTTCCCTTGCGACCGCGGATCATCTGCACGGTGCGGCCGAGCGGCAGGTCGACCACGTCGACCGGCTCGCCCTTCCCCTGCGCGACCGCGATGATGCGATCGCCGGGCTTGAGCTTGCCGCTGCGCACCCCCGGGCCGCCCGGAATCAACTCGCGGATGGTGCAGTAACCGTCCACGAGCTGCAGCTTGGCGCCGATCCCGACCAGGGAGAGATTCATGCCGATGGCCATGTCTTCCATCTCTTCGCGCCCGAGGTAGTTCGAGTGCGGGTCGTAGACGTGGGCCAGGCTGTCCAGGTAGATTTTCAGGATCTCATCGCGGCGCAGGCCCTTCATGGTCCGAAGCTGCAGGTCGTAGCGGCGGGCGAGCCGCTTGACGATTTGCGCCGGCTGCTTGTCGGCCAGCTTCTCCTGCAGGTAGTCCGCCCGCAGCCGTTGCCGCCAGAGCGCTCGCGCCGCGGCCAGGTCACGGGGGTAAGGCGCGTGCTCCCAGTCGAGGCTGTAGCGGTCGTGGCCGGTGAAAACGAAGGCGCCGCTCCGCAGCTCGGCGGTCATGATGGCCACCTGCCGTTCCATGCGTTCGAGGAAGCGAGCGAAGACGGCGCGCGCCACGTCGCTTCCGCCCTTGCCGTCGGCCGCTCCGGTCAGGGCGGGCAAGTAGCCGGCGAATTCCTCCAGGTCGGACTGCAAGAAGAGCGCGTGCCGGCTGTCGAGAGCGTCCAGGTAGCGATCGAGCCACTTGGCCGCCAGATCACGGTCGATGGGATGATGCGAGAACTGCGACTCTGCAAGCAGCGTGGCGGTGATGCGCACCACATTGGCCTCCGTGGCGTCCGCTTTCGCCGCTGGCGAGGACGGCCTTTCCCCGAGCGACCGGGAAGCTCCGAGAACCGACAGCGCGAGCGCCAGGACGAGCGCGAGGGTGTTGAGACGGCGTTTCACGAAGACTCCGGATGCCAGGATGGGAATGAGATACCCGCCTTTCGCAAGCCTGGCCACGGAAAAGCGCCGGCGCCTCGGTCACGCCTCGGGACAACGCCCGGCCATCAAGTCCTGCGGCGCCTCCTTCTCCATCTTGCCGAGGACAGGCCGCCGCCCTACTTCCGCTCCGTCACACTCCTGTGTCTGAACTTGAGATCGGACTTTTCGAGTGGGCCAACCCGCGGCTGCGGAGGACAAGCTCGAGGCTGGCCAGCCAGGTGTCCGCACCGTGTGCCCGTGAGCGGTGGCGCGTGCGTGTTCGGGGCGCGTGTCCCGGCGGCCGTGGGCGGATCGCGTGAGCGTGCGCGGCTCGCGGCCCGCGCCTTCCGCGTACCCCACACGAACTCGCTACCGCCCTCGCTCACGCGTCCCGCACGCCGCGATCCGCGGGCCGGCCCTTCGGGCGGCCCGCAATTCGCCATCGGGCTCTACCTAGGTTTTCGGGAACGCCTCCCGGGCCAGTCGGTGCCTGAGGTCATCGATGAACGCCTGCAGCTCCGCGGCCGAAACAGGCTTGACGAGATTCTCTGGCACCCGGCGCACCTTCACATCGGACAGAACGAAGGCCAGCGTCGCCGGTTCCAGGCCACCATCCTTCCGGCGAGCCGCGGACAGGAACGCCAAGGGCTCCTTGCCAGCCTTCGCCAAGAAGTAGAGATCGACGTAGTCGCGCACCTCGGCCCGGCCGAGAATGGCGCACAGCTTGTTCGCGGCAATGTCGTCGAGCGAGTCGATGACCAGTCCGTCTGGCGTCGTGCTGGGAGCGGCGAGGGCCTCCGCCGTATCGAGCACCACGTCGACCGGAACGGTCTCGTTGCCGTCGGAAAAGATGAAACGGCGAAATCCGGGGCCGGCCAAGCCCGCTGCGGCCGGAAGGCCGCTGCCCTCCAGCAGGCGGAGGAGCTGCCGCACGCACGCGTCGTAGTTGTCACTTTCGCGGGTGAACAGGTCGAGGTCGGCGGAGCGCCGGTGCCCGAGGTAGAAGGCGCCCAGCGCCGTGCCGCCGGTCAAGAACAGCCCCGGAAGGCGGCCCGAGACGGCGTCGAGAATCCGCTTCTGCAGGGGGCTCAGCAGGCTAGGGAACCAGGCCAAGGCTTCGCCACTCCGCGATGAGGAAGTCCCAGAAGGCGAGACGCCGGCCGAGATTGCGGCGCAGCCTCGGAAAGCTGGCGACGATCTCCGCCACCGGGATCAGCCCCACGGCCTCGTCGAAGCGCGCCTCGCGCATGACCTTCGCCGCCAGCCGCACGCGCTCCTCGGCGTCGTCGCCAGCAAGCCGGCGGCGCAGCTCGTCCAGGGTCAGCGGTTCATCCCAGAGGAAATAGGGAACCTTCGACCCCTCGGTCATGTCGTTCGTCAGGAGCATCGGCGCAGTATACTGCCGCCTTTCCGTCGTACGCCAAGGGATCGTCCCAGGGGCGCGGGTCCGCCTACCGCACGCCCGCCGCCGGGCCGTGCTCGTACCTATCCATGTCTCATCTAGCAGCCCGTGGTGAAAGTCGGACCGAGCCGTTCGGAGTGGATTCGGCCCGGATGCAAGGAGCAGCGAAGCGCCGAATACTAGAG
>JAFGPX010000051.1 GCA_016935975.1 Deltaproteobacteria bacterium
AAACTGGTAGGGCTCGGCATTGCTGATGATCCGTTGCAGTTGCACGATGCCGCCCACCATCGTGATGGTGAGCGTGCCGCTCGTCGGGTAGCCCATGGCGGGGGTCAGGGCGGTGCCGTCGCAGGAGAAGTCGCCCCCGGTCCACGAGGCGATGATGCTGCCGGTCGGCGACTCCCAGGTGCCGCTCAGGGTGCCGGCGAAGGTCACATCGGTTCGGTTCAGGCGGATGTTGGTGGCGCACACCGGATCGGCGTGCAGCTTGCCGTCGACGACCGAGCTGCCCGACAGGGTGAACTCCAAGGTGGCGGTGCGGCCGTCCGCCGTGGCCGTGCCCGCGTACGTGAACTTCTTGGGCGGAGCCGTGGTGGTGCAGGCCCCGCTGGCGTCGGTCGCGGTCACGGTCGCGTAGGTCTTGGCGGCAATCGCCGAGCAGTCCATGGGGAAACCAGCCGCTTGACTCGCGCTGCAGGCGTTCTCGACCACCGGGATGTAGGCTTCGAGCTCGGCCTGACCGCAGGCACTGGCGATCTTGGCCTGGGCATTGTCCATGAACAGCGCCGAACAGCCCATGTCGGGAATGCGCTCGCACATGTGCTGCTTGGCGGCCACGCAACTGTCCCCGCCTCCGCAACCGAGGACGGAAACGACGGCCATACCGCCGAGAACGACGAAGAACACCGACAAGCGCTGCTGCAGCATGATGCGACCTCCAGTTCTCATAGGGAACTACCGGCCCACTGGGTATCGGCGCTCGGCCGAAAAAGTTGAGCCCAGGCGCGGCTTTCTTGCGGAATCCGTCCTCTTGCCAGGGTGATGGGGTCAGACTCGCGGTCGATCGGACAGGGGTGGAGAGCAGGCTCTCGCGTTTGGGATGGTCCGCGATTCCCCGTGCGCTTCGCCTTCGCCGACGACGACGGGAGGTGGGGTCGCCTGCCCGAGCCGATGCCTTCACCGGCGGGGATCGCGCACGAGCGGCAGATGCTTCTCGCGCAGCAACACGGGATCCGCGCGCACCACCTCGAGGCTGCCGGCGTCGCGCCATATGCGCGCGGCCAGGTCGCCCCCCTTGAGCACGCGGCCGATGCCGGCAAGCATGGCGCCCCGGAAGCTCGTCTCGTCCAGCCCGGGGACGCGCGGGCTGACGGCGATCACCAAACGCGGCAGTCCGGCTTCGTCCTCGCTCTCCCAGAACTGGTAGTCGTCGGGACCGCCGCCCGCCGCTTCGACCAGGGCCGCGATCACCTCGTGCAGCTCGACCGCGAGCAGGGACATGCCCTCGGTCGACAGCTTGTCGTAGCTGCGCACCTCGCGCAGATGCACCGTCATGCCCAACTTGCCGAAGTCGCAGCCACACGCCCGCTCCTCGACCACGCCGAAATCCCCGATGTCCGTGTTGAAGAGGATCTTGCCCATGTGCGGACAAAGCGTGGTGAAGAGGAAGACATCGAGCGCAGGACCGCCCGGCCGGCTGGCAAGCGGCGCCGACACCAGCGCCAACCGCTCCATGTACAGGTGCATGTCGTCGGCGCTTCGCGGTTCGCCGCACGCACCGGCGATGAGCCCCGTCTCGGTCGCCGAGTAGCGCGAGCACGCCGTGGCGCCGCTTTTTTCGATGGCGGCGCGCCGGCGTCCGGTCAGAGGCTCGCCGCCGGTCAGCATCACGCAGCCACGCAGATCGTGGCCGCGCTCCACGGCCGCGCGTGCCGCCCGCACGGCCGAGCTGGCGTAGGTGCGCAGCAAGCACGCGCCGTGCGCCGCCTTGGCCGCAGCCAAGAAGTCCGCCACGCGAGCCGCATCCTGCGGTCCGGTCGGTTCGGGTCTCGGCACGCGATGGCCGAGCAGGCGGCAGCCGGCCAAGACGAACTCGAGCCCCAGCCGCGTGCGCGACAGCAGCGGGTCGATGGCGGTGCCCACCTGCGAGAACCAGCGCACCGGTGGACGACGCGCCTTGGTCGACAGCAGCAGGTAGTGGATGCCCGCGATGCTGGGTGGCGTCGGCAACCACAAGACAAGCGGCGAGCGCTCGACGCCGTGGACATGATTGAGCACGAACTCGGTCGCGGCGTGCTCGCGCATCAGCTCCCAGTCGTAGGCGATGCGAGTGGGAGCGCCCCGCCCTCCGCTCGTCGTCCCTTCCACGCCACGGCCGCCAACCTGCGGATTGTCGAAATCCGCGGCACGCACCTGCAGCGCAAGGCCCGGCCGCGCGATGGCCGCTCGCCCCTTGAACTCGGCCAGGCGCACGTACACCCCGGCCGCTCGCAGGCGGCGCAGGGTGGTCTCGATGCCGTCACGGCGCACCCCTGCCTCGAGATCGGCGTAGGCGCACCCCGCCCATCGCAGCAGGGCGCGATACGGGCTGCCCGGATGCCCGTAGATCAGCCGCCGGGCCACGTCGAGAAAACGCGCCTCGCGCGCGGCGAGCAGGCGGCGCAACTGCTCCGCTGCGCCGGCTGCCGTCACGGGTTCGCGTAGAAAACCCGGCAAGCCCAATCCGAGGCGGACCAGTTGCCCGAGCTGTCCCGGCACTAGCCCTCCTCGCGATACACCGCCTGCGGCCGCGTGAAGAAAGCGCGATCCCAGCGTCCGTGCTCGGCCGGGCCGACTCCAGAGGCTTTCCAGCCACCGAAGGGAGCCTCGGCGTCGGCATCCGCCGTGCCCGAGCCCAGCTTGAGAATGCCGGCCTGCGCGCCTTCGAGGAAGCGCTCGCGTAGCTTGGATGAACGCGAGTGAAGGGCGCTCACCAGCCCCTGACGAACCCCGTTGCACAGCGCGAGAGCGTCCTCGAAGTCCCGCGCTCCCTGCACCACCAGCACCGGTCCGAAGCTCTCCTCCTGCACGATCTCGCTGCTCGGGTCGTCGCGGGCGAGCACCATCGGTGGGTGAAAGGCAGGTCCACGCGGACCGGCATCGCGTGGTCCGAAGAGCAGCTCGGCGCCCGAGCGCGCCACCACAGCGGCGATGCGCCGGGCGGCCGCGGACGAGACCAAGGGACCGATGACCGTCGCTTCGTCGAGCGGGTCGCCCCACGCCAAGTCGTCCACCGCCCGGCGTAGTTGGCGCAGGAAATCCGCACGGCAGGCGTCCGCCACCACCACCCGGCGATTGGCGGTGCAGCGCTGGCCCGCGAAGCCGAAGGCCGCCTCCGCAATGCGCCTGGCGGCCAAGGCCAGATCGCAGTCCGGCCACACGATGGCCGCGTTGTTGCCGCCCAGCTCCGCCTGCAAGGGCACGCAGCGACGGCTGCAGATCTCCTGGGCCACCCGCCCCGTGCTCTCGCTCCCGGTCAGGCTGACCGCGGCCACCTGCGGCTGGCCCATGAGGGCCGCCGCCGTCGCCGCCCCGCCGGGCACCACGGGCGCCACCTCGGGAGGAATCCCGGCCTCCGCCAGCAGCTCCGTCAGCCTTTGCGCGATCCCGCTTGCGGCCGGGGCGGGCTTCCACACCACGGCGTTGCCAAACAGCAGGGCCGGCACCAGCTTGCCCAAGGCGATGGCCACGGGGTTGTTCCAGGGAGTGATGGCTGCGATTACCCCCAGCGGCCGGTCGCGGTAGATGGACTGGCGGCCGCAACGACCCTGCTCGGGCTCCGCCGCCCAGCGGGCCGCCGAGCGCACGATCTCGGCGCTCCGCTCCACCTCGGCGCGCGCATAGCGCAGGGGCTTGCCGATCTCCTCGGCGATGCCGCGCGCCAGATGGTCCGCCTGCCCCGCCAGCAAGTCCGCCAGCCGCGCGGCAGCCTCGATCCGGCGCGGCAGCGGCCGCCGACGCCAGTCCGTCCAGGCCTGTGCGGCGACTGCCACCACCCCCGCGACATCTGCGCCGTCGGGCGGCAGCCTGTCGGCCAGCAGATCCGCCGCCGTCGCCCAGCGAATACCGCGCGCGTCCAGATAGCGGCGCGTGATCGCCGCGTGCACGGGATCGTCGCTGGCCACCGCGTCGTCGACCACGCGCACGGCCAGCCCGTGCCGATAGGCATCGAGGGCGGTGACGCGCACGCAGCCGTGCAGATGCACGCCGGCAATCCACAGCGTGTCGCAGCCGAGGCGCGCCAGCTCGGATGCGAGCCGGCCGCTCTCGAAGGCGCTGAAGTAGCGCTTGTCGAGCACGATCTCGCCCGGGACGGGAGCCAG
>JAFGPX010000052.1 GCA_016935975.1 Deltaproteobacteria bacterium
CGAGGGGACCGGAAAGAGGGGGGCCTTGGGAGCTGCGCTTGGCTAGGTCGACGGCGCGTTGGCGGAGGCCGGCGTCTTCGGCTTCGGTCACCTGTTCGGGAGCGGGCTCGGCGGCGACGCCGGGGTCCAGCTCGATCCACTCGTGAACCGGGACGTTGCCGTCCCAGATCCACTTCGTGGTCTTTCCGCCGTACTTCTTCCAGACCCGCCGTCCGAGGGCGTCGTAGCCGAACTCGACGGTCTTGCCGTCTGGCCGCACCACCTTGGCCAGCATGCCGGCGGCGTCCCACTCGTACTTCCACTGGCTGCCGTCGGGCAGCGTTTTCAGCGCGAGGTTGCCCTCGGCGTCGTAGCTGTAGCGGGTGATGCCGGCCTTCGACAGCGATTCGAGGAGCTGGCCGGCGGGGCCGTACTTCCTGTCCTGGCGCTCGCGCGTCTTGAAGAGGTTCCCGACAGCGTCGGGCATGCGCAGGTCCATCTTGCCCTTGGCATCGACCGCGGCGGTCAGGTTGCCGAGGTTGTCGTGCGCGAAGGTGATGGGGCCGTGGAGCGCGTCGACGATCCTCTTCAAGCGGTCGTTGGTCTCCCAGGTATACGACCTGGCGGCGACCTGCTTCTTGCCAGACCAGATCTCGTGGCTCAGAGGGCGCCCGAGCTTGTCGCGCTGCCAAACGCTGCGCACGCCGCCGGGCAGGTGGCGCTCCAGCTCGAGGCCCAGGTTGTCGCGGGTGAACTTGGCCTCCCAACTCGGGGGCGCTTCCTTCTTCGCGTCGCTGCCGGGCGTGACCGCGGGCCCGCCGCCGGCGCGCAGGGTCAGCACGTCGCCCACGACGTTGCGCTCGATGTCGAGCACGTGCCCGCGGCTCGTGCGCATGCGCGTGCGCAGGCCGAGCGGGCCGTACTCGCTGTCGACCGCGTCGTCGCCCACCACCTCGCGCACCACCTGGCCCAGGATGTCGCGCTCGAGCTTGACGGCGCAGGTGTCGTTGGCGGCGGACGCCAGCTCGCCGTCCTTGCGGTACTCGTACTTCTCCTCGCCCAGGACTTGCCCCTGGGCGTCGGCGTGCTTGAGGCCGGTCACCCGGCCCGCCCCGTCGTAGGTGTATTCGGTGCTCAGCCCGCCGGGGCGCCGCACCGTCAGTACCTGGCCGGCCAGGTCGCGCTCGTACTGGCGGCGCAGTCCATCCGTGTCGTACGCGAAGCGAATCGTGGTGCCCCCCTGCGTGCGGGCGAGCAGGCGGTTCATGCCGCCGTACTTGAATTCGACGTCGTAGTCCTGCGGATCAGCGATGTAGCGAGCGCCCGCCGAGTTGGCGAGGGCAGCGAGCAGGAGCAGCAGCGTTGTTGCCGCCGAGGTCATGCGGGCATGTTAGGCCAGACGGAGCCTCGCGTCCGATTCTCGGACGCGATGGGGTCGAGGTCGCGGTCGCGGGGACGATGCCGCGCGGTGTACCAGACTGCCCGGGCTCGGGGATTCGTTGCCACGACGCGTCCAGCCACCCTGGGTTCGGGATTTGGGGGCCAGGGCAGCGCCGGAACAAGTCTCTGGCACCTCCTCGGCGCTTCCGCGCTGCCGTCGCCCACCGGAACTCGGGCTTCGGTGCTTCTCGCGGAGCAACCTGGGAGGGGGCCCCCCACAATTCGGCCGCTAACAGCCTTCAATGATCTTGGACCACTCCAAGTACTTCCTCGCCATGTACCCGATGGTGGCCGTCGTGGCCTTGTGGCGAAAGGCTCCGACCAGATCGTGTGGCTGTTTCGTGTGGATCCAGGTGTCGATGGCGTCGCAGACTTCGTGATAGTACGCCTCACTTGCCAGGGGGTAGAGAGCTGCCATCAGGCGGCAGGCCACGGTGGGTGCCCGTTCCATGCTTCGCTCTAGCAGTGACATCGTCGCGCGCATGCCCTCATGATGGTCACCCATCTCCCCTTCAAGCAGTGCAACTAGAGCGATCACTAGGCCATCTTCCATCCCTGCTTCGATTGCAGCGGCAGCACGCGGAGATTCCCCCGCGAGCAGCTCTCTGCGCACGACTTCTGCCAGTTCCTTCATGTGGGGGGAGGACGGGTCCACGAGAGCTACCAGACAATTGGAATGTGGACTTGATTCGGGGCGGTTGCGGGATTGCCTAGATCATCCAGCCTCGATGTGACAGCTCCCGGTGGGTAGTTGCCGTTCACGACGCTCGAAGTGGGGACTATCTCCTTGTGGGCATGGGAAACCTCGTCCGCGAAGTTCTTTGGTGGTGTCCGCACCATCGCCGGATCGACGCGCACAGCCGCTGTGGTGCCGTCCGGGAGATTCTTGGTCCACACCTTGCCGCCGCTGTGCGCCGGAACTGCGCTATAGCCGCGCTTCGCCAGTGTCTCTTCGATTTCCTTCCTACTCTTGCCGCGCAAGGGGCCTAGATCGGTCAGCTCCTTGTGCGCTCCGCAGCTGAGTCCAAACGGATCCGAGTACTTGAGGGTGTCCGCCGCGTATCGATGCAGAGCTAGACCACCTCGAGGACCAATCGGATCCTGGCTCACATACTCGCCGCTCTCCGGGTCGTAGTACCGGAACCGGTTGTAGTACAGGCCCGTCTCCTCGTCCTCGTACTGACCCGGCCAGCGGAACGGACACGCCTGCTTCTCGCCGACGACGTTCCTCAGCTCGCCCCAGATGCCGATGTCGGCGGACCACGCCGTTTGGCCGGCGCTGTCGAGCATGGCGGTGGGGGTGCCGAGGTGGTCGGTGATGATGGCGTGCTGTTCGCCGCCGGCTAGACGGGCGGCGGGGGCGAAGCTTTCGGGCTCGAAGACCCAGGTGATGGGCGAGGAGGCGGTGCCGCCCCTCTCC
>JAFGPX010000053.1 GCA_016935975.1 Deltaproteobacteria bacterium
ATCTGGCTGGCGGCGTCGCTTTTGCGCTGGTCGCGCTGGTTGTGGTCGTGCTTCGGTCAAGACGGCTTCTGGCGTCGGCTGCGCAAGCCCAGAGTCGTCACGCCTCCGGCGGCGGGCGGCGGCGCGTAGCTCTCGCCACAGGCCGGGCACTCGGCGAACCGCTCGCGGTGCCAGCGGTGGTGGTGGATGGCGCGTGGTACGAGGTTGGCCGCGGTCCAGATTGCGAACGCCAGACCGCCGGGGCAGCCTGGTGGTGAGTATGGAGACTTGCTGCCCGACCTGACGGCGCGTTGACCAGGGTGGGATGGGGTAGACTGCCCGGCGCACCACGGGGCAAAGTCTACCCCAGCGCGGCCTCGCCACGGTCGCGGTCCGTTCGGCTGCTGGGTAACGACTCCGACCACCAGGTCGCCGGCTTGTCGTGTCTCGCGCGGGCCATCCACGCAGGGGGCTCCCGGGCGATCGCGCAGTTGCACCACGCTGGCCACGCCGCCAACTCCAAGGCCTCGGGCCGCTCCCCGAAGGCCCCTCCGAAATGGCGCTCCTCGCGGCGTTCCTCAGTCGCTCAACGCGTACTCGGCGGCGGCGAGAGCGTGAATCCGGGTAGTGTCGAAGAGGGGAACGCGGCAGTCGCTTGGTCTGACCAGTAGCCCGATCTCGGTGCAGCCCAGAATGACCGCCTCGGCTCCGGCCTGGACCAACTGCTCGATGATGGCCAGGTATTCCTTCTTTGAGGCAGGCTCGATCCTTCCTCGAACCAGCTCCTCGTAGATGATCCGGTGAACCTTGGCCCGAGCCGGCCCGTCGGGCACGTGGACGGTCAGACCGTACCGCTCTGTCAGCCGCCGAATGTAGGATTCCTCTTCCATCGTGAAGCGTGTTCCCAGCAGGCCCACGTGGCGCAGACCGGCTGCTCCGATGGCCTGGGCGGTGGCGTCGGCGATGTGCAGCAGCGGAATCCGCACGGCGGTCTGGATCGCGTCGGCGACCTTGTGCATGGTGTTGGTGCACAAGACGATGCAATCGGCACCGCCGCGTTCCAGTCGTTGCGCGGCCGATCTCAGTGCCTGCGCGGCTTCGCTCCATCTCTCCTGTTGCTGCAAGCTCTCGATCTCGGCGAAGTCGACGGAATCCATCAGGCTCTGCGCCGAATGCAACCCACCCAGGCGGGTCGCGGCCGCCTCGTTGATGATCCGATAGTACTCGATGGAAGACTCCCAGCTCATGCCGCCGATCAGGCCGATGGTCTTCATGTTCGTCCCCTCGTCGTCAGCCTGGGCTCGTGCGCTCGCAAGGCGACCCAAGTCCCGGTCCCACATCTTTCGTGCTCGGCGATCCGCCGGTCGTGCTGGCAGCGATGTCCGTCGAATGCGCCAGTCTTCGCCATCGTCGATTCCTGCCTAGTCCGGTCGTCGAATGCGAGTGGCTTGCGTCCGCTGCCTTCGCGCCGGGTCGGATAACCTAAGGTGGAAACCGCGGGCGGAATCATCTATTTGCACGCAAACATACACCGTGAGTGTCGCGGTCTCCACGCAGCTCTCCAAGCGGCAAGAAGACCTTTGGCCTTCTAGAGATCTTCAATCATCTTGAGAATCTCGGGAATGAAGTCCCTGCGGATCTCTATCAGGCTCTTCTGCTTCGCCTTCGGGATCGAGGAAATCAGCTCCCCGTCCGGTCTCTGCAGATCTCCCTCGACCTGATCGTCCTCGAAATCGTAGTGGGTGACGGCCGAGGGAGCTGGCGCTGGGGATGAGTCCTCGGCGGCAGCCGCCGTGCGGCTGTCCGCGGTCATCGCGGGGCCGGCGAGCCCGATGCTCAGGAACGAAATGATTGTCAAGCGTCTCATGTTCTTTCTCCGGGAAGATGGTTTTCCCAGCTCCCGACGAACCCTACGAGTCGCGGTTGGGCGCCCCGATGAAGTTCGGGGAGCACGGGATGGCGCCCGCCGCCCTTCGCGCCTGGCCACCGCGACCGAAGCTTCGAGCGCTCCGGTGCCAGCCGCCTGATCGACGCGGCACCTTGACCCTCTTGTTCCGTGCATTGCGAGTGCCAAGAACACGCTTCGTCAAGTGGCGCGAATTCGGTGCCTTCGTCAGGTCGCAACCGGGGCGGAACGTCGTGTGTGACGATCGGCCACGCGGCTGCCCCTGATCCTCCAGTGTTTCGCGTAGGCCAGCGGTAGAAGCAGCGCGCCTCCGGCGGTCGCCCCGCGCTCGCACAGCTCGAGCTGCGCGCCGTTCTTGGTCACGAAGCCGTCGATCGCGCGCAGGGGCGTGACGCCGGACGGAGCCTGGCCCGGGGTCGGGGTTCCGCAGGCGGAGGGTCCGGTCGTGCCGCCACTGCCTCCGCCCGTACCCGGACCACCCCCAGCTCCAGAGACGCCGCCGGTGCCCAAGCAGCCAGCGCCGCTGTCGTCGCCACCATCGGAGCGCCCGCCGTCGAGGCGCGGCCCGCTGTCGGCTCCGCTTCTGCCCCCGGTGCCGGTGTCTCCGCCTGTCCCCGTGTTGCCTCCGACGATCGTGGTTCCCCCGCCGCCCACCGACCCGCCGGTCGCCGAGCTGCCTCCCGTTCCTGAACGTCTCCCGGCCGCCGAGCTATCCCCAGTCGCCGAGGCACCGCCCGAACCCGAACGTCCCCCGGTCATCGCGCTACCGCCGGTTCCGCCGGTCCCGCCGCCGCCCCCCTGGCCCACGCCGCCTCCAACATCCCCGTCTTCTCCACCGCAACCGAGGCTGGCGAGGATGCAGACGAGAACCGCCCGCTGCAACGTCTTGCTGATGAAGGACCTCCTCGGACAGTCCCACCTTGACCTGGGCCGGAACCCCACAAAGGAGAAAGCGCGGAACAGAGCCCCTCCGCCCTTTCTCGGAGCGGTTTGTGAATCGCCCCTACTCTTTCGTCTCGGTCTTGGCGTCGACCGGAATGCGCATGCCATAGAACGAGCGGTACACGAAGACGAAGGCCACCATCAGGAAGGCCGC
This sequence comes from Deltaproteobacteria bacterium, assembly GCA_016935975.1. GTDB lineage: Bacteria > Myxococcota_A > Polyangia > Fen-1088 > Fen-1088 > Fen-1118. The sequence continues at coordinate 2,982 of JAFGPX010000053.1, forward strand.
CGCCAGCGCGCCCTTCAAGCCACCGTTCTGCAGCGTGACCGCCAGCTCGACCGCGAGCAGGCCGAACAGGGTGGTGAACTTGATGATGGGGTTCATGGCCACCGAGGATGTGTCCTTGAAGGGATCGCCCACGGTGTCGCCGACCACGGCGGAAGCGTGCAGCTCGGTGCCCTTGGCGTTGAGCTCGGTCTCGGCCAGCTTCTTGGCGTTGTTCCAGGCGCTCGGTGCAATACCTGCCACCTTCTCTGCCCGCCGACGTTCGTGCGACGGCCAAGGATGTCCCTCGGATGCCTGCCGCGCGATGCGCGCAAAGCAACCTCATCAAGGAGACGCAATGCCCAAAGGCCCGCTTTCGAAATCCGCACTGATCCAGACCATCGTGGACAAGCACGCCGACAATCTCAGCCGCAAGAGCGTCAAAGGCATCATCGAGGCCGTGGCCCGCATCGGTCAGGCCGAGCTGAAGAAGAACGGTGTCTTCGTCGTTCCCGGCCTCGTCCGCATGCTCGTGATCAAGAAGCCCGCCACCAAGGCGCGCAAGGGCATCAACCCCTTCACCGGAGAGCCGACGGTGTTCAAAGCCAAGCCGGCTCGCAAGGTGGTCAAGGGCCGCCCCGTGAAGGCTACCAAGGACGCTGGGTCTGGGAAACGTAGTTGACGTCATCTTCGTTATCGGACGAACGTCATGCGATGCGACGATGCGGAAAGGGCGCTTGGATTTCTTGCGCTCGCAATGTCTCGCGCCAGCCCGTCACGGGCCATCGTACTCGCCGTACCACTTCTCTTCCGTCCTCGTCCCAAGGAGCAAACCGCCGGTGGCATGCTGGATTGCACCCCTACAGTATGCCGCACTTCTCCATCGCCTTGCGCATCTTCCCGAGTGCCTGCTCCTGTAGCTGGCGGACCCGCTCGCGAGAGATATGGTACTCGCATCCGATGTCCTTCAGTGCGCGCGCGTGCTCATGCATGATGCCGAAGCGCTTGCGCAGGATGTCCGCCTCGATGGGCTTGAGCACAGAGAGCAGCTTGAGGATCTCCCGTTGTGTCTCGACGGCGTTCATCATCTGCTCGGGAGAGCTGAGCACCTCGTTCGGATCGACGAGGATGTCGACAAGGCGGCGACCATCGTCTTGGGAGACGGAGCATTCCAGCGAAATCGGATCGTCGGCGAGGAAGGTGCGCATCTTCTCCAGCTTCTCGGCCTCGATGCCCGCCACCAAGGCGATCTCTTCCCTGGTCGCAGACCGACCCTCTTTCGACCGCAACTCGCGCTCGGACCTTGCAATGCGGTGGTAAGCATCGATCATGTGCACCGGCAGACGCACGCCACGCCCCTTGTCGGAGAGGGCGCGGCTGATGGCGTGGCGGATCCACCAGCTAGCGTAGGTCGAGAACCGGAAGCCACGGCGATAGTCGTAGCGTTCGACCGCCTTCATGAGACCGATGTTGCCTTCCTGGATCACGTCCGGCAGAGGTAGGCGGCCACGGCAGAACCTGCGCGCGATGGAAACCACCAACCGCAGGTTGGCCTTGACGAACTCGTTCTTGGCGCGCTTGATGCGGCTCGACTCTTGGGTGATGTGGGCGACGAAATCTTGAAAGGACTTGCTTGCCGTGCCGAACGGCTGCCCCTCGAACGACTCCCCTCTTCGGCCAGCGGCGCCTAGCCGCTCTAGCTCGACCAGCGCGGCGTCGACGAACACTCGGTCGATGTCCAGCTCTTTGAGATGAGTTGCCAGGCCGACGATGGTCTGGACCCACTTGCGCTTATCTGCACTGGTCGCCTTGCGCGAGACGCGCTCCGAGAGCGCGCGGTATCTGGCCAGGTCAGGCAAGGTCCTGCCCATGGCTGTTTCCACTGTGACCACGAGATGGGCAGCCCATGGCATGTAGCCCAGGAGATCCTTCCAGAGGCCGAGCTCGAGCTGCTCGATGTGTCGAGCTGTTTCGAACTCCTGTTCGGGCTTGAGCATCGAGAGTTCAGCCATGTCCCGGAAGTACATGGCGAGAGCACTAAGAGGCTGATCCGACCTGCCGGCCCCGACGGGCGCGGCCATGGAGTCCTCCTCGGTCTCGATCTCGGGGTCGTTGTCCTCAGGGTCGTCCGCTGTGTCCGGCCGTGCCTCGGCCGGCTCGGGCTTTGGGGCTGGCTCGTGGTCAGAGATGGCCCAGGATGGATCCTGGTCCAGCGTAGAATCCCCGACGCAGTCGAGGTCCAGACTGGTGTCCTTCGCCGGACGAGCCGCGGGTATCCTCGCTGTCCGAGCCGAGTGTCGTCCGGTCATGAGCCGGTGTCTCCCTCGGATGGTCTTGTGTCTTCGTCTGATCTTCATCTTGGACATAGCTCTATGCATCGGGCATGCCGTTCCTCTGCGTTCGCGCCAGCTGCGATCGTTCGCAAAGAGAGATCGCAACGAAGGCGCACCAGCGATGACTTCTCACGCAGCATGGAGTTGGGAAGACCTTGAAGGGTACTTGCCTTCGAGTATGGTTGAGGCAATGGTCACAGAGGCTCATCTGTTCCGAGCCCAGCAACCGCGCGGGGCGAAGCCCCTCAAGCCAAAGAAGCCCCGTCCCCCGCGCAAGGACGTTCCGGTTGACACGTCCAAACCGGGAATCCGCGCTACCAACCGCAGAGTGGGCTGCGGGAGTACGGCGACCAGCAACGTGTCGAAGCGTGCGGCGAAGACGGGCGGTGCGTGCCTCGAGGATTCCGCGACCGGCGAGCCTTCACGCAAGTCCACCCGTCAGAGCGAAGGACGACTGAAACGGGCTGTGAACCAACAGCGCGAGATCGTTCGCAGAGCCCATTCCGCAAAGGCCAGCGCGGCCAAGGCGCATTGCTAGGAGTCAGTCGGGGCAGCGTCAGGTTTCTACCTGGAGAGGCGCGTGCTATCGTCCGGGCTGACAGCATCCAAGTGGCTGACAGCCCGTGTCTGTTTTCTGGGAGTGGTGCTCGTGAGACAAGCATGGCGTTTCTGCGCGAAGCCCCATGCCACTCTTGTGGTCGGCGATGAGCGGCTCACTGCCAGTGCGGCCATCGTAGTCGCGCACCAATCGTCGACATCGGCATCAAGATCATTGGTCGGGTACGCCTGGACAGAGCGCTCGCACTCCTGGCAGAGCGAGATTCGACAGCAATACAGCGTGGCGCTCTGCCTCTAGGGGCAGATTACCACGCCACGAGTGCCTCGAGAACGCCTGCCGCTCTCGCGAAAGCATTGACGGACCTCACCGCGAGAGGGTCCTGGGCGTTGATTATTTGCCCGCCGCGCTCACGGGCTCAAGGCCAGGATGGTCCCCTCCGGTCGAGAGACGAGATCCAACACCCGATCCCCGAGCAACTCGGAGACCTTCTTGTCGATGACGAGGACCGTCCTGCCCTCGTGCTCGAAACTGATGTCACCCATCTTGGGCACGTCTGCCTGGATCTCGAAGTGGCCCGAGTCTCCCTTGATGATGCGGATGGCCGTGCGCTTCGGCGCAGACTTGCTGGTGAGTATGGTGTTGAGGTGATCTGCGGCGGCAACTGTCAATCTGAGCATGTCTCCCTCCTTTCTTCCCCCTGATGACGGGCAAGCGATGTGCCATGGTGGAGGCGATCACGCCGAATGCCCAGAAATCGTCTCATGTCGGAGCTCATCCAGTCCCGTTGGCCGCGGGGCGCTGCCAACTGATCGGAATCTGGTGGGGGGCGACTTCACATTACTGTTGCGTCGAGTTGCCACCCCACACTGGCCAAACCGACGAGCGCCCGTTGTGAGCACGGAGCATCACCTGGGCTCATGCCTGCCATCGTGAAGGTCGTCTGCCTTGCCGCTGCCGCGCCAACTCCATGCGCGTTTCAGCATTCGCGTGGTGTCCCTGAGCGCCGCGCGGGCAAAGGAGCGTCCCCTTGCGTCCAAGTGGTATTCGTCTTCTCGGATCCTATCGTCGGCGTCCGCTGGCACCAGGATCTCGTCTGCTATGGTCAGGCTCGCAGGTGCGACGAAAAGCACTTTGTGGTTTGAGAGTGCCACCTCTGCGATCACCCAGTCGGTGGAAAAGCAGAAATCCTCGACGGTGCCAAGGTGGCGCCCCTCCATGGTGGTGACCCTGACACCCTGCAGGTCCTTGGTGCGTCTGCCGGGTGGCGGTGTGCTGTCTGTCGGCTCTCGGGCCGCCGCTTCGCCCGAGATCAACACGACGTCCCGGCCGACGCGAAGCACCTCCGAGATGGGAACGAACATGTCCTTCCCTCCCACTCTACGGGTGGATATTCCAAATGCAGCGACGCGTCTCTGGGCGGTGTCGAGGTAGATGGCCGAAATCACTCCGAGTCGGCTCGCCTCTGCCTGGGAAATGACGGGAAGTCCCATGATTTGCGATGCGCAGCTCATGCCTCTTCTCCTCTCTCTTTCAAGCGAGCAATAAAGCAATCTGCGTGCCGTGCCCCTGCTCACGCGGAGTCCACGAATGACTCGGACATCCACGAGCGGATCTCGGCAGAATGAGGGGAATGTGCCGTTAGGCAGGAGAGCAGGCTCACTTGTGGCGGGATGCCACATGAGGCGTCTAGCCATAGTTGTACCCTTGTGTCGCAGAAGTGATGCCCGGGCCAAGTCCGGGTCTGGGGAAGGGCGACCTCCCCATAGGTGCTAACCACCTTTTGCTCTTGCTCTCGGAAGGGGCTACAGGTCGACATGCCCTACTACCAAGTCGACCAAGAGTGGTACCGCATACGGCAACACCTGCCTGCCGGCTGGGAGCAGGCTGCCTACGACAAGAGGGCCATCAAGATAGCCCAAAGAAGCCTGTCCGATCCGTAACGGCTACTACGGCTGCTCCTTGGCCGGGCGGCCAGCAACGGCTCACTGCGCGCCGTGGCGTGGTACGCGCGGCGGGCCGGGCTGGCCGACGTAAGTAATGTCGCCGTGTTCAAGCGGGAACGGAAATGCGGCGACTGGCCCATGAACCCGGCCTTGGGGCGGAAGAACAGGTCGCGCAGCTTGGCGTCGACCCCGATCTCGCGCACGAAGACGCCGAAGCCGGCAAGGCCGCCGAACCCGGTCAGCCCAGGGTGAGGCCGCCCGATGTGAAGCTTGCGCGGGTCCGGGCGACGAATGCGGCAGCTGCGGCGATTTCCATCTCCGCGCTTGCCTCCGAGCGAATCTCGACGCGCCTTCTTGGTGCCTGGCGTGGGTGACTGCGTTTGCATGATAACGAACACGGATGCTCGCGCCAGGCCATGTTTTCAAGTACTTTCTGCACATCTGCGACGATTTCTCGACGGGAATGATCGCCAACAGGCGCGAAACCCAGGTTGAAGGGGCCTCGCCGTCGGGTATGGTTGAATCCATGGCAACCAAGGCACAGAGCTTTCGAGCCCAGCAGCAGCGAGAGGCGAAGCCCCCGAAGCCCAAGCAGCCCCGGCGGCAGCGCAAGGACGTGCCGGTGGACACGTCCAGACCTGGTGTCAGCGCGACCGACCGCAAGGTGGGAAGTGGAAGCACGGCCAGCAGGAATATGTCGAAGCGCGCCCGCAGGAAGGGGGGTGCGTACCTCGAGGACTCTGCGACCGGCAAACCCTCACGCAAGTCGACCCGACGGAGCGAAGGGAGACTCAAGCGGTCGGTGAACCTTCAGCGCAAGGTCGTTGGCAAAGCCCATTCCGCAGGAACCCGGGCGGCCAAGGTGCGTCGCTAGGCTAGCCCGTGCCAGCGTGTCGCCGATTCCAGCCTTGCATCGCGAAAGGCTACCCCTGCGCGTCCCGTCTCCGTGGCCGCCGCATCAGTTGAGCCCATCTTCCGCGTCGCTCGCCGGCCTTGCGTGTCGACGTCCGTGTATCGGTGGCGACGGGACGGCGAGCCGATTGACGCGTCCATGTCGCTGGCCGCCTACGCGCTCGTGGCCTGCCGGCCGCGCAGCGCCGCGGGGGCCGAGGGCGCGCTCAAGTACTTCTTGATGGGGGCGCTGGCCACCGGGTGCTTCGTGTACGGCATGGCTCTGATCTACGGCACCACGGGGGGCGAGTTGTCGCTGCCGGGGATCGCGGGCCGAGCCGCGCAGGCGGGGCAGAACCCCCTCTTTACCGTCGGCGTGCTGCTGATCCTGGCGGCCTTGCTTTTCAAGGTGGCGGCCGTGCCGTTTCACATGTGGCTGCCCGACGCCTACGAGGGCGCGCCCACGCCGGTGACGGGCTTCATGGCGGCGGCGATCAAGGCCGCGGCCTCCGGCGGCGGGCGGCGGCGCGTAGCTCTCGCCACAGGCCGGGTAGTCGGCGAACCGCTCGCGATACCAGCGGTGGTGGTGGATGGCGCGTGGTACGAGGTTGGCCGCGGTCCAGATCGCGAACGCCGGACCGCCGGGGCAGTCTGGTGGTGAGTATGGAGACTTGCTGCCCGACCTGACGGCGCGTTGACCAGGGTGGGATGGGGTAGACTGCCCGGTGCGTTCCAGACGCCCTCGTCAGACCCGAGTAACTCCCACCGTTGCGCTCCTACTGTGGAACGGGCCCCGGTCAAGAGAGGATCATCAGCATCTTCTTCCGGATCCGGGGAGGCCCGGTGGTCGGCCAGCAAGACAGCGGACGAGACGACGGCGCGCTTCGACGAGGAATCGCCCTACTCTTCGCGGGTTGCTCCGAAGGGGCTATTCGCATGAATGTGTGTCGTCGGGAGTCGCCTCGCTCTGGACTCGCGGGCTCTTCGGGCCGGATCGGCCCGCCACCGCACAGGGGCGCCGAGGTCTCTCCGATCCTGGCTGCGCTCATCCGCTGTCTTCCTGGTTGTTTCATCCTCGTCTCGTCATGGGAACCTTGCATACGAGGGAAAGCCAGCGCGTCTACTTCGGCGCCGCGTCTTTCCAGAATACGGTGGAGGGGATCCGGCAGGAGCGCAGTCCGTGCCGAGATCGGCGCTGTCGCATCTGCACCTCGCTGTCCAAGGTGCTTTTGCTTTTCTGTCGTCTCGGAGCCATGTGAAAATCCGGGGCGCAGATGTTGGGGCACCGCTGGGTGGTTTGCCCTCGATCGAGTTGCTGAGCCGATGAGGAGGATACATGGAGAAGCCGCATTTTCCCGGTGACGTCTTCCTGGACATCATCGAAGGGATTCCTCAAGCCGTTACCATCACGGACACGGAGACGCGGACCATCGTCTACGCGAACCCCGCGGCTTGCGCCATGTTCGGCTACCCGACGAAATCCGAACTCGAGGGCCGAACCTGGTTCGACATCCACCCGTTCGACGTAGCGCTTGTCGTGGTCGGGCTGCACGAGGACCGTGCTACGGGGCCGCTCACCGCTGCCCCCCGAATTCCCTGCCTGCGCAAGGACGGGACCTCGTTCCTGGCGGAAGTCAGCGCACTACGGATGGTGATCGGCGGCACCCACTATGGGGTGGCTTTCTTCGCCGAGCGCACCGAGCCTCCCGAGGGCGAAGCGGCGCTCCATCTAGGGATCGACGAGGCACTACGCGAGCACCGCGAGATCGCCTCGAAGGTGTTCAACACCAGCCCGAGCGCAATCGTCATCGCCCGGATGTCCGATGGCGTGTTCCTGGACGTCAACCCCGGTTTCACGGAGCTGACCGGCTATTCTCGGGACGAGGTGTTGGGCAAGACGGGATTGCCCGGCAGTTTCGGATTGTGGACGACCCCGGAAGACCAGAAACGGCTGGGGCGGGAGTTGGAGGCGAACCAGGGCACCGCCCGGATCGATGCGCGATTTCGCCGAAAGGATGGAGGCTTCTTTCATGGCGTATTGCACGCCCGTTCCATGACCCTCAACGAGCCCTGCGTGTTGGCCATCGTCAGCGACATCTCCGACATGAAGCAGGCGGAGCTGGCCCTGTTCGCGGAAAAGGAACGGCTCGCGGTAACCCTTCACAGCATCGGAGATGCCGTCATCACCACGGATACGGCCGGCCGCGTCCGGCTCATGAACCAGGTTGCTGAGCAGCTCACGGGATGGAGTCAGGACGAATCGCTGGGCCAGCCGCTGGCGCACGTCTTCCGCACGGTCGACGAAACCACCGGCGATTCCTGCGAAAGTCCCGTCAGCAAGGTGCTCGCATCCGGCTCCGTCGTCGAGCTCGGCAACAACATCGTTCTTGTCGGGCGTGATGGAGCTCAGCGGGTGATCGCGGACAGTGGGGCACCGATCCGAGACGCCACCGGGAACATCCTGGGGGTCGTGCTCGTATTCCGCGATACGACACAGGCCAGAAGGGCGCAAACGGTGTTGCGCCAGAGCGAGGAGAAGTTCCGAGCGCTCATCGAGCAGAATGCGGACGGAGTTGCGCTCTTGGACGAGTTCGGCACGGTGATCGAGTGGAATTCGGCCCTGGAGCGTATTTCGGGTATCGCTGACAGCCAGGCCATCGGGAAGCCGGTGTGGGAGATGCAGTTGTTGGTGCAGGCTGCGATGCCGGGGGACGCGCAAGGTCCGGAAGTGCTTCGGGAGCTGTTCGCCGGCGGACTGTCGCGTAGCGACTCTTCCCTGTTCTTTCGCAACCAGGAAGTGACCGTTGCACGCGACGGAGAAGAGATCGTTCTCCAGCAGACGACTTTTCCCATCAAGACCGAACAGGGATTTCGCGTCGGCTGGATCATCCGGGACATCACGCAACAGAAAAAAGCCAGTCTGGCCTTGCAGAAAGCCGACAAGCTCGAGTCGCTTGGCGTGCTGGCGGGCGGCATCGCCCACGACTTCAACAACCTCCTGATGGGGATCTTCGGCAATGTCGAGCTGGCCCGCGCGGAAGCCCGGGATGCCGAGGTTCTGTCGCACCTGCAGGCGTCGATGGACGCCATGGACCGCGTGCGCGGCCTCACCCGGCAGCTCCTGACCTTCGCCAAGGGAGGCGCACCGGTCAGGCGCGTGGGACCGCTGTTTCCGTTTGTCAGGAGGACAGTGGAGTTCGCGTCGAGCGGATCGAATGTTGCGTGCCGCTTCGAGGTGGCGCCTTCTCTATGGAACTGCAGCTACGACCAGCATCAGATAGGCCAGGTGGTCGACAACATCGTCCTCAACGCAGTCCAGGCCATGCCCCAGGGCGGATGCCTGACCGTTTCCGCCGAAAACGTCGTCGTCGCTGATGATGAGTCCCCGTCCTTGACGCCGGGCAAGTACGTCCGTATCTCGTTTGCCGACCAAGGACCGGGAATCCCCTCGGCCGTCTCGGCCCGGATCTTCGACCCATTCTTCACCACCAAGCCAGGAGGAAGCGGGCTCGGTCTGGCGACCTGCTACTCCATTCTCCGACAACACGCGGGCTTCATCGCGGTGGAATCCGAGCCCGGCCAAGGGAGCGTGTTTCATGCGTGGCTGCCCGCATCGGAAGAAACACCCGCGGGCCAGACCGACTCGAAGGAACATCCGCACCGAGGTTCGGGTACCATCTTGGTGATGGATGATGACCCGACGATCCGGGACATTGCCCGGAGCTTGCTCGAGCGTATGGGGTATTCCTGCCGGACCGCCCGGGATGGCCATGAGGCGCTGCGCGCGTACCGGCTGTTCCAGGAAGAGGGAGGATGCTGGCGCGCCATCGTCTGTGACTTGACCGTACGAGGCGGCATGAGCGGAGAAGCCCTGGTGAGCAGGATCCGGAAGTTGGACCGAGAGGTGCCGATCATCGTCTCCAGCGGCTACGCGGAAGATCCGATCCTGGCTGATCCGAAGCGCTACGGGTTCGACGACAGCTTGCCCAAGCCGTACACCGCGTCGCAGTTGGGTCAGGTGATCGAGCGTAACGGGCGGAGAGAGCCGCAACCGTGAGGTTCCCGGGTCAAGCGCAAGTCGCGTCAATGGAGTCCGTGCCGAATATCACTCGGCATTTGCCAACTGCTGTGTCTCTAGGGTCTGTCCCTCATGGGCGGGGAGGGGAGAGGCGAGACTCGGGAAGGCGGTCCCTCGGCTCGTCGCGGGCTAGCGCGTGACTTCGCGCTTGAGATTGAAGTCGACGTCGCCGAGTATTCCGTTGTTCCCGCGGGCGCGCCCCCGCACCGCAGACCGCGCCCGCCGAGTCCCCGCTCACGATGTCGGCACGTGCTGCAGGTTGCGCGCCAGCGCCTGAGCCAACTGCGACGCGGTATACGGCTTGGGCAGACTGTCATCGAACCCGTAGCGCTTCGGATCAGCCAGGATCGGATCTTCCGCGTAGCCGCTGGAGACGATGATCGGCACCTCCTGGTCCATCTTTCGGAGCTCGCTCACGAAGACCTGGCCGCTCATGCCGCCCGGTATGGTCAAGTCGCAGATGATGGCGCGCCACTGTCCTCCCTCCTCTCTGAACCGCCGGTACTCACGCAGCGCTTCCTGGCCGCTCGGGACGGTCCGGCAGGAATAGCCCAAGTATTCGAGCACTCTCCGGATGGTGTCCCGGACTGCCTGATCGTCGTCCATTACCAAGACGGTCCCCGAGCCTGGTTGAGGATGCTCGCTCGATCGCCTGTCCAGCAAGACTGCTCCTTCCGCTGCGGGCAGCCACACGTGGAACGTGCTTCCTCGGCCCGGCTCGGACGCCGCGGAGATGTGGCCGTCGTGTTGGCGCAGAATCGAGTAGCAGGTCGACAGACCGAGCCCACTCCCCCCAGGCTTGGTAGTGAAGAACGGGTCGAAGATGCGGGACGATATGGCAGAAGGGATTCCCGGTCCTTGGTCGGCAAACGAGATGCGGACGTAGTTGCCCGGCAACAAGGACGAGGACTCGTCATCAGCGACAACGACATTCTCGGCGGAGATCTCCAAGCAGCCGCCCCGGGGCATGGCTTGGATTGCGTTGATGACGATGTTGTCGACCACCTGGCCGATCTGATGCTCGTCGAAATCGCAGCTCCACAGGGAAGGGGCGACTGCGAAGCGGCACGCGACATTCGATCCGCTCAACGCGAACTCCGCGGCCATTCTGACGAACGGAAACAGCGGTTGCACCCGCTTGATCGGCACGCCTCCCTTGGCGAAGGTCAAGAGTTGCTGGGTGAGGGCGCGCGCGCGGCCCATGGTGGCCATGGACGCCTTGAGGGAGCGTATGACCTCGGCCTCCCGGGATGCCATGCAGGCGAGCTCGATATTGCCGAAGATCGCGCCCAGCAGATTGTTGAAGTCGTGGGCGATGCCGCCGGCCAACACGCCGAGCGACTGGAGCTTGTCGGCCTTCTGCAGGGTCGCACTGGCTTTCTTCTGCTGGGTGATGTCCCGGATGATGCAGCCAAGCCGGAATCCTCGTTCGGTCTTGATGGGAAAGATCGTCCGATGCAGGAAGACCTCTTCGCCGTCGCGGGTGGCGGATACTTCCTGGTTGCGAAAGAACAGGGGAGAGTCGTCGCGCGACAGTCCGCCGGCGAAGATCTCCCGAAGCGCCGTCGCGTCTTGCGCGTCTTCCGCCATCGCTGGCTGGCGCAGGAGATCCGTCTCCCACACCGGTTTGCCGATGGCCTGGTCGCCAGGGATGCCCGAGATGCGCGCCAATGCGGGATTCCACTCGATGACGGTGCCGAACTCGTCCAAGAGAGCGATTCCGTCCGTATTCTGCTCGATGATGGTCCGGAACTTCTCCTCGCTCTGGCGCAGGAGGGCGTGCGCCTTCCTGGACTCGGTTGTGTCACGGAACACGAGCACCGCCCCCAGAATGGTCCCGGCAGCGTCCCGGATCGGCGCTGCGCTATCCGCGATGGGCCGGCGAGATCCGTCTCGTGCCACCAGCGCGAGGTTGTTGCCGAGCTCGACAACCGCGCCCGATGCGAGCACCTTGGCGACCGGGCTCTCGCAGGTCTGGCCGGTGATCTCGTGGACGGTGTGAAAGACGCACTCCAACGGCTGGCCCAGCGATTCATCCTGGCGCCATCCGGTGAGCTGCTCGGCCACGGCGTTCATCAGGCGGACCCGCCGCTCCGTGTCCGTGGTGATCACGGCATCCCCGATGCTATGCAGAGTCACCGCGAGCCGTTCTTTCTCGGCGAACAGGGCCATCTGCGCCTGCTTAATGTCGGAAACGTCGTTGGTGATGGTCAAGAGGCAGGGCTCGTTGAGGACCATGGAGCGGGCGTGCATCACGGCGTAGAAGAGATGCCCGTCCTTGTGGCGAAACTGCGCTTCGATGCGGGCGATGCTCGGGTTGTCCTCCAAGGCCCGCACGAGTCGCTGTCGGTCTTCCCGCGTCGTCCACAATCCGAGACCGCCGGGCAATCCCGCCTTGCCCACCGCCTCGTCCCGGGTGTATCCGGTCTGTTCCGTGAAAGCGGGGTTGACGTCGAGATACACCCCGTCGGATATCCGGGAGATGGCGATGGCGCTGGGGCTGGTGTTGAACACCTTCGACGCGATCTCCCGGTGCTCCCGGAGGGCATCACCGACGCCTAGCCGCAGCACCTGCTCGCCTTCCGACTGCCCGCGGTCGACGAAGAAGCCCACCATGCAGTGGGTTCCGTCGATCACCATCCGGGCTCCGCTCACGTCCGCCAGGAAGGACGTTCCGTCCTTGCGCAGGCAGGGAATCCTGGGCGCGGAGGTGAACGGTCCCGTGCTGCGGTCCTTGAACATGTCCGCGACGATCAGCGCCACGTCGAACGGGTGGATGTCGAGCAGACTCCGGCCCTCGAATTCGGACTTCGAGTATCCGAACATAGCGCACGCCGCAGGGTTCGCATAGACGATGGTTCGCGTCGCCGTCACCGTGATGGTGACGCCTTGAGGAATCGCCTCCATCACCGCCAGGGAAACGTCGCCCGGAAGGAAGGGCTTCTCCATGCCGTCATGGTACCCCAGCCGGCTCGGGATCGCAGCGGCGCGGTGCTGGCGCGGCCTCGGGTGTTGTCGGTGCCGCTTCTCGTGTATCGGCTGGCCATGCTCTTGTGGGCCATCTGGCTGGCGGCGTCGCTTTTGCGCTGGTCGCGCTGGTTG
>JAFGPX010000054.1 GCA_016935975.1 Deltaproteobacteria bacterium
CATCTGTCCAATCGCCCGTCCTTTGGCTCGCTCAGGCAGCCGCATGAGCGAAGCCATTCCCGGCACTTTCACCACGGGCTGCTAGCCTCCACGTCAGTCAGCTAAGGGAAGAACAGGGAGGAACGGAGGAGCAGAGGGATCGCGAACGCTCCGGCTGCGTTTCTCTGTTTCTCCCTGTTGATGATTCCTCCGGTGACCGGCATCGGGGCTACAGAAGCGCCAGGAAGGCGCGCGCGGCATGCGACAAGGTGCGGCCTGCCGGATGCACCAGGCGTATCTTGCGCTCGGCCTGCAGGCCCTTGACCTGGATCTCGCGCAAGGTGCCCTGCGCGATCTCCTCCTCGACGCACATGCGCGGCAGGAAGGATATGCCCTCGTTGCGCTGGACCATCTTGCGGATGGCTTCGACGGTGGGCATCTCCAGATCCCGGTTGAGCGGCACCTTGAAGCGCTCGAACTCGCGCATGACGACCTCCTTGTAGGGCGAGATCACGATGTGACCAATGAACGTCTCCATGCCCAGGTCGGTGATGGAGACGCTGCGCCGCCGCGCCAGCCGGTGCCTGGGCGACACCACACACGCCAAGTGATCCGTGTAGATGATACGCGAGGCAAGCCGGCCATCGTTCGGGTCGTAGCTGATGACGCCAAGCTCGAGGTCGCCTTCCAGGATCTCGGTCGGTATCTTGCTCGACTGGCAGCGGCGCACCTGCACCTTCACGCGCGGATAGCGTCGGCGATAGTGGCTGAGGAGCGGTAGCAGGTAGAGCGTGGCCGACTCGTTGGCGCCGATGAGCAGCCGGCCGGTGGCCTTGTCGCGCAGCTCGGCCAGTGCCTGCAAGAGCGCGGCGCGCAGATTCTCGAAACGACGAGCATGGTCGAAAACGATCTGGCCGGCGTCCGTCAGACGAAGATGGCGGCCGCTGCGATCGATGAGCGGCTCGCCCAGCGCATGCTCCAGGCGTTGCACGGCCAGCGACACCGCGGGTTGGGTACGTGCCAGCTTGACCGCCGCCCGCGAGAAGCTCTTCTCTGCGGCCACGGTGCGGAATACGGCGAGAGTGGGTAGATCCATGGTCGACCTCCGTGCCAGGTATTAACGCGGACAATAGAATAATTAGCAGTTATAGTAAATGCCAAAAGAATAAATTCGCCAAATCGCGCGATCCGCGCTACCTTGACACCCCACGAAAGGAGATCGAGCAGTATGAGCAACCGCGTCCACGTCTTCGATACCACCCTGCGCGACGGCGAGCAGTCGTGTGGATGCAGCATGAACGTCCCAGAGAAGGTGCGGATGGCGCGCAAGCTCGTCGAGCTGAACGTGGACGTGATGGAGGCGGGCTTCCCCATGGCCTCGCAAGGCGATTTCGATGCTGTCGACGCCATCGGCCGCGAGTACGCGCAGGTCACGGTGGCGGCGCTGGCTCGCTGCCACACCGGCGACATCGAGCGCGCCGCCAAGGCGCTGGAGCGAGCCAAGCGCCCCCGCATCCACACCTTCATCGCAACCAGCCCCATTCACCTCAAGCACAAGCTGAAGATGACCGAGGACAAAGCCCTGGAGACGGCCGTCAAGTCGGTCGAGTTCGCCCGCCGTTTCGTCGACGAGGTCGAGTTCTCGGCCGAGGACGCCACCCGCACCGCGCCCGACATCCTGGTCAAGTTCGCGCGCGCCGTGGTCGACGCCGGCGCCCGCATCGTGAACCTGCCCGACACCGTCGGCTACTCGATCCCGGCCGAGTACGGCTACCTGGTCGGCACCGTGGTGCGCGCTCTCGACGGCAAGGCCGAGGTCAGCGTGCACTGCCACAACGACCTAGGCCTGTCGGTGGCCAACTCCATCGCCGCCGTGCAGGCCGGCGTGCGCCAGGTCGAGTGTACCGTCAACGGCATCGGCGAGCGCGCCGGCAACTGCTCGCTCGAGGAGTTCGTCATGGCGCTCAAGGTGCGCAACGACATCCTGCCTTTCGTCACCGGCATCAAGACCGAAGAGCTCTTCCCCGCCAGCCAGCTTCTGACCGAGATCATCGGCGTCGGCGTGCAACCCAACAAGGCCATCGTGGGCAGGAACGCCTTCGCCCACGAGGCCGGCATCCACCAGGACGGCTACCTCAAGGAGCGCACGACCTACGAGATCATGGATCCCAGGTCGGTCGGTGTACCTTCCAGCCAACTCGTGGTGGGCAAGCACAGCGGCCGCCACGCCATCGCCGATCGGTGCACGCACCTGGGCTTTCGGCCGACGGCCGAGCAGCTCGACGCCATCTACCACCGGATTATCGCGGTGTGCGACAAGAAGAAGTGGCTCACCGACGACGAGATCGGGAACATCGCGCGAGCGGCGATGCAGGCGTAGCTTTTCTTGGCCCCATCCCGGGCGCGGGCATAGATTGGCTGCATGCTCGCCCGGCCTGTCTACTTCCTTGCCGCCGTTGCCATCTCCACGCCCGCCCTTGCCCAACCCGTCGCGCATCCCGTCTGGGCCATGACCCCGGGTGCGGAGTGGGACGAGCCGGCGCGCGCGCAGTTCGGGGCCGCGCTCGCCAAGCGCGGGCTGGGCGCGCCCGAGACTGTCGCGATTCCGCCACCGCCCACGACGCCGGCCGCAGATTTCCTGGCCCAAGGCATGGCCGCCCTGCGCGCCGCGGCCTTCGACAAGGCTGCGAGGCTGCTCAGTGAAGCGGCCACACAGGCCCTGGCCACGGGCGGCGCGGGTCTCGGCCCCGGCCAGGCGGCCAGCCTCTTCTTCCACCAGGCCATGGCCGTTCAGCTCGCCAGCGGCGCGACATACTCCGAGCCCTTCACGGAGATTGCCCCGCCCGAGGCCAAGACCGCCTATCTGCGCGCCGCCGTGCTGGGCGGGGGCGCGAGCCTCGATGCGGCCGCCGACCAACCCTTGACCGAGGCGAGCTGGCAGATGGCCAAGTCACTGGTCGCCAGCCGGCCGCAGGTCGGCTTGACGGTCCGTACGCGCGCCCGCGCCAAGGTTGCCATCGACGGCAAGGACTTCCAGCCCTCGCCCGCCACCGTCTTTGGCCTGGCCGCCGGCGAGCACTTCGTCCTGGTCGAGGAACCAGGGCATCTGCCGTGGTCCACCACCCTCAACCTCGCGGTAGGCGAAAGCAGCATCGATGTGCCGGGGACACCGCTGCTCGTCCTCGATGCCGCGACCGCCGCCACTCTGGCGCAAGCCAGGGGTGCGGCTTTCGCTCTGGTCGGACAGCTTCATTTGGGGGACAAGGTCGAGATTGACCTGCGCCTTGTCGATGCCGCGAGCGGTGCTTTGCGCGCTTCCACCGCGGTCGCCTTGGCGGCGAAAACCGACTCGCCCGATCTCGCGGCCGCCGTGTTGCGCCTCGATGAGATGGCTAGCCGGACCTCTCTCGCGCGCCGTAGCGCCGGCGCCGACGGCAAACCGCGGATTCCCCTGTCGCTCGCCCCGCCTCCGGCCCGCGCCGCACCCGAGGGCGCTCCCGAGATCTCCCAGGACACCCCGGGCTGGCTGCGCCAGCACTGGCCGCTCGCCACGGCGGTGGGCGCCGCGCTGGGGACGACCATCGCCCTGGGGATCGTCGTGGCCAAGGATCGCCGCTAGTTCCATTTCGCGATCCCCGCGGCCGATGAGGTATCATGCTCTTTGTCCTTTCTTGACGTAGGCTTGCGAACCCGAACATGTCCGTCATTGGCATCGATCTCGGAACCACGAATTCGGTGGTCGCCACCGTACGAGACGGCCAGGTCATCGTCGTGCCAGCCGCGCACGGGGGGTACCTGCATCCCTCCGTGGTTTCCTTCTCGCCCGAAGGGCTCAAGTACTTCTCGCGCGAGGCGGTGGCTCGCCGCATCGTCGATCCCAAGAACACCGTCTTCTCGGGCAAGCGCCTCATCGGGCTTTCCTTTCGTTCCAAGGAAGTCCAGAAGGCCATGACTCGCCTGCCCTACGATCTGCGCGAGGGCAACAACGAGCAAGCCGTCTTCGTGGGGCCGGATCGCACCTACACCATTCCCGAGGTTTCCGGCCTGCTGCTCGGCTACCTGCGGCAGTGCGCCGAGCTCTACCTGGGCGACACCGTGACCGGCGCGGTGATCACGGTGCCGGCCAACTTCAACGACGCCCAGCGCCGCGCCACCATCGATGCCGGGCGCATCGCGGGCCTGGACGTTCTGCGCGTGCTCAACGAGCCCACGGCCGCGGCCCTGGCCTACGGCCTCGGTCAGAACATGTCGCAGCGGATCGCGGTTTTCGACTTCGGCGGCGGCACCTTCGACGTCACGGTCCTGCAGGTCGAAGGCGACGTCTTCGAAGTGCTCGCCACCGGCGGCGACTCGTTCCTAGGCGGGGACGACATGGACACCACCCTGCTCAACATCCTGGCCGAGTTGTTCCGCGCGGAGCACGGCATCGATCCACGCAACGAGCAGATGGCTCATGCCCGCCTACTCATCGCCGCCGAGCAGGTCAAGTGCCATCTCTCGGACTATTCCGAGGCGCGGGGCGAGCTCAAGAACATCGCCGTCAGCAACACCGGCGAGCATCTTGCCCTGCGCTTCCACATCGCGCGCAACGTTTTCGAGACGGCGATCCGTGGCCTGGTGGCGCGCACCATCCAGACCACCCAGGAGGTGCTGGCCTCGGTGGAACTGGGGCCGTCGCAGATCGACGAGGTCATCATGGTCGGCGGCACCACGCGCGTCCCGCTGGTGCGCGCCGAGGTGGAGCGCTATTTCGGCCGCGCGCCCCGTGTCGACCTCAACCCCGACGAGGTGGTGGCCTGGGGCGCCGCCATCCAGGCGGAAAACCTGGCCCATGCCGGCGACAGTCTGGCCAACAACGCCGTCCTGCTCGACGTCACCCCGCGCGCCCTCGGCATCGCGGTCACCGGCGGCTTCGCCGAGCGCATCCTCGACCGCAACGTTCCGGTTCCCGTCGAGCAGACGCGCGTCTTCACCACCTCGGCCGACAACCAGACCACCGTGCGCATCCAGGTCTGCCAGGGCGAATCGCGCCGCTTCGACGAGAACGTGCCGCTCGGCGAGCTGGAGCTGTCCGGCATTCCCGCCACGCGGCGAGGCGACGTGTCCATCGAGGTCACCTTCCGCGTGGACACCAATGGCATCTTGCGGGTGCGCGCCCGCGATGCCGCCACGGGGGCGGCGCGCGAAGCCGCGGTCAACGTGCGCGGCGGCATGAGCGACAGCGAGGTGGCGGAAGCCGTGGAACGCCAGAAGTCCTCCGAAATGCCCATCGACAGCTCGCTGCTTCCCGAGATCGAGGTCTAGAAAGCGATGCCAGGACGAAGCCAGGAAGACCTCGCTCGTTTCGTCGAGCAGATGTGGGACAAGCTGGACCAGCTCTCGTACTTCGATCTGCTGGGCCTGCACACGGGAGCGACGGTGACGGAGATCCGCGCGGCGTTTTACCGCGTTTCCCACGACCTGCACCCCGACCGCTATCATCGCATCGACAACCGCGAGATGAAGGACCGCCTGGAAACCATCTACGCCCGTATGTGCGAAGGCTACCGCGTGCTCACCACCCCGGAGAAGCGCAACTCCTACATGCGCCTCCTCGGCGAAGGCAAGAAACGGCTGACCAGCACGGATCGCGAACCGCGCGGACCGCAGAGGCCGGAAGACAGCATCAAGCACGAAGAGGCCAAGAAGTTCTTCCGCCTCGGCATGATCTCCCTGGGCAGCAAGGACTACAAGGGCGCCGCCATGAACTTCAATTTCGCGAAGTCGTTCGAGCCCAACTCGGCCGTCATCAAGCAGAAGCTCGCCGAGGCGCAAGCCGGGCTCGGCAAGCCGGGCGGTCCGGGAAACAGGTAGCCATGGCCGAGCAGCCGGTCGGTTCTAGCTCGCTTGGAACGACCGCGCCGGTCACGCAGTCCAGCGGCGCGTTCACGCCCCCCAAGATCGGCGCCACCCTGGGCCGCTACCAGATCCTGGCGACCATCGGGCATGGGGCCATGGCGACCGTTTTCCGCGCGCGCGATCCCCAGCTCGGCCGCGACGTCGCCCTCAAGGTCATGGGCATGGCGCACGCCGCGCGCGGGGGAGCCACCGAGCGCTTCCACCGCGAGGCCCACGCCGTGGCCGCGCTCCGCCACCCCGGCATCGTCGAGATCTACGATTTCGTCGAGGCCACCGAGACCGAGCCGAGCTACATCGTGGCCGAGCTGATCGAGGGGCCGACCCTGCGCAAGCTCATAGAGGCGGCGGGCGGCCGCCTCCTGCCGGAATTCGCGGCCCTCATCGCCTTGCCCTTGGTCGAAGCCCTGGCCGTCGCGCACGAACGCGGCGTGATCCACCGCGACGTGAAGCCCGACAACGTGATGGTCGAGAGCAGCGGCAAATCGAGCCGCGTGGTGCTCACCGATTTCGGGGTGGCCCACATCACGGGCCTGGAGAGCATGACGGCCACGGGGGCCATGGTCGGGTCGCCCGCCTACATGTCCCCGGAGCAGGCGCGTGGCCACGACGTGGGGCCGGCCACGGATCTGTGGTCGGTCGGCACGACGCTCTACGAGATGGTGACCGGCGTCGTGCCTTTTGCCGGCAAAGATCCCTACACGGTGATCGCCGCCATTCTGCGCGGCGTCTTCCGACCACCCTCCCAGATCGTGGCCACCGTGGGCCCCGACTTCGAAGCCATGGTCACGCGCTGTCTAAAAGCGCGGCCTGGCGACCGCTACCCCAGCGCAGCCGCGCTGGCCGCCGATCTGCGCGCCTTCGCGCAGGCCTCGGGCCTGGTTCCCGAAGCCGAGGCGCTGCGCCGCTACATCGACGAGCGCGATACGGCCATCGCCGAGTTGCGGCCCAGGGTGGCCGAGGCCGCCATGGCGCGCGCGCGCCAGCACGCGCGGCGTGGCCAGCTGGCCCGAGCCCTGGCCGAGATCGGCCATGCCACGGCCTACGTTCCCGACCATCCCGGCGCCAACCGACTGCTCAAGCGGCTTTCCGCCGGCCGCAACGCCATCCGCGCCGTCATGGTGCTGGCCGCTCTGGTCTGCGCCGGGGCCGTCTTCTGGCTGGCCAAGCCCCTGCTCGTCCCCAAGCCGCCCGTTCCCGCCATCCCCCCCGCGGCCAAGATCTCACCGCCACGGCCGCCCATCGCGCCGCCTTCCACCGCGCCGCCGTCCACCGCGCCGCAGGTCGCGCCATCATCCCCCGCCCCGGTGCCACCCGCGCGAGTCACGGGGACCGAACCGCGCCGCGTGGCGAAGAGCGCCGCCAGGGCGCGCAGCGGGCGCCGCCCGCTCTCCCCGGCACAGACACCAGCGGTAGCGCCGGTCGAAGCCCCGACGCCGCCCCCGGTTGTCCCTGCGCCGACCGTCGAGCCCGCTCCCCCGCCCGCCCGCGAAACCGCTCCTCCGCACCCGGGCACCATCGCGCTTTTTGCCAAAGGCGGGTTCTGCTATCCCAGCCTCGACGAGCACCCAGCCGCCAGCCTGATGCCCGTGTTCCGCAATGTGCCGCCGGGGAAACACAAGATCTACTGCTCGCGCACCAAGAGCAGCCCCAGGCAATTCGCCGGCGAAGTCGACCTGCCCCCCGGCGCCCACATCGAGCGCACCGTGACCGAGCAAGGCGGCCGGCTGACCATTGCGCGCCCGAGATAGGCCGGAGCGGCCGAGCCGGCACACCCAGGAATTGACTAGCGGCGCAAGGTCTGCGCCAATGCTATTGCAGCCGCATGCGACGCGCTTCGCTTCCAACCGTTTTCGCCTTCGCTCTCTTGAGAATCTCGCTATCGGTCTCGATGGCCGCGGACGAAGCCTCCCCGGCGAACAGCGCGGAGGAAACGCTGGCCGAGGAGGCCGCGCGAGAGGCTCGCCCGGCTGCGCCGGAGAACGCTGCCGCGGCGCTGACCCGCGCCAGCGCCGCCTACGAGTACGGCGACCTCAATCAAATGGTCGACGCGGCCCGTCCCGTGACCGAGGGCCTGGTGCCCGCCACCCCCGAGCAGCAGACGCGAGCCTTGCGCCTGCTCGGGATCGGCCTCTTCCTGACCGACCGCCAAGCCGGCGCCGAGACGGCCTTCAAGGAGCTGCTGCGCCGGGATCCCAGGGCGCGCCTCAACCCGACCTCCACGCGGCCCGAGGTCGTGGCCTTTTTCGAGAACCTGCGACGCCAGGGCGTGAGGGATCCGCGCCGCCTGATATGGAACTTCGTCCCGCCCGTCGGCCAGTTCCAGAACGGCGACAACACCAAGGGGTGGATCATCCTCGGCGTCGGCGCAGCCGGTCTGGTCGCCTTCGTCACCAGCGATTTGCTGCTGCGATCATGGCAAGGCGAAGGCAGCACTTTCAAAGGGCGCGAGGACACCGCCCAAGCCATGAAGATTACGAACAACTGGATCAGCACCGGCGTGTTGGCCGCGACCTATATCTACGGCGTCTTCGACGGCCTCGTCGGCTACGGCCAGCCTCTCGACGACAGTGGGGTGCGGGTGAGTCTGACGGCTTTCCCGCAAGGTGCCGGTCTGGGGTTTGCCTTCTAGGCGCGGCCTGCATACACTCTCCGCCTCTCACAGGCGGGTAGCTCAGTGGTAGAGCAGGCGCCTTACACGCGCCGGGCCGCAGGTTCAATCCCTGTCCCGCCTACATACAGCCAGTCCCATGGGTTCCCAGGAAGGCCCATCACACATGCAATTACGCTGAAATTACAGCGACTTGTGTTGACCATCGCTCCCATGGGTTCCAAGGTCTACCCATGACAGCCTGGAGATTCTGGGGAGAACTTTGGGGAGAACTTCCAAGGATCGCGGGCGTCTGGATGGAGTTGCCCCCATGATGCTCACTGACAAGAAGATCCGATCCTTGAAGCCAAGGGCGAAAGCCTACAAGGTCTTCGACGGTGGCGGGATGTACCTGGAGATCCTGCCCGATGGACGCAAGCGGTGGCGTTGAAAGTACCGGTTCGCGGGCAAGGAGAATCGACTCTCCTTGGGCGTCTATCCCGAGGTCAGCCTCAAGGATGCGCGCCAGAGGTTGGAGGAAGAGCGGAGGATCCTTAGGGGTGGAGAAGACCCCAGTCGAAAGCGGCAGGAGGCAAAGACTGCTGGGGTAGACAAAAGCAAGAACACCTTCGAGGTGGTGACACTCGAATGGCTGGCGAAGTTCTCTGGGAATTGGGTGCCGAATCACCAGACCCGCGTTCTCGGGCTCTTCAAGAATCACGTCTTCCCGGAGATTGGAGCCATGCCCATCGCGGACGTGACCGAGAAAGACCTCCTCGATGTCTTGGCAAAGTTGCAGGTAGTGACCGAGGATCGCGACAAACCCGCGATCGACACCGCCCACCGCGTGCGCGCGTACTTCGGAAGGATCTACCGCTATGCGCTTCCCTCGCGCCGAATCAAGAGCGACCCAACTCCTGCTCTCAGGGACTGTCTGCCCCCGTGCCAGAGGGGCACTTCGCCGCCGTAACCAAGCCTGAACCGGCAGCAGCCCTCCTGCGCATGCTGGACGGATACAAGGGCGGCTCGGTGGTAAGAGCGGCTCTCCGCTTCGCGCCCCTGGTATTCGTGCGACCAAGGGAACTTCGCAGTGCCCAATGGTGTGACATCGATTTGGACAAGGCGGAATGGTGCTTCACGCTCAGCAAGCTGAAACCCAATCAACCGACCGTCGAACTCCTCGTACCCGTTTCGACCCAGGCTGTCGCCATCCTCAAGAATCTGAAACCCTTGACCGGCGGTGGGCGCTACGTGTTTCCTGGCCCTCGAAGTGCAAGTCGCCCGATGAGCGAGAACGCAGTCCTGGCGGCCATGCGCAGCATGGGCATCTCCACGGAGCACATGTGTGGTCACGGCTTTCGCGCCATGGCGAGAACGATGCTCGACGAGGTTCTGGGATTCCGCCCCGACATCATCGAGCACCAACTTGGCCACGTCGTCAAGGACCCCAACGGCAGGGCCTACAACTGGAAACGACCTCGAGGAAGCGCGACTTGGCGATCACGGCGAGCGCGGCGCCATTCTCGTCCACGGCCTCGATTTCCTTCGTCTTGACCACACGAGTCGATCGCGTCCACCGCGATCGAAACACCGCGCTTCTAGCGGATTCTCTCCAAGAGCACCGCCCACCTTCGCTCATGCTTCTACGAAGATGTCAGGAGAGCCGAAAAACAGCGCGGCAAGCTAAGAAGCGTCAAGCCGTAGAGGCTCAGGTTGGCAAAAGATCGCGTCGAAGCACGAGATTTCCTTCAACAAAGCCGGTCGTACCGACAGGCACTTGTGTGGCGTCTCTTGTCACCGCCCTCACATTCCAAAGCCGCCTTCCTTCGAGACGAAGAGCCATGCCCCGAGAAAGCGTGAACAACGAGACCAGCAACGCCCGCAAAATGTCGAAGCTCGGGCGCGACTGCTCGCGCTACCAGGATCGATACGGCATCTGTTGGAAGCTGTCTGGCACCGCGGGTAGGACGGTCACCACCACTGTCACCTGTCCATCGGTAGGGACCGGCGGACAGGGCGAGTCGGTGGCACATCATCGCAGTTGAGATTCGGAGAATGGAAATGAAGATCAAGCGGAACTACTTAGTACACCTGCTGTGGATATCGCTCGGGCTATGCTGGACCGGAGTGAGCTTCGCGGACAACCCGGTTGTGCAGACGAAATACACAGCCGATCCGGCGCCGATGGTCTACAAGGACACCGTGTACCTGTACACCAGTCACGACGAGGACACCTCCACCGCACTCGGCAACTTCAACATGTACAACTGGCTGTTGTACACGTCGACGGACATGGCCAACTGGACCGACCACGGGATCGTCGCTGGGACCAAGGCCCCCAACAAGACGTTCTCGTGGGCTCAGGACAACGGCGCCTGGGCGCCGCACGTGATCGAGCGGAACGGCAAGTTCTACCTGTACGCGCCGATCGTGAGCACCAACGGCACGCGAACCATCGCGGTCGCTGTCGCCGACAGCCCCTTCGGCCCCTTCAAGGATGCGCTCAACAAGGGCCTCGTCAGCTCAGGCACCAGCGACGACATCGATCCGGGCGTGTTCATCGACAATGACGGGCAAGCTTATCTCACCTGGGGCAACCCCAAC
>JAFGPX010000003.1 GCA_016935975.1 Deltaproteobacteria bacterium
AGGAGTTCCCGAACCCTCCCGCGATGGTCCGCGCCGAGCAAAGCTCGGCGCTCCCCACGCGCTTGATGGGAACCCTGGGAGGAGTTCTCCCCTTCGGGGACATCGGCCCTGCACGCCCTGCCGCCCACGCCCGGGCGCTGCGCGCCCGGCCTCGCCCAAGTCGTTGCGAGCGCGAACGGGCAGGCGCAGGAGCGGCCACTGCCGAGATCCCCGTGTCGACCCTCTCGCGAGAGGATCCCGGCGGCGAGGTGGCGCCGAGCGAGGAGCCCGGCGCGAGCCGGGGCCTGGCGTGGCCCGGCCCGTTCAGCCGCGCAGACGCGCGCACCAGACGGCGCTGCTCCCCACGTCTTCCGGCCGCAGCAGCTCGCAATCGGGCGGGGCAGTGGAATTCGCTTCCCAGCCCCGGCCGCCAACGATGTAGAGGCGGCCGAGCCCGGGCGTCCACATCAGGTGCCGCCTGCGCTCGGCGTCTCGTGCCGCGGCCGGGCCGGCGGCCGCGAGGCAGGTGAGCGCCGCGAGCCGGCCTCGCTCCAGGAAGACGACCGACAGCGCGTCCAGGAGATCCGCGACCACGGAATTGAAATGGGTCCAGCCCAGGCAGAGATCGTCGTAGCTCATGGCCGCCCGGCCGGCCAGCGTCGCCCCCCACTTGCGTTTGTAGCGAAGCACGCCGTCGCTCAGGAAGGGGCGACAGCCGCCGAACCCGACGGCGTGCGCACCGAGGTCGTGGGCCTGCTGCCCGAGGAAGTAGTACACGGCGCCGTACGCGCCGAGCTTGGCCCACTGCTGGTCCCCACCACGCAGCCCGACCGACCACATCTTCACGAAGCCGGCGCGTACCTCGCCCAGGCATCCCGCGATGGGCTCCCGATCCTTCTCGATCCAGAGCAGGAAGCCGTTGCGGTAGCGGTCGCGCAGGAAATGCGCACTGTGCACGAAGGCATGCTGGCCGTAGCGTTTCAGTGTCGTCGGCACGTAGTAGTCGCCGTAGTACCGATCGAGGTCGGCCGGATCGCGCGAGAGGCGGGCCTTGAGGCCGGCCCGGTGAATGTGTCGCAGATCGGACCGGGCGCTTTCGTTGCGGCGGAAGATCTCGGCCCGGCTGGCGGTTGCCGAACGTCCGAGATCGACCCAGGTCGGCAAGCGCAGATGATCGCGGGCAAGGCTCCAGCGTGCGTTGATGCTGTCGAGCAGCGCCAGCGTGGCGTCTGCCTCGCGGGCCAGGCCGCGCAGTGCGCCCGGCAGGCCCCAGATGGTGGTGGTGGCGAGCGGCTCGCTGGCGGGTGCGGACAGGAAAAACGTGTCGGCGAGGTAGGGGCGCAGCCAGGCCGCGCGTCCCGCCACCACGAGAGTGCCCGGCCGTCCGTGCGGCCGCACCGGTCCGCACAGGCGCGTGACGGGAATGGCCAGACCCAGGTGCGGCGTCGCTCCGTAGTAGGCGCGCCAGAACGGACCCTGCAACCTCTCGGGCACGTAGGCGTACAGAGCATCGTACAAGGTCACGGCCGCACCCCGGTCAGCACGGATTGCCTGCGCTCGGCCACGCCGGGCCCGCCACCGCGTGGGTCTTGCCGGTGCCGTCCGCGGCCCAGCCTGCGCTGCTGGCCGTGTGGATCGTCGCCGTGCCCAAGAGCTCGCGCAAGATGGCCAGCGCGGCGGCGCGCCGGCCCTCGTCCACGTTTTCCAAGAAGACCATGCGAAAGGCGTGCGGCGTTTTCTGCTCGATGCGATAGCTCTCGGGCGGCAGGGCGTCGGCCAGCGCATCGAGAAGGCGACGGGGAGTGAGGATGGCGCCGGAGTCGAGGACGAGCGCCCCGCTCAGGCGGCCTTCGAAGGTCGCCAGCGTGGGCAAGGTGCGTCCGCACGGACAAACGCCTTGGGCCGCGATGGCGAGATCGCCGGTGTCGTAGCGTAGGAACGGCATGGTCCGGCAGCGCAGGTCCGTGATCACCACCCGGCCGAGCTTCCCCGGCGCGGCGGGACCGTCCGGCCCACGGGTTTCGACCAGATGGGTATCGGCGTTGATGTGGAAATCCTGGCGGCGCTCGCACTGCCACGCCACATAGCCCACCTCGGTCTGTCCGTAGATGGCCACCGGCTCGCAGCCGAGCGTCTCTCGCACCAGCCGGCGCGTGGCCGCGTCTAGGATCTCGCCTGCCGCGAACACCACGCGCGGCCGCGCGGGTCGGGCGTCCGCCGCGCGCAAGGCGCCGCAGATGGCGCGCAGGGCGGTGGGGGTGCCGGCGACCACGCGCGCGCGGGCGGCCAGGAACTGCGCGCGCTGGTGCGCAAGGGGCTGTGCCGTCGTGATCCAGGTCTTGCGCGAGACGCCCAATCGCTGCAGGAAGAGGTGCGGGCCGGGCCGGATCTGGAACTGAGCGGTGACGTCTTGCCAGCGGAAGCCGTGCTCGAGCCAGATGCGCAGCCCCACCGCGCGGCGAACGCGCTCCTCTTCGGGGCCCTTCCAGATACGAGTGACGGAGCCCGACGAGCCGCTGCTGTCGAGGTAGGTGAGAGCCGCGCTGCGAAGACCATCGGCGAGCAACTCGCCGCTGCGCGCAGCTTCCTTCATGGTGCGGCTGTCCACGATGGGGATGCGCTCCAGGTCGGCCAAGCCGCGAAACCCCGTCGCCGCGAAGCCGTGCTCGGGCCAATAGCGGCGGTAGAAGGGCACGTGCCTCGCCGCGTGCGCCACCGCGCGCTTGAGCAACTCGTTCTGCGCGTCGAGGAGCGCCGCGGGAGCCGCGCGCGTCCCGGTGCGCAGCCGGCGAAGAAGGCACCAGGTTCGCCACGCGTCGGTCAAGGCCCAGTCACCACCAAACGCAGCTTCTCGCCCGGCCGCCACGGGATCTCCGGCAGGGTCTCGATCTCCCAGTCCGAGAGCTCGGGCGCGGCCGCGGCCAGCGTGCGGCGGACGTGGGGGACGATGGTGGACGCGGCGGCCAGCTGCACGCGCGGCGTGTGGCCGGGCAGCGCCAGGACACGCCATTGTCGGATTTCGGCAAATGCGCCCAGCACTTCATGAAAGAAAGGCCAGAACAAGCGCTGGCCGGACGCCAGCACGACCGACTCGATGGCCCGGCCGTGGATGGCGCGCAGACGCGGCAAGGTGCGCCCGCAGGGACACGGTTCGCTCTCGATCTCGGCGGTGTCGCCGGTGTCGTAGCGAACGATGGGCATGCCCGTCATCCCCAGATCCGTGACGATCAGGGTGGCGCGCTCGGGGTCGATCTCGACGAGGTGGCTGTCCGCGCTGACATGGAATCCCTGGCGTTGCTCGCACTGCCAGGCGAAGTTGGACAGCTCGACCAGCCCGAAAACGTCGATGGGGTCGCAACCCAGCCCTTGCTGGATGGACTTGCGCAGCGGCGGGGTCAAAGGCTCGCTGTCGGAGAACGCCAAGCGGGGCCTGGGGCGCGCACCACCGGCCGACGCCGCCTCGGCCAAGGCGGCCAAGGTCGTGGCACAGGCCACCACCACTTGTGCGCGCGTGCGCTCGAGGTGCGCGACCCACGCGGCGGGCGGATCCCGCAGCGACAGCCAGTCCTTGCGCGCGACACCAAGCGACTGGACGAAGAAGCGCTGGCCCAGGGTCGCGCGGATTTCCACCGTCCGATCGGTCAGGCGATAGCCGTGCTCGAAGAGAATCCGCCAGGCCGTCGCCCGTTGCCAGCACTGATCGGCTTCGTCGAGGAAGATCTGCAGGGGCGTGCCGGTCGAGCCGCTGGTGCTGATCGGGCGGCAGCTCGCGAGGCGCACACCGCGCGCCACGCGGTCTGCGGGCGCGGTCGCGCGCAGCCGTTCCTTGCGCAGCACGGGCACGCGCCCGAGGTCCTCCAGACCGCGGACATCGCGGGGATGAAACCCACACTCGTCGTAGAGCTTCCGATACAGCGGCACGTTGCTGTAGGCGTGGTCGAGCCGCCGGCACAGCTGGCGCCACTGCCACGCACGCAAGCGCTCCGGCGGCCACCGGCTGGTGGCCAGTGCCCGGCGCAACAAGCGGACGGTTCGGATGCAGTTCCAAAGCATGGGGAGTCGGGCGTGAAGACGGATCCTGGACGGACACGCCGCGGCCGCTCCAGTGTAGCCGGAGTGCGCACGCGTGCACGCGGCAATCGTCGCAGAAATCGCATGCGGCGACCACGGCCGCGCGCCCTCGGTCGCCCGTAGGGGTTTCCGTCAGGGCCCCTTGCTTGCGACTCCGACGGGCGCGTGGGACACTGGCAAAAGCACTCCTGCATGGGCACAACCCGCACCTGCTCGAAATGTGGCGAGGTCATCGCCGGAACGCTGGATCACTGTCCCAAGGACGGAACCGCGCTCTTCCCCGACGAGATCATGGCGCGCGTGGGGCTGTTGCTCAAGGATCACGAAATCCAGGGCGTGATCGGCGAGGGCGGCATGGGCGTGGTGTACCGGGCCCAGCACGTGGTTATCGAAAAACCGGTCGCCATCAAGGTGCTGCACGACCGTTTCGCCCGCCAGAAGGACATGGTCGAGCAGTTCATCATCGAGGCCAAGGCGGCCAGCCGCATCCGCCATCCCAACATCATCGACGTGACCGATTTCGGCACCACGCCCGAGGGCCTGGTCTTCTTGATCATGGAGTACCTGGACGGCGAGAGTCTTGAGGACCGCCTGCGCCGCATCGGCCGCCTGCCGGTTTTCGAGGCCATCAACATCGCCAAGCAGGTGGCGCGCGCGCTGGGCGCCGCGCACGAGCTGGGCGTGGTGCATCGCGATCTCAAGCCAGCCAATATCTTCTTGTGCCTGCGCGAAGGTCGTCGGCGCATCGTCCGCCGCACCGAAGATCCCGCCGGGGCCCAGTTCACGATCGAGGCGGAAACCAGCTTCGACCTCGTCAAGCTGCTGGATTTCGGCGTGGCCAAGTTCCTCGACCTGGGCCCCAGCGCCGCCACCCGCGCCGGCGCCCTGTGCGGCTCGCCGCACTACCTGTCGCCCGAGCAGGCGCAAGAGAAGCCGGCCACCGAGCGCAGCGACATCTACGCGCTCGGCGCCACGCTCTACGAGATGGTCACCGGCAAGGTGCCGTTCGACGGCAGCTCCGTGCTGGAGATCTTGAACGGGCACGTGGCCGGCAAGGTGCTCCCGCCCAGCCAGCGCGCCCCCGACGCCGGCCTCGACGCGCGCCTGGACGCGGTGATCGGCAAGTGTCTGGAGAAGGATCCCGCGCAGCGTTTCGCCAGCACCGACGAGCTTTGCGATGCCTTGCGCGAGTGTGTCACCGACCGGGCGTTCTTGCGGGATGCGCACCGCCTGCCCGGCATCAGGGATTCGGGGCTCGATTTGTCCGAGGCAACGGCCGATGCCCGCCACGTCACGCCGGCCGCCGGTGCGTCCCCACGAGATCCCGACGAGGGTTTCTCGGTGAAGGAGGACGACCGGGAGCATGCGGAGCTTTCCGACTCCGGCGATGTCGCTGACGGCAAGCGTTTTCCCGGGGACACCATGCGCATCCGCGGACGCAGCAACCGCCGCTCCGCGCGCTCGCTGGGCGTGGTGGCGCTGTTGCTGGCCGGGGCCGGCGCCGCGGTGTGGGCTCTGCGCGGCGGGGCCGGGCCAAGCACCGGTGTCCCTCCGAGCGCTCCGCCTACGCAGATGGCGACCCCGACCGCGACGTCTTCCCGACCGCCCGCATCTGTTGCACCGCCGCCGGCCGCGCCCGTGGAGGCGGTCAAGGTGCTTGCCCCCAGCGAAGCCGCCGGTACGGCGGTCAGGCCGGCCCACACACCTCCGCTGGCCGAGCCCCAGCCGGCCGTCCCACCTGCCGCGGGTCCGGGCAAGACCCCCGATCGCGGGGCGGACAAGCCCGCCGCGGGGCGCGCGCGCAGCGTTTCCAGCGGCGGCCCCCATTGGCAAGCACCGGTCGTGCCACCGCCCCCCGAACCGCTGCCGCCACCGCCTCCTCCTCCCGCTCCGGTCCCGGTCGCCCCCGCGCCGCCGCCCACTCCTCCAGCCGACGTCGAAGCCCTGCTGCGCGAAGCCCAGCAGGCCTGGACCAGGCAGCACTACGCCGTGGCCATCGACAAGGCGCGCGAGGTGCTCAAGGCCGATCCCCGGCGGCGGGCCGCGCATCAGATCATCGCGGTCTGCTCGTGCGCGGTGGGCGCCGCCGAGGACGCGCGCGAGGCCGCGTCCCATCTCGACGAGCACAAGCGCAAGCTGGTGCAGACCCTCTGCCAGCGCCACGGCGTGAATCTGGAGTAGCTTTTCGCCGCAGCCACTGCGCGTACGCCGCAAGAGCTCCGTCCGGCCAATACGGCAGGGTGCCTTCCCGGCACTCGCCGCGGAAACCGTCGACCCGCGACGACGGTCCGACCGTCAGAAGTGGCCCGGCGAGCGACGCACGGCCCCGAGCAGGATGCCCGGCTGGCGAGCACGCCGATGCTGGGCGTGGCGGTCGCCGACGGCGGCCCCACGTTCACCCACGTCTTCTCCGCCCGGGACATCGATCCGACGAGCGGCTGCTGAAACCGGGCCGGCGCTAGCGACACTCGAAGGCGCCGAGATCGGGCGCCGCGCCCGCAAACGGCAGGCCGACGTCTTTCCCCCGATCGACGAGCCCGCTGCTGGGCATCGGGCGGGCGAAGTCGTTGACGGGCAGGCTGCCGTCGGCCTGCCGGGGGGCCAGAGCCAGGCTTTCGGCCAGCGACGCGAAATCGGCGGCGGAGGCGGGCGCCGGCAACTGCCACGAGTTGTTGTTCTGGATGGCCGCCGACGAGAACTCGAAGGCCATGGCCCCTTTGTGGTCGAACTCGACGTTGTTGTCGAACTGGTTGCTCGTCCCCGAGTCGGGATCGGTCTCGAACATGTAGTTGTAGCCGTTGCCCCAGGCGGTGCAGTTCTGGACCAGCACGCCGCCCTTGTGACTGTTCTGGTCGAAGCCCTTCTTGGAGGCGAAGTTGTTGTCGAAGGAGACGCAGTTCCTGACCACGTGGGTGCCCTTCGAGTCACCGCCGGTGCCGTTGCCGCCCAGCTTGAAGCCGTTGCCGTTGCCCTGGAACGAGCTCATCTTCTTGCCCATCTTCGCCTGGTAGATGGCTTCGAAATCGGCGCGGTCGCCGTTGTGCCAGGTCCAGCATTGGCTGATTTCGACCGGCCAATCGGTCTCGAAGAGATCCCATCCGTCGTCGCTGTTGCGCCAGGCCCGGCAGCCGCGGAAGACGTTGCCCTTGCCCTGGTGCATCTTGCAGGCGAATCCGTCGGCGTCGCTGCCCATGTTGTCGAAGTCGAAGTTCAGGTAGGAGTCGCAGTCGATGATTTCGTTGTGGGAGCAAAGCTCGCCGTCAGGGTTTGCGGTCTCGTGGCCGAAGCCGAGTTGCAATCCGGAATCGCCGTTGTGATGGAAGACGCAGCGCTCGATGGTGTTGTGGCTGCCTTCGATCTTCATGCCGTTGTCCCCGGCGTAGCAGATCTCGATCCCTTTGACGTGCCAGAAGTTGCCCGTGAGCAGGATGCCCCGCTGCGCGGAATCGTAGGGCTGGGCGCGAAAGTCGAGCACGGGGATCTCGTTGGGGTAGCTCCACACGCGGATCGGGCTAGTGGCGGTTCCCGAGGCGGCCAGCGCGATCGTCGCGCCGTAGTCGTAGGTGCCGCCGCGCATGTAGATGGTCGAGCCCGCGGTGGCCTTGGCGACGGCGGCCGCCAGGGAGTAGAGCGGCTCGGCCGGCGTTCCCGGGTTGCTGTCCTTGCCGTTGGGGGCGACGTAGAGCGCGTCCGCCACCGTGCTGGTGTCCGTGGTCGTCGCGGTGACGGTGGTAGTGGCCGTGCTGGTGGCGGTGCTCGTCGTCTGGCCGCCCGTCCCGGCGCCGCCCGAGGAAACCGCACCCCCCGTCGTCCCGGCGCCGCCCGAGGCAACGGCGCCACCCGTCCTGGCGACGCCCGAGGAGCCCCCCGACGCCGTGATGCCCGCGTCGGACCCGCCGCCCCCCCGGCCAACCACGCCGCCCGACGAGAGGGTGCCGCCGATGGCCCCGCCGCCGCCCTGGCCGGTCGCTCCGCCGGACGAGGTCGCGCCCCCCGAGCCGGCGTTGTCGCCTGCAGAGACGGCGCCACCCGAGCCATCTCCACCGGCGGCGTCCTTGCCCGAAAGCCCCGCGTCGCGCTTCTCGGAAAGCGGCGTGGACGCTTGGCCACACGCCACGAGGCAGCACAGGAGCGCGAGCGACCACAGGGATCTGGACAGAAAACCCTCCGCCTGAACCCCCAACGAGCGGCATCGAGCTACGGCGTGTCCCATCGACCCAGGTGGTGTCGGAGTGGGCCCCAAACGGCTCACGGCGCAGGCCGCGGGCACGAGGCAGAGCCGACATGACTCGCGGAAGAGCGGCGAACCTCGGCGAGCGCGGCTCGACCAAGAGAACCACGCTCGGCGGCGATAGCGCCGGCACACGGCTTGACGGGCAACGGACACGTCCGTGTACAATCGGCCGCCATGGACGAGCCAGCGCATCTCGCGACGGTCTACGGCAGGGTCAGCGTCCGGCGCAACCAGCACGGCATTCCCGTGATCGAGGCGGAGACGCGGCCGGGCCTGTATTTCGGCCAAGGTTGGGTGCAGGCCAGGGATCGCCAGATCCAGACGATGCTCATGAAGGCGATCTTTGCGGGCCGCATGTCGGAGCTGCTTGGGGCCAGGAAGTCGTGCATCAACATCGACGAGTACATGCGGCGCTACGGATTCGCGCACCGGCCTGAGGACGAGTGGCAGAAGATGTCGCCGTCGTGCCAGGCGAACCTGCTGGCCCACGCCGACGGCATCAATGCCTGGCTGGCCGATCATGCTCTGGTGCGGGAGCTTCGCCTGATTCGCTTCCGGCGGGAGGCATGGACGTGGAAGGATTCGCTGGCCATCGGCCGCGGCTTCGGCTTCGTGGGCATGGGCGATGGCCAAGGCGTGCTGGAGAAGTGGCTCGTGCAGCTGCTGTGCAACGGCACGAGCATGGCGCAGCTTCGAGAGCTGTTCCCCTCGGTCTGCGATCCGGACCTCACCTGGGAGTACAAGAAGCTGACCTTGGTCAAGCCGCTTGTCCCCAAAGGCATGGGCTGGCTCAAGGTTGTCCCTTCCCCCCGCGCCAGCAACAACTGGGTGCTAGGTCCAGCGCGCAGCGCCTCCGGCCACGCGCTCGCGGCTGCCGATCCCCATCTCGACATCGATCAGCTGCCCGCCATCTGGCAGGAGATCGTGCTGTCCGACGGCCACGCCAGCTTCGTCGGAGTCGGCCTGCCAGGGCTTCCGGGCGCCTTGATCGGCCGCACCCGGGATCTGGCCTGGTCCCCCACCTACTCGTGCATGGACTGCGTGGACTACCGCATCGAGGAATGCCGGGGCGGGAAGTACCGGCGCGGCAGCGAATGGCGAGACTTCGCCAGACGGAGGGAGGTTCTCAAGCTCAAGGGTGGCGGCAGCCGAGAGCTGGTCTTCCTGGAGAACGAGAACGGCATCCTCGAAGGCGATCCCGAGAAGGAAGGACACTATCTCGTCGAGAACTACGCGGCGCTTTTCGGTTGCGGCGCCTCGGATTTCGAGGGGGTGTTCGGGCTCCTCGACGCGAAGACGGTTCCGGAAGGCATGGCGTGTTTCCAGAAGCTGCGTGCCGCGTCCTTCAACTGGCTGCTCGCGGATCGCAGCGGCAACATCGGCTACCAGATGTCGGGCCGCCATTTCGTCCGTCCCGCGGGCACCTCGGGCCTGCTGCCGCTGCCAGGCTGGGACGAGCGCTACGCGTACCGCGGGTTCGTCGAGGGCGACAAGCTGCCCCAGGCGCTGAACCCGCCCGAGGGCTTCCTGGTCAGCGCCAACGACGACCGCAACGGCTACGGCACGACCGCCCCCTGCGCCATCCACTTCGGCAGCAACCGCAAGGATCGAATCACCGCCCTTCTGCAGAGTCGCGACAAGTGGACCGCCGAGGCGATGAGCGTCATCCAGAACGACCCGTATTCGCGGCAAGCCGAGGCCTTCCTCGCGCGCTTCGCGGCGCTGATTCCCGACACGGGGGCCGGCCGTCTCCTGCGGGACTGGGACAGGCGGTACACGGCAGATGCCAAGGCCGCCGTTTTGTTCGAACGCTTCTATCGTGCGTTGCTGCGCAATACCTTCGGCAAGCTGGCGTGGGGCACGGAGGTCATCGACTACCTCCGG
Source organism: Deltaproteobacteria bacterium (assembly GCA_016935975.1). GTDB lineage: Bacteria > Myxococcota_A > Polyangia > Fen-1088 > Fen-1088 > Fen-1118. The sequence goes on from JAFGPX010000003.1 coordinate 10,169, forward strand.
AAGGAAACCGCCGTGCTGGCCGGCTGCTTTCACTACTTCGACCGGCTCCTGCTCGGGGAGAACGCGCACTGGTTCTCCAAGGAGGAGGTGGAGCAAGCAGCCACGGATGCCTTCGCAAGAGCCTTGAGGTGGCCTCGTCCACGGCTCGGGCGAAAGCAGTCGGTCAAGATGCGCCACCTGCTCTTCGGTCGCCTGCTGCCTTCGTTCCTGGGCTTTCACGGCGGGCCCGCGTTCGTTCCCGGTTCCCGCGCCTCGCCGTGCCAGGCGCAGTTTTTTACGGATCACGGCCGCAAGGGCAGCTTCTGTCCCTCCTACCGCTTCCTGACCGACATGGGCGCAAACGAGGTTTTCACCAGCCTGCCCGGCGGCGCCACGGACCGGAGATACGGCCCCTACTACAAGAACGAGCTCGGCCGCTACCTCAAGGGGGAGTACAAGCGGCTCGTCCTCTCGACGTAGAGCGCGCGTCACCTGGCGGGGTGTGCTGGACGATGAGCCATGTCGGCGAGGCCAGACGACCTCCAAGGAGAGGTGGCGACGATGTCATCGCGCAATCAGATGAAGCGACGAGCAGGATGGGTGCTTGGTGTCGTGGCAGCCGGAGCGCTGGGGATCGCCGGAAGCTGCGGGGGCGCGAAGGGCGATGCCGGCGGCGCTGGCGGGCACATCGGCGGAAGCGCCGACACGGGCGGGACAAGCAGCGGTGGGCAGGCCGGCGGGGGCATTGCCACGGGCGGCGCGAGCGGCGGCGGGAGCGGGCCTGCCTCGGGCGGTACGACGAGCAAGGGCGGCGCGTCCGGCTCGGGCGGCAGCATCGCCACCGGCGGCGTCTCAACCTCGGGTGGCGCCATGGCGAGCGGCGGTGTCGTCGCCTCGGGCGGCAGGACTGCCGGCCGGGGCGGCGTGGGTAGCGGCGGCGTCACGGGGCCAGGCGGCGGGCGCGCCACGGGCGGCACGCCCGCGACCGGCGGGGTCGTCTCGTCCGGCGGCGCCACCAGTCCGGGCGGCGCGACGGGCAACTGCCCTGGTAGCTGCACCGCCCCCGCGCCCACGTCGTGCTCATCACCGCAAGTGCGCATCACCCAGGTGAATTTGGGCTCGGCGCTGAGCTACTCCAGCGACGAGCGCTGGGTCGTCCCACTGGCCATCGCGGCCAAGCCCGGCGGCGGTTCGCTCATCGTCTGGGTCACGGGCTATTCCAACTACGGCAGCAGCACCACCAGCCAAGTGCACGTCGGCGAGCTCGATTGCGACGACAATCTCGTCGGCGCGCCGTTTTCGTTCGAGGGCCACGATTTCCAGGACATCGCGGCCGACGCCAACGGCGGCGTGGTGGTGCTGACCCGCGACGGCCAGGGGAGCGACCCCCAGCACTGCGGCGACGTCGACAACCTGTGCGTGACGCCGAGCGACCGCCCCGGGTGCTACGACATGTACATGGTGCGCTTCGATTGCGCGGGGACCGAGCAGTGGGCGGCCAAGCTGACCACGACCAGCGCGAGCGCGCCGCTCTACAGCGCGGGCGGGGGCACCAACCTCGGCGTGTGGTGGTACCAGCACCACGGGCGTCTGGCGTACGACGGCAGCAACTACGCCGCCTATTTCTGCGATTCGATCACCGTGAGCAACAACTCGTGCCCGGCTGGCGCCGGCAAGGTCGACATCCACGAGGGCGATCGCATGCAGGTGGTCGATCCCACCGGCAAGGTTCTAAGCGGCCACGACAGCTTCAGCGTCGGCTGCAGCCATAGCTGGACCACCCGCATCGTCTGGGATCCGCGCACGAACCACTTCGTCACCGTGTGCGCGACCGACAACAACTGCCGCATCGCCCGCTCGCCCAACTACCAGACCATCAAGAGCGCGAGCTGCGACGGCACCTTGTTCAACGGCGACCTCGTCAACGCCAGCGACACCGGCTACTGGCTGGCCTGGAGCTACCAGGGCAGCGTGCGCCTGGAGCACTTCACCACCGCCGCCTCCGACAAGACCGTCGCGACGGTCAGCACCGTCCAGAATCCGCACCTCGTCGCCTACGGGCCGAACCACATGCTGCTGACCTGGAAGTCGGGCTCGGGCATGGCCGCGCAGGTCTACGACTCCGGCAGCGGCGAAGCGGTGGGCGAGCAGTTCACCATCGCGGTGCCGGATCACCCCTGGCAGGCGTGGAAGCCGTTCCCCGACGGCAGCGTGGCGTGGGCGTCGACCGCCTCGGCCTCGAGCACCGTCCAGATCGCCCGGGTCATGCCCTGCGCGGACTGACCTGACCTCGCACCTGGTTCGCTCGTGGGGCGGCCAGCGCGCAAGCTCGCCCACGCATCTCGTCGCCCTCGATACGGCGTAGCCGGACGGCTCGCGGTCGTCGGCCAGGAGGCCGCGCGGGTTCTCCGCGGTCAGCAGCTCGGCATCGCGCGTTGAGGACCGGGAGTGCAGGCCCGAAGCACACACTGGTCCGGATCGTCGCCCGTCGGCGAATCAAAGAAGTGAAGCAGTGGTACTACGCATGGGGAGTGGAAAGCGTGCTGCTGGCGCAAGCGACTACGCGTCCGGGCTCTTGTACGGCGCGAACTCCCGGTTCTTCGTGATCCAGTTCAGAATCTCCTTGGCCTTGTCGGGTGGCGACCGCTTGGCGAGTGCTTCGAGCTTCGCGACCAGATCGGGGCCGGCGAAACTCGTCAGCCAGCCCATGGCATGGGCGATGGTCAAGGTGTTGTATTCCGTCTCCAGCTTTCCAAGCACGATGGGCAGGGTTTCGGTGTCCATCCACGCGCACAGGAGCTGGGCGATCTGCGGCCCTCCCGGCCGGCGGTTTCCCATTGCTCTTGCCCCAAGTGACCGGCACGGCGCCTGGTGCGGTGTTGCCAAAACGCGACACGCATGTCGCGTTCCTCCCAGGCAATCATGAAGAACACTCGCGACCAGCCCCCCAACTGGCCGGAATCACACTTTCCCCTTTGGCCAGCAGATTGCACAATGGTGAGGCCATGACGAGACGACTTCGGTGCGCGGGGATGTTTGCGATTGGCTGTCTGTGGACGGGTGGCTGCGCCCTCGACTCCTTGGGCTACGAGGAAGAGGTCACCCGGACCTCCATCAAGTCCCAGCAGAACAAGCTGGAGGACGACCGCATCGAGGACAAACACCCGGTCTTCGATGCCTCGCTCGCGGTCGCGGAGGCCTTCGGTAGCTGCACCTTCACGCTCTACAAGAGCGGCTCGGTGACCAAGCTGAGCGTGGCGCCGTACGAGGGCGAAGACAAGTCGCTGGCCGGCGCGCTTTTCCCGAACCGAGGCGCCGCCCTCGCTGCGCTGCAGGCCTCGCCGGACGCGGACGTCATTCCCTCGATGGAGACCGTGAACGGCCACCTGAAGCCGTTCAACGACGGCCTCTACGCCGCCATCGAGATCGCCGTGGAGAAAGGGGTGCCGGGCGGCTTCGCCGGCAAGCGCCAGCTGCTTGCGGACATTCTGTCGGCGCTAGTCGCCATGCGCCCCTCGGCCGGGCCGGCGGCACAGGCGGCGCTCAACGGCTCCGCGGCATTCATCGGCGCGGCGCTCATCCTGTCGGGCGTGGTCCCGGCCCTGCCCGCGACAGTGCTGGCCGACGCCGAGCAACGCGCGGCGGATTTCCAGGCGGCCTCCTACTATTCTCAGCCTACTGGCTTCTACACCTGGACGCCCGAGTTGGAGACCATCTTCACGCGCGACCGCTTCCTGCAGCTCCACGACAGCTTCGCCGATCTCGCGGGCGTCGCGCTGGTCCTCGGCAGCGATCCCGCCCTTCTGCAGACCTACCAGACCGTGGTCGCGCTCTATGCCGGCCTGACCAACCCCTACGTCAGCTACACGGTATCGGCGCTCGTGCCCAGCGTGACATCGGTGGCGGCGCTGGAGGACGTCAATGGCTTGCAAGCGGCCTGGCAGGCGCAGAATCCGAAGTACTCATGGACCTGTTACTATCCCTGGGTGGCCTTCTTGCCCGCCTCGCGCTCGAAGGACACGGACTACTTCAACACGGTCGCACACTGCGACTGGAGCGCATTCGCGGGGATCAACGTCATGGACCTCCTCATCGCGGCCATCCGCGACGGCGAGCTGGATCTCGCGCCAACGGTGGACTCCGGCTGGTACGACTACCAGCTCTACGCCCTCGAAACCCTGCTTTTGCCCGAGCGCGGACCGGAGAGCGATCACCTGCTGCTCACGGCCGCGTACAAGCAGAAGCTCATCGACACCTTCAAGACGCTCATCACCGAGACGCGCGAGACGCACGTGAAACAGCTTGCGGGTGGGACACTTGGGATGCCGCCCGTGCCGGTGAATCTCTATCCCAAGCTGCCCGTCGAGCCCTTCCCCACGTTCTACCTGCGCACGGCGCGCGGCTATCGCTTTCTCGACGCATTCCTGCGCGCCACGCTCGGGGCCGGTTTCCTCGACGGCCTCGTCCGGCTGCGCGAGGACGGCAGCGCCTCGCCGCTGCCCTTGCCGAGCGAAATCAAGCAGACCACCGAGCTGGTCTACGGCCTGCACGCCACGGCCTGCGCCAGCCTTGGCATGCGCCCGGAATCCTACCTGCTCGCCGACGAGACGGCCGCCATCGACCAGAACGCGGCTCTCGCGGCTGCCCAAGCATGGCTGGCCGCTTGGCGTACCGATCCCGACGTGCTCGCCGATCCACGGGTGATCGTCCCGATCGCGGAAACCGAACAGGGCAGCCGCTACTGGGCCGTGATCGGCGTGAAACCTTTGCGGATCGCGGCGGAGTTCGTCGCCGGATACGAGCCCCAAACCGTCTCGTCGGGCCACTGCGTGCTCGACAAGTACGTCCCGCATCGCTACGACCTGCTGGTCGAGGACCAGGTGGAGATCGCTGGGACCGATACCGCGCCACCCACGCGCGAGGAGCTGCGCCGCATCTGCGACGAGCAGGTCACCCACGACGCCATCGTGGCCGCGCTGCAAGCCCGATGACAAGGCCCCTGTCCCCCCCCGATTGCGCCCGCGCCATCGGCCTGGCGCTCCTGCTCGCCGGGACTGCCTGCACGAGCGGGCTCGGCCAGTTGCAGACCGCGCGCACCGTGCCGAAGGGCGAGGTTCGCCACAGCATCTCGGGTGGCTACGATGCAAACTCCATCGAGAGGGATGGGCCCCCGTGGCTGGGCAACTTCATCGTGCAATATGCCGCGCGCATCGGAGCGGCCGAGCACGTGGACGTCGGCGTGAAGGTGTTCCTCGGGCTGGGCGGCCTGGTCGACGCGAAGGTGCAAGTCGTCGACGGCCCGCGCCTGGCCCTGAGCTTGCTTGGCGGCGCGGGCGGTGCGTTCGATGCCGAAAGCGGGGCCGGCGTCGTGCACGTGCCGGCGATGCTGCTCGGCAGCTATCACGTGGCCCGCTGGTTTTCGCCCTACGTGGGGGCCGGGTACGGCGCCTTCTGGATCTTCAACTACGCCTCCACGCAGGACGTCCCGCCGGGCTCGACCGCCGCTCCCCGCGCCTGGCACGGCGACGGTCTGCTGATGTTGCATGCCGGATTCGAGCTGGGTTCGCCCGGCCGTCCGGCCTTCCTGCTGGAGTACGGCTACCTGCGCCCCATCGTCAGCGATCCCGGCGACCACTACGCCTTCGCCACCAACCACCTGTTCCTCGGTGGCATTCGCTTCTAGCCGTGGGCTTTGGCCCGAGCGCGCGTCCCGGAGCTTGGCGGGCATCCCGCCGGCGAAGTACAATCCTTGCGAGATGATTTCCGAACGCCTGGCGAAGATCGAAGCCACCCTCCGGAGCAGCAGCACCATTCCCGAGGCCACCCGGCAGGAATTGCTGGAGCTCGTGGCCGGGCTCAAGGCGGAAGTCGTGCCCCTCTGCGAAAGCCATGGCGCCACGGCGCACGAGATCGCGGGCAACGCCGAAGCCGCCGTACACGCCTCCGTCCGGCGGGAAGAGCATCCCGAGCAGGCGGCGCAAGCCGTGGAGGGCCTGGCGGCCTCGGTGCGCCAGTTCGAGGCTTCCCATCCGCGCTTGGTGGAGATCGTGGACCAGCTCGCGCTCACCCTGTCGAACCTGGGGATCTGACAGCCGTCGCGCCGAACGCGGCGCTGGCTCGCCGCTCACAGGTGCTTGGGCGCGTCCTCTTCCTTGGGGGGCGGCTCCTTGGTCTGCGCCTCCAGGGCGTTGCGGACCACGTCGCGGGAGCCCAGGCCCACGGCCAGCGCCAGAGCCAACACCACGCCGCCGAAGAGCAGGGCGAAGGCGATCTTCACGATGTCGCCGCCCACCCCCAGGTGGTCGAGAGCCATGGCATAGGCGACGATGAGCAGCAGCCACTTCATGACCTGGCTTGCCAGCCGCGCCGACTGGATCTGCAGGTTGACGGCGCCGACCAGCACGCTCCGGGCCAGGAAGCGGGCAATCAAGCTGCCGAAGAACAGAATCGCCAGCGCGACCAACAGCGTCGGCAAGTAGCGAAAGAGGCGGATGAACAGCTGGGTCATCAGGTTGTCCTCGACGGCCAGCAATCCGAGCAGCAAGCCGAACAGGATCACGACCCAGCTTGTCACTCGGCAGACGAGCTGCGTGGGGCTCTTGCCCGGCGAGATATCGGCCACGCCCGGGAATCCCCACTGCTCCAGCCGCGCATCGAACTTCACGCCGCGCAGCATGCGCCGGAGCACCACCCGAATCATCCAGGCGAGGAGAATCGACAACAACAGCGCCAACAAGATGGCGACAAGGCTCGGGAGAAATGCCGCCAGACCTGTCAGCGCCCGCTCGAGCGATGCGCTCAGGGTGTCTTCGACGTTTTTCCACATGATGAGCTGTCCTTTCTGGGAACGGGGTTCACGGGTTGAACCGGTCGGGGGATCGCCATCGGGAAATCAGATACGGCTTCTGCACTTCGTAGGCCTGGCAGAGCTGTTCCAGGCGCCGCTCGCTCTCGGCGATGCTCGCGTCCCGCATCTCGCGCCCGAAGGACGCCAGCCATCCATTGTAGAGCGGCAGGAACGAGCCCAGAAGGTGGCTCCGGTTGAGCGAGCGCATGCGGTAGCCGAGCGCGAAATCGAACACGAGCCGGCACCAGACATCGTCGGCGATGGCGAAGGCTTCGGCGGGCCGGGCGGCGACGCGCTTGAGATCGAGCAGGGTGGCGGGCGGCAGCACCACGCTCCACAGCTCCTGCAGGTTGCGAAAGCCGAGTCGGAACGAGTCGGCCAGCTTGGCCACGTCGAAGCTCACGGTCGAAGAAACGTCGCTCGAGGTCGCGCCGAACACCGGGATGGGCTGCGCGCCGCGAATCCGCTGCCAGACGGCGGCATTGCGGGTCATGTCCTCGAACAGAGAGCCGAGAACGTGGGTCAGCACGGTGCCCAGATCCGGCGGCGCGCCCGAGAGCACCTGCTGCTTCGGCCCCAGGTGGACCTGGCACAGCTTGAAGCCACCGCAGATGGCCTGGGTGGTCGTCCAGATGTCGATGCCGATGCGGGCGAGATCGGTTCCCCAGATGTTCCCGCCCAGGTAGCGCTCGACCAGGGCGGCGGAGAACGCGTACTCGCCGCCCATGGGCTGGCGCATGAACCTGCCGTAGAGCGAGCGCACGAGCGGACGCACGATGGCGTTGGTGATGGCGCCGTCGAACTTGTGCCGGGCGTAGATGGGCACCGCCAAATCGAAGCCCTGCTCGAGGATGGGACGACAGAGCGAACCGACCCAATCCGGCGACGCCGAAGCGAGATCCGGGCTCAGCATGAGGCAGGCGCGCGCGCCCGCCAGCTTGGCGACGCGCAGGACGAGGTGCAGGCCCTGTGCCTTGCCGAGAATGCCGTGATAGGGCAGATCGCGGCTCTGCGCCGGAACGGCGGCCTGGACGAGGCTCGCGCCCTCGTCCTCGCCCCTGGCCGAGGCCGCGACCTGGTCCATGCTTCCATCCGTGGAGCCACAGTCCGTGTTGACGATCAGGGCCTTCTTCCCCGGGAAGGCGTCCTGCAGTCCTTGCCGGATCGCGGCCGCGACCGCTCCGACGGTTTGCGCGTGGTTGTGGCTGGGCAGGCCGACGACGATCTCGGCGCCACCCTGTTGCTCGACGATTTGGGCGATGTGGGATAGAGGCGAATCCTGCTCAGCCATGATCGACTTGCTCTCGTGCCAGCCAGCCGCAACGCCGGTCGCAGAGGCCGGCAAACGAGGAGAAGCAGAGGAACGGAGCCGGAGAGATTATCTGTCTTCTATCGCAATCCACCCTCTGTTTCTCCGTTTCTTGCTGCTTTCTTCCTCGGGTGACTGGTGTTGCGGCTAGCTCGGGGTGTCGCGGCACAGGGCAAGAATGCCAAGCAGCGGAATGCGCGTCCAGGCGGGCCGGTTGTTGAGCTCGTAGTTGAGCTCGTACAGGGCCTTGTCGAACAGGAAGGCATCGAGCAGAAGCCCCAGCTCGGCGTTGCCCGGGGGCAGCAAGTCCGCGCCAGCGACCGCCTCGCGGTACTCCGCCAGGAACGCGGCCGTCACGCAGTTCTCCCACAGCCTGGCCCAGGGCTCGAGCGGGACCGCGTCGCGCGGGTGGCGAGAGACGAAGCTCTGGTAGCCGGATTGGGCCGCGTAGCCGAACGAGCGCAACATGCCGGCCACGTCCTTGAGCGGCGACATCGCGGCACGGCGCTCCGCGAGCGAACGAGCCGGCTCGCCCTCGAAATCGATGATGACGAAGTCGTCCATGACCCGCAACACCTGGCCCAGGTGGTAGTCGCCGTGGACACGCGAGATCTTGTGGGTGATATCGAGGTTCTCCAGACCGCGAAAACGGTCGAAGATCTCGCGCCGGCGCCCCAGCACCATGGCGGCGTGTTCGACCACCTCGTCGGGAAGACGCGCGATATTGGCCTTGAGCGCTTCGAAAACCTGGCGGGCGTGCTCCTGCAATCCCTGCGCAAGCGCGGCGAAGTCGGCGACCGACAGCCGGCCGGTCGCGAACGGGCCGCCTTCGGGGCCGGCCGCGAGGTCCAGGTGCATCTCGGCGGTTCGGCGCGCTAGCGTCGTCGCGGCGTTGACGTAGAGGCCCACGATCTTCACTGCCTCGCTCCCCATGATGTCGCCGAGCGAGGACACGCTCGGCCGGCGCAACAGCGGCCGCAGATTCGGGTCGAAGGCCTGGGTGGCCTGGTGCTCGTAGTAGCGACCCAGCTCCTCCAGGGTCCAGGTCCACCCGTCGCCCTGGTTGTCCACCAGGTTCTGTAGAACGCCCAGGGTGACCTCCTCGCCCTGCCGGGGGCGGTAGTGAAGCGCCCCCACGAAGCTCGGAACGTGGGGGTTGCCCCGCACGTCCGAGAGGTACTGCGTGATCTCGCAGTCGGGGTTGGGGCCGGGCTCGAGCCGGCGGAAGACCTTCATGATGATCCTGTCGCCGAAGCGCACCGAGGTGTTGCTCTGCTCGGCCGAGCCCCGCGCGGCGGGCAAGGCCGTGCTCGCATCGCCGCGCGAGCTGGCGAAGGCGCTGCCGGCCGTGCCTATCAGGGTGCCGGCGGCGCCCGGCACCTGCGTCTGCTCACCGACCGCCGACAGCAGCCATTGGCAGAAGCCCTCGTCCACCGTGGCGTCGAGGATCTCTTGTTGGCCGCCGCCGCACTTGGTCACGCTTGCCTGCGGGTGTCGATCGAGATGCGCCTGCGCCGCCTCGGCGGAGGTCCGGATGAGGGGCAGGGAGTAGACTTCCTCGGGCCCTTCCTCGTAGCGCACGCCGAGGACGAGCAAGGCAGCGTCGCTCTCCGGCACCGGGACGATGTCGCGAATCTCGACGCTGTCGATGCGCCGGGCCTTGCCGCCGAACCAGCGCTGCCGGACGAGGAACGCGGGCAGCGCTTGCTCGAGCCGCGCCTGCGCCGGGCCGCCCAGGAGCGCGGTCCAGCCCGGGAAGTCGAGCGGGGGCTCTTCGACCACGTACTCTTCGCTGAGGCTTGCCGCCTCGGCCGGGACTTGCAGCTCGAACCAGAAATAGCCGTAGGGGGCGAGGGTGAGGGCGTAGGGCGTCTTGCGGATCTTGGGGAACTCGACGTAGCCGAGCATCTCGACGGGCAGCAGCCCCTCGAAGCGCGCCAGATCCAGCTCGACCGGCTGCGCGAAGCGCGACAGGTTGGCCACGCACACGATCTTCTCGCTATCGAAGGTGCGGACGTAGGCGAGGATCTTGCGGTTGGCGGGCCGCAGGAATTCGAGCGTGCCTCGCCCGAACACGTGGAACAGCTTGCGCAGGGCGATCATGTTGCGGATCCAATTGAGGAACGACGACGACTCGCCCTGCTGCGCCTCGACGTTCACCGATTCGTAGCCGTACACCGCATCCATGATGACGGGGCTGTACAGCCTAGCCGGGTTGACGCGCGAGAAGCCCGCGTTGCGATCGGAGGTCCACTGCATGGGCGTGCGCACGCCGTTGCGGTCGCCGAGATACACGTTGTCGCCCATGCCGATCTCGTCGCCGTAGTAGAGGATGGGCGAACCGGGAAACGACAACAGGATGCTGTGCATCAGCTCGAGCCGGCGGCGGTTGTTGTCGAGCAGCGGCGTCAGTCGCCGCCGGATGCCGACGTTGATGCGCATGCGCGGATCGTGGCTGTACGCCGCGTACATGTAGTCGCGCTCCTCGGTGTCGACCATCTCGAGAGTCAGCTCGTCGTGGTTGCGCAGGAACAAGCCCCACTGGCAGCTCGCGGGGATCTCGGGCGTCTGTCCCATGATCTCGACCACGGGGTGGCGATCTTCGAGCCGGAGGCCCATGAACAGACGCGGCATCAGCGGGAAGTGGAAGGCCATGTGGCACTCGTCGCCTTGCCCGAAGTAGGCCCGCACGTCCTTCGGCCACTGGTTGGCTTCGGCCAGGATCATGCGATTGCCATAGCCCGCGTCGATCTCCTGTCGCAGTTGCTTGATGATCACGTGCGTCTCGGGGAGGTTCTCGCAGTTGGTGCCGTCGCGCTCGACCAGGTAGGGGATGGCGTCCAGACGAAGCGCATCGACACCCATGTCGAGCCAGAAGCGCATGATGTCGACGATTTCTCGCACCACATCGGGGTTGTCGAAATTGAGATCGGGCTGGTGCGAGAAGAAGCGGTGCCAGAAGTAAGCCTTGGCCACCGGATCCCAGGTCCAGTTGGATTTCTCGGTGTCGGTGAAGATGATGCGCGCGCCCTTGTACTGCTGGTCGGAGTCGCTCCAGACGTAGTAGTTGCGCTCCTTGGTGCCGGGCGGGGCCTGACGCGCGGCCTGGAACCAGGGATGCTGATCCGAGGTGTGGTTGACGACCAGCTCGATCATCACCTGCATGCCGCGTTCGTGCGCCGCATCGAGAAAGGCCTGGAACTCCTCCATCGTCCCGTAGTCGGGATGGATGCTCCGGTAGTCCGAGATGTCGTAGCCGTCGTCGCGCAGGGGCGACGGGAAGAAGGGCAGAAGCCACAGGCAGGTGACGCCCAGGTCCTGCAGGTAGTCGAGCTTCTGCAGAAGCCCCGCGAAGTCCCCGATGCCGTCGTTGTTCCCGTCGAAGAAGGCCTTGACGTGCAGCTCGTAGATGACGGCGTCCTTGTACCAGAGGGGATCGCTGGCGCTGCCGCTTCGCTTGGTCATGCTGGTCGTGGTTCCTCGCTTGGGAAAGACCAGGGGAGAGAGTAGCACGGACGCGACGGCGCCGAGGTGCGACCGGGCCGGTTGCCGTCGCGGTGGCACGTCGCTTGCGGGCATCTTCCGCAGCGCTTGCCAATGGGCAGCGAAGATGCGATTGCGCCGAGCTGGCGGGCCTCGAAAAGAAAGGAGGATTTGCGTCTGGAACGGCTTGCACGAGCACGGACGAGGCCGGGCGCGACACGGCCAAGGGACGAGGCCTGGAAACGCTCCGGCGCGTGGCACCTTGCCACGCGAGACGAAACGCCACAGGGGAGGCTTGCCGTCGACTGCCGATGGCCGGCGGCAGCCCGGCGTCGATCGCCAGACCTGCTCCTGGCGCAGCGCGAGCCGCGGCCGTGCGGACACCGCAGCGATAGGACTTCTCGCCAGAAGGCCCCCAGCGGCCCGTTGGAGTCGCAGCATCGAGGACGGCGGAAGCGGCGGCGGGCGCAGCCGCTGTGCACTCTCCTCGTCGGGTTGCTCGGCACGATGGGATCTGTGCCCGCGGTCCATGCCGCTTCGGGTTTCATCGTGTCTCCCCCCATCCTCGATGACGACAACCACGAGATGGTGTTCTTGGTGGGAGGGCTGTCCGCGGATCGCACCACGCTCAAACCCTCCACGGTCGACATCGAGATCGACGGACGACCCGCGCCCGCGAGGAAGGCGACCGAGGTCTTCTCCGAGTACGCCCAAGCCGCGGCCGAGGCGAACAAGCGTTGGAAACCGCCACTTGCGGTCGGCTTGGTCTACTTGTGGGTCAAAGACATCCCGGCCGGAATCGCCGATGCGATTCTGGAAGGGCTGAGCGGTTTCCTCCGTCGGATTCCGGCGCGCACCAACGTCTATGCCACCCTCTACGGGCGCAAACGCCAGCCCATCCCCAGGCTCAAGGCCTCGGAGATAGCGTCGCAACTGCACGACATCGGCTACCTCGGAGGCGATCGCCCGAACTTGGCCGACGCCATACGGCTCGACCTTCGGGCCCTGCTCGGGGACGACAGTCCGTTCAAGGTCCTCGTGGTTGTCACCGACGGGCGAGACCACGACGACTACCAGGGAGAGAGCTCGGCGGATTTCGTGGCCTTGGCCGACGAGATCCGCAATGCCGGCGTACAACTCATGGTCGTGTCGTTCGCGCCTTTCGAGGCCGACGCCGAGCGAAGCCGGAAGAACCTCGTCCACCTCGGCAGCTCGGGCGCCGTTCGCCGCGCCATCGAGTCGCCCCTGGGCATGCAGGCCGCGCTCGAAGCACTGGGGCAGGCCATCGCGGACATGCGTCGCGTGCGCCTGGACATCCCGTGGGGCTGGCGCAACTTCGGTGGCACGCGCCGGATCCGTCTGGACGTCGCGATCGACGGCAGGCAGCGCGTGATCGAGGTCGGCGAAGTCACGCTCCCGGCCCGCAAGAAGCCGTGGTTGGTGGCGTTCGGGGTTCTGCTCGGCACGCTGGCCGTTGCCGCCGGCGCCGTGCTCTACTGGCGCCGGCGGTCGGTCCGGCCCGGCGATCGGGAAGACGAAGACTCCTCGCCGGTGGTGGCGGCGGCGCACTCCCTCATCGCGCGCGGGCTCTCTGCGCCGCGGGCCTTGGTCGAGCTCACGCGCAGCTTTCCGAAGGAGGTGTCTACCCTGGCGACTCTCGACGCCTCGGTGTTCGCCGACGAGCGATTTCCGCTTTTTCGGACCAGGCCAGGCAGACGTCGCCTAGAGGAACTGCGAGCGTTGCTGGCGCACGAGGCGGGTGACGACGGTCTGTTGGGCGAGGAGCTCGCGGAGGTCTTGTCCCGATCCATCTCGAGTGGAGCGCCAGCCGAGCAGGTGGCGAGCAACATCGCGGCGCGTGTGCCCGAGGACCAGTGGGGCGCGTTTTCGCGCATGGCTCTCGACGACTTGGCCTATGCGCTGCGTGCGTCGGGAGCACGCTATCCCGTGCTGGCCTCGCCGCATGCCCGGGGGGTAGCCTTGGAGATCCAAGCCGCACTCCGCAGCGAGGGCCGAAACGTCGGCAGAGTAGTGGCCGTGGGCTGGCTGGTGCGCGTGGCGGGACAGGGGGAGCGCGGCGAAACCGTGCGCCTGCCGGCGGGCCGTGCCGTCCTGGGACGGGCGCCCGGTTGCAGCCTGCGCATGGACGGCGACACGCAGATCGCAGCGCGACACGCCGCGATCGTCGAGCAACATGGCGCGTTCTTCATCCAGTCGGTGCAGGGAGAAGTCCGCGTCGAGGCCAGACCCGTGCGCGGCAGTGCGCCGCTGAGCGACGGCGATACCATCGCGATCGGCAGGAGCCAGTTCGTCTTCAAGTGCGTGTCGAGCGGCCACGCGGGCCCGAGCTAACCGGGGACGGCAAGCTTCCTGGCCGGCCAGAAGCGGGCAAGTCGCCAGCTGTTGGCCGCAGAGACTCGATCCAGAGCAGGTCCCACTTTCGATGGCCGGGCTTGCCCGCGTGCGCCGGCGTGGCCGCGATGTGGCCATCGCACTTCCCCGGCATGTCGTGGAAACGGTGCCGAGGCGCGAAGTAGGGCGTGATGCCCGCGGCGAACACGGCCACCGGCCGCTTCGTGGGCAACGAAGAGCGGTCGATGGCCAAGCCCACGAGCAGACTACTGAGATGCGCATTGGTGGGCCGCGCGTGCTCGCCACGCGCTCTCTCGGCGTCCCGTCCACAAGCCCAGGAGCGCGCCGAGCAGGAGCGGCGCATTGAGAGTGTCGTGCGCAAAAGAGCGCCAGATGTAGCCGAGGCCGCGACCGAGGTCGGTGGCCCCGCCCGCGATCTTGGCCTGGAAGGTGTTGGGCAGCCACCAGCCGTAGTAGAGCCGCTGGGAAACCAGCACCACCAACACCGGCACCGTGCCCGCCGCCAAACCAAGGAGCAGCCGCCGAGGCCTGGGCTCGCGTGCCGCCTGGACCAGAACGAGCAGGCAGGCCGCGCCGAAGAGTAGGAGACCGTCGGCGCGGGCCACGAACGCCAGGCTCGCGAAGAGGGGGCGAGCGCACGCGACGGCCGTCCCCGAAGTCCGGGCAGCCATGGGGCAGAGGCCAGCGTCACGAAAACGGCCATGAGCGTGGTTTCCATGCCTGCGCCCCCCAAAGCAGCACGGATCCGTTCAGCCCCACGAGAAACGCGGCCAGCAGCGAAGGCCAGGCGCCCAGCGGTCGTGCGAGAAAGAAGAAGACGACGACAAGCGTCGCGTGGCACAGAAAGCCCACGGCCAGCACCGGCAACGCGGCCCACTCCAGCGACGGCTCGACGATGTGCGCGGCCGCCATGAGGAGCGTCCATCCCAGATTCGTGTACCCCTGCACGCGCTCGCCGGGGTCGAAGACCCACCCGTCGCCATGGGCCAGGTCATAGGCGTAGCGCATGGAGATCATCGCGTCTTCGAACAGGAACGCGTACGAGCGACCGGCCAGCAGAAACAGGTAGCGCGCCCGAGTTTCCAGGAAGAAGACGAGTTGGGCCACGGCAAGGACGGGAAGCAAGGGCAGCCAGCGGCGCAACCACCCGAGGGGCGAGCGGGCAGGCGGAGTCACGATGGGGCCGGGCACCTGCGGAAGCGTCGCAGGTTCGGCCTGGCAATGACCCGAAAACGATCGCCACCGCCGACTCGGAGCCCGGCTCCACGGGATGAGCGAAAGGTGCGATACTCCGCTTTCCCCGAAGTTGGAGGCAGACCGTGACAAACCCTTGGCGCAGATGGGTGCTGCTCATGCTCCTCGGGGCGCCGGCAGCGCTCCCCGTGCTCGCAGGCTGCGGCGTGGGCGGTGACGGCGGAGGCCCCGGCGAGGGGGGCGCGCCCGGCGCCGGCGGAGCGACGGGGAGCGCTCGGGGCACGGGCGGAACGACCGGCGGCAGCGCGGGCACGGGCGGAGCCGCCGCCGCTGGCGGCAGAACGGCCATGGGCGGGGCATCGGCAGACGCCGGCGCGCAGAGTGGGGGAGGTGGGACGAGCACGGGCGGCGTGTCCGGTGGGGGAGGTGAAACGAGCACAGGCGGCGTGTCCGGTGGGGGAGGCTCGTCGAACCCTCGCGACGGCGGCGTCTCGCCCGACACCTCTCCCGCGGCGGACGCCTTGCCACCCTCCGCCGATGCCGAGGCAGCCGGTGTGCGCCTGCAAGGGCGATTCGATTTCACCGACGCCACGAGGCCTTCCTTCGGTTGGTCGGGCAGCGCCATGCTGGCGCGCTTCACCGGTACCGGGGCAACCCTGCGCATCGACGGCAGCCCCAACCAATTCGCGGTCGTCGTGGATGGCGCGGTGTCGTCGCAAGCCCTCAAGGTCACGAGCGGCGCGACCCAGTACCCGTTGGCCAGCGGGCTGGCCGCCGGCCTCCACGATGTGGTCGTGTGGAAGCGCACCGAGGGCAACCAGGGCGAGAACCGTTTTCTTGGGCTCGACGTCGCAGACGGCCAGCTACGAGCACCGCCGGTACCGCCGGACCGACGCATCGAGATATACGGCGACTCGATCACCGCGGGCTACGGTCTCGACGGCAAGGGGCCAAACTGCTCCTGGTCCGCGGACACGGAGAACCACTACCTCACCTATGGCGCCATCACGGCGCGCGAGCTTTCCGCCGAGCTGCACACCGTCGCCTGGTCGGGCATCGGCATGTACCGCAACTACGACAAGAAGGAAGCCTCGCCGGACGCCATGCCCTTCGTCTACGCCCGTACCCTGCCCACCGAGTCGAGCAGCTCCTGGGCCTTCTCCACCTGGCAACCGCACGTGGTGGTCATCAACCTTGGAACCAACGACGCCTCCACCCACGGCGATCCGGGCGCGCCCTACCGAACCGCGTACCTCGACTTCGTGCGTACTCTCCGCCAGAAGTACCCCGACACGTACTTCGTGCTCAGCATCGGACCCATGCTCGATGGCGCGGAGCTGGCCGCGATCAAAGGCCACATCCAGGCCGTGATCGAGGCCCGCGCCAGCGAGGGGGACGAAAGGCTGTCGTTCCTCGAGTTTCCGGTGCAGAGCCAGGCCGACGGCCTGGGCTGCGACTGGCATCCCAACGCGACCACGAACGCGAAAATGGCGACGTTGCTCGTCGCCGAGCTGAAGGCGCGCCTCGGTTGGTAGCCACGGTGACGAGCCTTGAACGCGTTCGGCGGCCCGCGTAGCATCTGCTCTTTCGCAGATGCGTGTGCTCTGGTTGATCGGGGACGGCACACGTTCGTGTGGAGACGAAGATGAAACGAGTCGCGCGCTTCCTGATCGTTCTGCTGGCCTCCGGCGCCTTGTTGGCCTGGCTGGCGGCGACCGTCGTCACGCACGTGTCGCGGCACTGGTTCGAAGAGGACATCGTCGAGCGCAGCGGCCGGGTCGGCGACAGCGCCCGCGCCGCTCTGTTGGCGCGCTGGGCGCCAGGCCAGGGCGAAGCCCTCACCGCGCTTCTGGCCAACATCGTCCGCGACGAGCGCATCATGGGCGCGATGGCCTGCGCGGAAGACGGGCGGGCGCTGGCGCGCACGCCCCTGCTGCCCCCGCAGGTCGGCTGCGCTGCGGTCGCCAAGCGCCGGACCGAGGCCCGCGCCCAAGCCGGCCCACCGCCTTCCTCCTCGGTGTGGGGAGCGGTCTGGGATCTACCCGGCGGCAACGCCTACGTCGCCATGGTGCCCCTGCCGGCCGCACAGCCGGGGCCGCGGCCGGGTTTCCTGGTTCTCGTCAACGATCTGTCGTTCATCGAGCGTCGCGAAGCCAAGACGCACCGCTTTCTGCTGGTCGCCTTCGGCCTGCTGGCCTTTCTCGCCTCCGTCATCACCATCGTGGCCGCGCGCCTATCCTGGCGCGGGTTTCGCAAGGAGCTCTTGCGCTTCATCCAGGGCGAGTCGCGGCGCAAGGAATTTCTGCCCATCATTCGCGACGTGCGCGAGCTGGTCGAACGCATCGCCGCCGAACGCGAGATCGACGGACAGGGCGGCGCGTGGAGCCCGCAGCGCCTGAAGCAAACCTTGGTCCGCCATTTTCCCGGCGAGAAGGTCATCGTGCTCGCCAACCGCGAGCCGTACATCCACCAACGCGCCAAGGACGGCGGCATGGAGATCGTGCATCCGGCGAGCGGTCTCGTAGCTGCGGTCGAGCCCGTGCTGCGCGCCTGCTCGGGCGTTTGGGTGGCGCACGGTAGCGGCTCGGCCGATCGCGAGGCGGTGGATGCCCACGACCGCGTGCGCGTGCCTCCCGGCGACGCATGCTATTCCCTGCGCCGGCTCTGGCTATCCGCCGAGGAGGAGAAGGGCTACTACTACGGCCTGGCCAACGAGGGGCTGTGGCCGCTGTGCCACCTGGCGCACATGCGGCCCATCTTTCGCAACGGCGACTTCGCGGCCTACAAGGCGGTCAACCTCAAGTTCGCGGAAGCCGTATGCAAGGAGGCGGACGCCGACGATCCCGTGGTGCTGGTGCAGGACTACCACTTCGCGCTCGCCCCCCGCCTCATCCGCAAGCGCTTGCCCCGCGCCACCATCATCAGTTTCTGGCACATCCCTTGGCCCAACTCGGAGCGCCTGGGCATCTGTCCCTGGCGCGCGGAGCTGCTCGAAGGGTTGCTCGGCAGCAGCATCGTGGGCTTTCAGACGCAGCTCTACTGCAACAACTTCCTCGACTCGGTCGATCGCTATCTCGAGGCACGCATCGATCGCGAGCAAAGCGCCGTGGTCCAGCGCGGCCAGCCCAGCCTGGTGCGGCCCTACCCCATCTCCATCGCCTGGCCGGTCGAGTGGCCGAACCAGACGGCCGCCGTCGAGGAATGCCGGCGCTCGGTTTTGGCCGAGCTCGGTCTGGCCGAAGACGCCCTTTTGGCCGTGGGCGTGGATCGCATCGACTACACCAAGGGCATCGAGGAGCGCTTCCTCGCGGTCGAACGCCTGCTCGAGCGTTTTCCCGCCTACGTCGGGCGCTTGACCTTCGTGCAGCTCGGGGCGCCCAGCCGCAGCCTGCTCGAGCACTACCGCCAGCTCGATCAGGCCATCGAGAGAACCGCCAACCGCATCAACGCGCGCTTTGCCCGCGCGCGCTGGAAGCCGATCCATCTCTCCCGCACCCATCACGAGCCGCCGACGATCTATCGTTTCTATCGTGCGGCGGACCTGTGCTACGTGTCGAGCCTGCACGACGGCATGAACCTGGTGGCCAAGGAGTTCGTGGCGGCTCGGGACGACGAGCGCGGCGTCCTGGTCTTGAGCCAGTTCACGGGGGCAGCCCGCGAGTTGGCCGAGTCCCTGGTGGTCAATCCCTACGATCTGGAAGAGGCCAGCTCCGCGCTCGACACGGCCCTGCGCATGCCGCCCGACGAGCAGCGCGACCGCATGCGCGCCATGCGTGCGTTTCTGGCCGAGTTCAACGTGTACCGTTGGGCCGGCGCCATGCTGGTCGATGCGGCACGGCTACGCAGGAAGGCGAACGCGCTCGGGCGCTCGAGCGACGACCTCGGCCGTATCGCGAGACTCGACCGATGAAGAACCTCCTGGGCAGGGGCCAGCTTGCGGCCCTGCGCGAGTTCGTCCGCCGGCGCGTGCTTTTGGCCTTCGACTACGACGGCACGCTGGCGCCCATCGTGCGCGAGCCCGAAGCCGCGGCTATGCGGCCGCGCACGGCCGCGCTGCTGGCCCGGCTGGCGCAGCGCTACCCGTGCGCCGTCATCTCGGGGCGGGCGCGCGCCGACGTGATGAAGATGCTGGCCGGGATCCCCTTGCGCGCGGTGATCGGCAACCACGGCATGGAACCTTGGCGGGGCCTGCCGGCGGCGCGCCGCCGGGTGGCCGAGTGGCGCGGTCGGCTTGCCCGCGCCCTGCCGCAATCTCCGGGCGTCTTCGTCGAAGACAAGGGACCGAGCCTCGCCATTCACTACCGGCAGGCACAAGCACGCTCGACCGTGCGTCGGCGAATCCTGTCGGCGGTGGCGGAGCTGCGCGGCGCCCGCATCGTCGAGGGCAAGATGGTGGTGAACGTCCTGCCCGCGAACGCGCCCAACAAAGGCACGGCACTGCTGGGTTTGTGTCGACGCCTGCGCTGCGCGGCCACCATCTACGTTGGCGACGACGACAACGACGAGGATGCCTTCGCATTGGCGGGCCGCTTCGCCGTCCTGGGCATCCGCGTGAGCCGCCGACGGCGCTCCCAAGCCGCGTACTTCCTGCCCGGACAAGCGGCCATCGACCGGTTGTTGGCCGCGCTCATCGGCATGCGGTAGGGGAGGGTCGCCTTTGCAGATGCCCGTGCCGCACTGGCGCAAGGTGCTATTCGACACGACGCATGCGCTTCATCCTTGTGAAAGCTTCTGCTAGGGTGGCCCTGCTGCGAGCGCTGCCGTCGTGTCGGAAAAACACGGGGCCCTGACACTCGCACGCAGGAGCATCCTGATGAGCCATCGCCACAACCACCGTTCGCAGGGAATCTCCGCCATGGGCGCGCTGCTGGCCGCAACGCTGCTCATCGCTTGCGGGCACAAGCCCGTCAGCCCCGGCACCGGCCCCGGCAGCCCGAGCGCGGCCAACGATCAGAAGACCGTCGATCTGATGCTGAAGATGCGAGCGCGGGCTCTGGCTGCTCCGGACGACGCCGTGAAGGCCTCGGACTTCGCCTATTACGTGACCCAGCTTCACCTGCAGGGTGTCACCAAGCGCCGGTCGCTCTCGCCCACCCTCGTCGACGAGGCGGTCAAGTGTCTCGACGAGGCTAGAAAAGCCAAGCCCGACGACGCCGCGGATCTGCTCGCGCGCAAAGGCGAGCTGCTGCTCGCCGCCGAGCAGACCGATGCCGGCGTCGGCGCTCTGCGCGGCTCCATGGCCGAGCGACCGAACCTGCTGGCCTTCAAGCCGCTCATCAAGCACTACGAGACGCGCAAGCTCGGTGCCGAGGCCGAGGCTTTGTGCAGGCGCGTCCTGCCCGCCATGACCACCAATCAGTCCAGGTACCTCGTGCTCGCCGAGTGCTTGCGGGCCAGCGGCGCTGCCACGCCCGAGGACGGCCTGAAGTGGGCAGGCGCCAAGGAAATCGCCTTCTACAAGAGCCGCAAGCGCGAACTCGACGCACGCGCGGCGGCCGCCGCGAAGGCCAAGGCCAAAGAAGGGGCCGACGAGGCGAAGAAGTAGGCGCGGACGGCCCGCGCCGCTACTGTCGGTACACCACCACCTCGATCGCCGCGAGCGGATCGGACCGTCCCGGCGCGCCCGCCGTGGCGCCGTCGCTGGCCCACGGCTGCCAGCCCGAGGCCGCCAGATGCGCGCGGTACTTCACGTGGTAGCCGGAGGGGGCGCCTTCCAGCGACACGGCGAAGGCCTCCAAGGCAAGAGACATGTCCGTGCTTCCGGCGATCGCGCCGTCGCAAACCAGGGGCAGCCAGCCGGCATCGCGGGCATAGGCCTGGTAGCACAGGCGCGCTCCGGCCACCGGGTTGGTCAGCTTGGCTTTGAACGC
Source organism: Deltaproteobacteria bacterium (assembly GCA_016935975.1). Taxonomy (GTDB): domain Bacteria; phylum Myxococcota_A; class Polyangia; order Fen-1088; family Fen-1088; genus Fen-1118. The sequence goes on from JAFGPX010000003.1 coordinate 31,224, forward strand.
ATCGGTGCGCAGAGACTTCCCGGTGCTCCCGGCGGGGGCCCCGTTTCTCGTCCACGGCAGCCAACCGGTTGTCTCCACATGCGCCGCGCAGGCGGCCCCCATGGCCGGGACTCCGCCGTCGTTGGGTTCGACCCACAGCGCGGCCAGCGAGGCGTCATAGTTTTGCGTGGGCGTTTCTTCCTCGAACTTCACCGTCAGGACTCCGCTGTCCGTGAAGCCGCCGAGGCCGGTGACCGGCAACGTGTAGAAATAGCTGCCCGCGCTTCTGGTCGCGATGGTCATGTGGGTGACGAAGACGTCGTTGAGGTAGACGTTGTAGTCGCGCACCATCGGCTCCAGGCTGGTTTCCTGCACTCGCAGCGCGAGCGAATCCACCCCCGGCGGCACGGCGAGGTCATAGGAGAACCACGAGCCGTCGGCGCCGTATCCGTACCGCCGCGTGTAGCCGGACTCGACGCCGAGGCCGCTTCTCGGGTCGCTCCGCACGTTGTGAGCGATCTCGCTTACCGCATCGCCCGCGTCGACGTAGTCGTAGGCAGCGGCCGCGTCGCGGCTGTCGTAGATCTCCACTTCGGCGAGCCGCAGGCGATGACAGGCCGGCTCCTGCGCCGCCGGCTTGCCGAGCCGGCTGGCGGAGACCCGCACGAAGCGGCCGATGCGCGCGCCGCCGAGGTCGTAGGTCTGGGGAGCGCCGTCGGGATTGACTTCGCCGGACACGGCGCGCACCGTGGCGCCGCTGCCGTCGTCGGCTCTGACTTCGATGGTGAAGTCCTCGGGATAGCCCGGGTTGCCGCCGCCGACCGCGACGGCATCCGTCGCGGGATAGAGGCGGATCTTGTCGAAGGACGTGTTGGCCCCCAGGTCGATCTCGATCCATTCGCTGGCGGTAGGAGCGGAGTGACAAGGAGCGCTCGCGTAGCCGCTCGCGCCCGGCATGCCGATCTGCCGGCCGTCCACCAGGTCGGCCTTTGCCCAGCCTTCACCCTCCTGGCTGCTGCTCGCGCCGACGTTCTTCGCGAACGCCAGGTTGGGCGCCAGGCTGGCGGCGTAGTCCAGGCCGCCCGAGTGGGCGAATCGGATGTAGCGGCCGTCCTGGCCCTGGTAGCTGCTGCCGCGGGCGACGCCGTCTTGCCAGAGCACCGAGCTGCCGCCGGTGATGCTCTTGACCACCATCCCGGTGAAGACTTCTTCGGGGATCCCGACCACCCCGGTGACGTCGGGCGGAGACGCCACGGACAGCAGGTACTGCCGGTCGTTCTTCGACATCGCGACGCCGATGTTGCCCTTGCCGGTAGGCACCTCTGCGACGAACGAGGCGAGAGAGCCTTCTTGGGGGAACACGCGAAAGCTGGCGTAGCCCGGAGACTCCGGCGCCACCCCGGCCACGTATTGGGAGAGCAGGGTCAAGGGTCCGCCCGCCCAACCATGGTTGTAGGTGCGGTACACGCCCTCGGTGAGCGACCAGATCTCCCAGAGCGTGGAGAGCGAGGAAGCCTCGACCATGTCGGCATACCGGGCGCGCATGCGATTGAGCGCGTCCTGCGGGTAGCCCATGAGAAAGAGCGCCTCGAGCACGTACTTCTCCATGTACGGGCTGGCGTTGCGGTGGTGCTGCAGCACCGTGCGGATCTCCGGCCACTTCGCGGCGCCCGCCAGGCCGCTCACCACCGCCAAGGCGTTGGCGCGGTCGTCGGTGTCGTCCGTGTAGCCGGGCGAGCGGTACGCGCTGCCGTTCCACAGCACGCGATCGAAGTTGCTCTCCAGGCTGGCCTTCGCGGCGGCGTACGCCTGGGCATCCGCGCTGTTGCCGGTCAGGTTGGCCATGTCGATCGCCGCGCGCAGCGCCAGGTAGTACCAGGCGTTGTCCAGAACCCGGGCGTCGATGGCCCCACCCCAGTCCTGCCAGTCGAAGTTGACCCTGCGATGGGCGACGAGCCCGTCCCCGTCCAGGCTCCACAGCGACAGGTAGTCCCGGACGTGCGGATAGGCGGAGGCGATGGCCGCGGCATCGCCGGTATGGAGATAGTAGTTCCAGAAGCCGTACCAGCCGATGCTGGCGAGCATCTGCACGGGGATCTCGGAGGACAGGGAGTTGTTCTCGGACGGAACCGGAGCGAACAGGATCTTGTCGGCGCCCTGCCACTCGACGAGCTCGCCGATGGCTTTTCTGGTCAGGGCGTGCGCCCTGGCGTCCAGGGCGTAGAAGGCCTGCCCCGACTCGTTGACCACGTCCCCCCACCATTGCGCCCGCTCGCGATCGGGACAATCCATGTAGTTGTCGCGCATGTTGACGTAGAGGGTCCGTTTTGCCTTCTCCCAGAGTGCGTCGTAGAAGCCGTCGGAGCAGGAGAAAGCGCCGGCGAAGCTCGCGTCGTAGCCCGTTTCCCGATACTGCAGGGCCACGATCTCGACTCCCTTGGGTATCGTGTAGTGGATCTCGTGCCCGTTCATCCAGGCCAGGGACTCGAACTCCTGGGTTCCTGGCTTGGTGACATAGGTGGCGTTCAGGTTGTAGGTGCCATCCGGGAAGGCGTGGTTATCGGTTCGTATGACGATGGTCTGTCCCGCTTCCAAAGTGGAGTCGGTCACCTTCAGATACGGCGTGACCTGCGCGTTGTAGGGCAGCGTCGCCACCACCGTGCCGCCGTCGCCGCTTTGGGGGAAGCCCGAAGCGTTGGTGTAGCTTCGTAGCCCGGAGTCCTTCCACCGGGGGATCGGTCGCCGCCGTAGCTGGTTCCAGGGAGCCACCGGAGGCGTGCCTTTCTCGCTGGCCGCGCTCCAAGTGGAATCGTCGTAGCCGCTCTGGTTCCACCCGGCGATGGTGTCGTTCCTGGCGTCGAAGCGCACCGGTGTCTCGGGCAAGCGCGGGTTGGGATCAGGGGTCACGAGCCCGGGCAGGTAGCCCGGGTGCACCTTGAGTCTCCAGGTCGCATCGCTGGCCAGCACGTCGCCCGCCTCGAAGAGCAAGCCGCCCTTGCCGCTGCTTCTGTGGGAAGAGCCGCTCTTGCCAAAGTACCAGACCAAGAGAGCCACCGTGTTGTCGCCGGCCGCCAGGAAGTCCTCGATCTCGACCTCGTCGTAGTAGCCGTCGTCGGGCGTCGGCCCGCGTTTGAGCCCGCCCTCGAACACGACCAGATGCCCGTTGATCCACAGCCAGTACTTGGAATCGGCCGCGATGTTGGCGATCAGCGAGGTGGGGACGCTCGCCAGGGTGAAGGTCTTGCGGAAGCACATCCAGGTGTTGGCCGGGCCGTCGTCGGCCTGCCAGATCCACTTGGCGGCCCAGGTGCGGGTGGCGGGGCGGGCTTCGACCGGCGCACTATCGGCGGCCAAGGGGCCGTCACGAGACTGGTCCGGTCCGGCTTCGCTCGGCCCAGCGTCGGTGGCCGAGGGGCCGTCGCGAGACTGGTCCGGGCCAAGTTCGACCGGCCCAGCGTCGGTGGCCGAGGGGCCGTCAAGCGACTGGCCCGCATCAATTGGATCAATCCTCCGGCTTTCGGAGCAGTCGGCGAGAAGCAGCCAGAGCAACGTGGCCGCGCCCCAGCGACCTCGCACGCCGCCGCTACGCCGACCTGCGTTCATCGCGGATTTCGCGCCTCCCGAGGAACTCGATTCACCAGCAGGGTGCGTGACGAGATCCACGGCGACCGCGCAGCGGGCGCACCGAGAGGGGCGGGGGGCCCGACAGGCTCTGCTCGGCGGGGATGGGGAGGCTGGCCCCCCCGCCGTTTCGCGGAACGCGAAACCCAGGTTCATGGGACCCATCTACAACGAAAGGTGACGGCCCTGCCAGCCCGGCGTCGGTTTGCCGCAGCCGGTGACGACGGGGTTCTGCCGGGACTATTCTCGCTTCAAGCTGGCTTTTTCTTCCGGGATCGGGCAAATAGTGGCAGCCATGAGCACCCCACGCGAACGCTACGATGCCCTGCGCGCCCTCGGCCTCAAGCTGGATCTGACCCGCGGCCAACCCGGCGACGATAATTTCGACCTGTCGAACGCCATGCTGACCATCGTGGACGACAAGACTCTCGTCACTCCGAGCGGCGTGGCCCTGCGCAACTACCCCGGCGGCGTCGCCGGTCTCAAGGAAGCGCGCGAGCTGTTCGCGCCCATGCTGGGCGTGGCGCCGGACGAGATCATCGTGGGCAACAACGCCAGCCTGGAGTTGGAGGGCAAGGCGCTCATGTGGGCCATGCTGCGCGGCCTGCCCAAGAGCCCGGCGCCGTGGTGCAAGGGCGAGGTCAAGTTCATCGTCACCGTGCCCGGCTACGACCGCCACTTCCTCATGCTGGAGAAGCTAGGCATCGGTCAGATCCCGGTGGCCATGAAGGCGGACGGCCCGGACATCGCGGCCATCGAGAAGCTCGTGGCGGGCGACGCCAGCATCAAGGGCCTGCTCTACGTCCCGACCCACAGCAACCCGACCGGCGACACCACCTCGCAGGCCGTGGCCGATCGGCTGGGCGCGATGAAGACCGCGGCGCCCGACTTCACCATCTTCGCCGACGACGCGTACGCCGTGCACCACCTGGACGACACACCGCCGCCCCACCCGGATCTACTGGGCGCGTGCAAGAAGGCCGGCAACCCGACGCGCGTGATCCTTTTCGGCTCGACCTCGAAAATCACCTTCGCCGGCGCGGGCATGAGCTTCCTGGGCGGCAGCAAGGAGACCATCGCGTGGCTCGCCGGACTCATGGGCACGCAGATGATCACGCCCAACAAGATCGAGCAGTACCGACACGTGCTGTTCCTCGGCCGCTATCCCGGCGGCATCGCCGGCATCATGAAGGCGCACGCCAAGCTCTTGGCCCCCAAGTTCAACGCGGTCGACGAGATCCTCACGCGCGAGCTGGGAGGCAAGAACCTCGCCACGTGGACCAAGCCCAAGGGCGGTTACTTCGTCAGCCTGGACACCGCCAAGCCGGTGGCCAGCAAGGTCGTGCAGCTCGCCAAGGAGGCGGGCGTGGCGCTCACCCCGGCCGGCGCGACGTACCCCTTCGGCAAGGATCCCAACGACCGCAACATCCGCCTCTCGCCCACGCGCCCGCCCGTCGACCAGGTCCGCAAGGCCATGGAAGTGGTCGCGGTCTGCGTGCAGCTCGCTTCGGAATAGAGACTAGGATCGCAGCGCCCGCAGCTCGCGCTGGGCCGATCGATACGCACCGATCGAGACCAAAACCAACGCGATGACGAGCAGGGCGCCGCCCAAGGTAGCCGGCCGCGTGCTTTCCATCAGCCCGGTCATCAGGGTTTGGGCAAAGGGCACCTGCGGCGTCTGCTGCAGGTAGTGGAACACGGCCGCGATGCAGGTCCAGGTTGCGTGCACCATGGTCACGACCAGCGCCAGGGCGATGGCGGTGATGAAGCGCAGGCGCAGCGGCTCGGTGTCGATGGCGTAACGGGCTGCCGCCCACACCAACATCAGTCCCATGACCAGGACCGGGTACATGCCCCAGCCCCCCTCGATGAAGAAACGAACCATGGTGTCCTCCTTCTGCAATGCCTAGACCCCGCTCGGGCGCACCCGTGACGGTGTTTTTTCGGTCACGGTCTTGTGGTTGGTGGGTTAATCCCGCGTGTGGAAAGCGATCGCGACCTGGTGCTCGCCCTGCGCGGCCGGAAGCCCGGCGCCTTCGACCAGGTCTACGCACGCCATGGCGAGCGCATCTGGCGCTTCCTCGCCCGCCTGGCCGGCGCGGGCGCCGAGGATCTCTTTCAGGAAACCTGGCTTGCGGCGGCCCGGCACGCCCACCGACTGCGCGAGGACACCCAGCTTCTGCCCTGGCTCTTCACCGTCGCGCGCAACAAGCACCGCAACAGCCTGCGCGCCTGGGTTCGCCAGTCGCGCTGCGGACAGGAGCTGCGCGCGCAGAACGTCGCGCTTCGCCCTCTGCCCGACGAGGAGGTCCACGCCCATCGCCAGGCCGAGCGAACGCAGGCTGCCCTGGCGCGCCTGTCGGAAGCCCATCGCGAGGTGCTGCTTCTGTGCGCGGTCGAAGGCCTCCAAACCGCGGAAGTCGCGCGTGCCCTGGCGTGCAGCGAAGAGGTGGTCAGGAAGCGGCTATCGCGGGCCCGCCGTGAGCTGGCGCGGCTCGCGGGGCGTGACGACTTCCCCAGAGACGAGCCATGAAGGATGAAAACGAAATCGTCGAGCAGATGCTGACCGAGTTGCCCCTTGCTCCGCTGCCATCGTCGCTGCGCGAGCGCACGCTGGCCCGCGCCCACGGTCAGCTGGCACCGCCACCCGGGGCCGCACGCCCCTCGTTGGCTCGCGCGTTGCCGAGCTATGCCACCTCCGCCGTGCTGCTCTCCGCCGCCGTGGTCTTTGTCGCCGACACTGTCCCTAGAATAAGTAGAGTATTCGGCGGCTAGGAGCACAGAGCTCGCCTCTGTGCTCTCACCTCACCCACTCCGCGCTCTCAGATCCCCTCGAACAGCACCGTGGACAGATACCGTTCGCCCGAATCCGGCAGGATGACGACGATGGTCTGGCCCGAAAACTCGTCGAGCTTGGCCAGGCGCAGGGCCACGGCCGCGGCCGCGCCGCACGAGATCCCGGACAGGATGCCCTCCTCGCGTGCCAGCCGGCGCGCGGTTTCGACGGCTTCCTCGTCGCCGACTTGCTCGACCCGGTCGACGAGCGACAGGTCCAGCGTGTCGGGGATGAAGCCCGCGCCGATGCCCTGGATCTTGTGCGGCGAAGGTTTGGGCGTCTCGCCGTTTCTCGTCTGCGTGATGACCGGGCTCTTGGCCGGCTCGACGGCCACCGAGCAAAGAGGTTGCTTTCTGGCCTTCTCGAAATAGCGCGAGATCCCGGTGATGGTGCCGCCGGTGCCCACGCCGGATACCAGGACATCCACCTTGCCCTTGGTGTCGTTCCAGATCTCGGGCCCGGTCGTCTCCTCGTGGATGCGCGGGTTCGCCGGGTTCTTGAACTGCTGAGGCAGGAAGTAGCGGCCGGGATCGCTGGCGGCCAACGCCTCGGCGCGACGGATGGCGCCGGGCATGCCCTCGGGCCCGGGGGTCAGCACGAGGTTCGCACCGAACGCGGCGAGCACGCGCCGTCGCTCGATGCTCATGGTCTCGGGCATGGTCAAGGTCAGCTCGTAGCCGCGAGCCGCGCACACGAAGGCGAGCGCGATGCCGGTGTTGCCGCTCGTGGGCTCGACGACTTCGACGCCCGGACGGAGCAGGCCGCGCGTCTCGGCGTCGCGGATCATGGAGGCGCCGATGCGGCACTTGACCGAGTACCCCGGATTTCTACCCTCGATCTTGGCGAGCAGCGTGGCCTTCGTGCCGGCGGCGAGGCGGCCGAGCTTCACGAGCGGCGTACCGCCGATGGATTGAGAGTTGTCGTCGTAGAGCATGAGCATCTCCTATAAAACCGATAGGGAATATGTAATATGATCGCGACCAGGTCAACTCGGAGATCGGGGCAGATCTAGCGCGCAAGCTGGCACATGGGCCGGGCCTTGGCGCGAGGGCGCCGGCTCGCTCGAAGCTGGTGATCGCTTCATCAATCCTGTCGCTTTCGAGCAGTGCCGCAGAAGTCGCCGGCCGACAGGAAGGCGGGGGCTTTGGTGACGGCCCGAGCGTCGTCCCAGACGAAGCCGGCGCCCAGCGCCGGCGCGTACACGAGAAAGGCCAGCCCACGCCTTCACGAAGCAGTAGTCAAGCCGGTCTCTCGTCGGGCAGACTAGCGGTGTCGTGCGCACGGCGGTCTTTGCCTCGCTGCTGCTCCTGTCGTTCGCGGCGGATGCCGTCGCCGGTGACAAGCCGCCGTGGCGCGCGCGCCGGCGGCGCACGGACGAGGGACTGCTGCGTCCGGGCCTACACCAACTCAAGGATCCGAAGCGCTGGCCGGCCGAGCCCGAGTCCCCGCCGGCACCCGTCGACGAGGCGCGTTTTCGCAAGGCACTGGTGGGCATGTGCGAGGGCATGGCGAGCGCCAAGCTGCTCCGCCGCATCGCCGCCGAGGTCCTTCTGGCCGCGGCCGAGGCGGAGGTGGATCCGTTTCTGCTCGGCGCGTTGGTCTACCGCCAAAGCCGCTGCGTGCCGACCTTGGAGACGGGGTTCGGGGTGGGGCTTCTGCAGATCCAGGCGCGCATGCTGGCGGACAACGCGCGCGGCAGCAACCTGCGCTACCTGGTGCGCGAGGGCGACGCGTGGCAGGAGCGCCGTCGGCCCATTCCCCCCGGCGCGCTCCGGCGCCTGAAGAACTCCCTGATCAACCTGCGCTTGGGCGCGGCCGTGCTCGCCATGTGGCAGGACCAGCACCCCGCTATCGACGAGGTGTTCCCGGGTTCGGTTCCCCATCGCAGCGCGGTCGCGCACTTCGGTTGGGGCGACATCGTGCGTGGCACGGGAGGCGAGGATCGCGCGCTCCTCGCGCGTCGTCGACTCATCAATCGCTACCTCGACACGAAGATAGAGCCGCGCCAGACCGACCTGGGCTTTGCCGTGGTGTCTCCGCTCGAGGGCATTCCGCGACTGGCCACGAGCGGCCTCGGGGATGACCGCGAGGAGGGCGCGCGGGCCCACCGCGGCCTGGATATCGACGCCACCTGGGGCGAGCCGGTGGCGAGCCTGGCCGACGGGGTCGTGTCGTTTGCCGGTTTCGACCTGCCGGGCCGGGCACCGCCGCAACCCTTGCCGGCCGCGGAGCTGGCCACGACCGAGCGCCCACCGCTCGGCCCGGGGGGCCTGTTCGTGTGCGTCCGGCACGCGCCGCGCATCGTCTCGTGCTACATGCACTTGCAGAGCTATCGCGTGACCGTCAACGATCGCGTGCAGGCCGGACAGATCATCGGCAACGTCGGGCGCACCGGGGCGAAGGTGTCGGGCGCGCACTTGCACCTCGAAATCCACCGCGACGGCGCCGCCATCGATCCGGTGCCGGTGCTGGGCCCCGATTTCGTCATCCCGCCGCAGGAAACCTTGGCCCACGACTTCGCCATGGCCAGCAAGAAGCTGCGCTTGCGCAGAGAGCGCCGCGCGCGATGGAAGGCGCACCTGGCCGAGAAGGCGGCCGGGAAGTAGCTACCCCTGGTACACGATCTCCATCCGGCACGCGGGCGTCTCGCAGTGGAAGGCCAGGCGCAGCTTGCGTCCTTCGTCGTCGAGCAAAAACCACGGCTCGGGCCACGCCGCGGTCTGGCCGGCACGTCCTTCGCGCGGACAGAGCCCCATCTCGTACTTGAGACAGTAGCGCGTGGTCATCACCGTGCGGCCTTTCATGTCGAGGCCGCTCTCGGCCGCGGGCTCGATGTCGTACACGTGATGGCGGCGGTAGAAGGCGCGGGCTTTGTCGTTGAGAACGTTGTCGCGGAAGTCGAGCTTGGTCGCAGGGTAGGGGGTGTCGTTGGGCACGATGGTCCGGCGCTCCGTGGGGCGCGCCTGCGCGCGCGCGGCGGCGAGGTTTTTCGCCAGCGCCCGGCGCAGCCCGTTGACATCCTTCGCGGCGAGGTGAAGCGGTGCCGTCCACGCGAGATCGACGCGCTTTGCCGCGAATTCGGTGTCGCCAAGCTTGGCGAGCCGCTGCCGGATGTCCGCGCTCGCAAGATCGGGCTTGTCGGCGCGAAGCTTGGCACATGGGAGCGTGGCACTCGCAGAGACCCCGTCTTCGTCCACGGCAGCGAGGCGGATGCCCAGGGGGATCTCGGACAGCGCGAGGTCGACCGCGATCACGCGGCTGGGGCGGCTTTTTGCGACCTGCGCGGCGAAGGCGTGGTCGTGATTGCGAAACACGCGCACGCCCGGTGCGATGCCGCCGAGCTTGCGGGGAAAGACCCTTGCGCCCTGCACGCGATTGACCAGCGAGCCGTCGAGCTGGCGGTCGCGATCGTAGAAGGTGATGCCGTCGCCGCTGCGCAAGGCCGTGGGCCCGTCCAGCGTGAACGAATCGCGGCCGACCGAGCGCACGCTGCCGAGCGGTTCGCCCACGTGCTTGGGCGAGTCGGGCGAGGCCACGGCAGCGCCGCGTCCGGTGAGAAAGTAGGTCGTGTAGCCGCGGTTGAAGGTCTTGTCGGGATTGGGCGCGAAGTCGAGCGTGGCTTTTCCCGACGAGGACTTGCGGCCGCCCTGACCCGCGAGCACCCGGTCGAGCGCCTGCCGGTAGTGGCCGACCACGTTCATGACGTAGGCCCGGTTTTTGAGCCGGCCCTCGATTTTGAAAGAGGACACGCCGGCCGCGACCAGAGCGCCGAGGTGCGGGGTCAGGTTCAAGTCGCGCAGCGAGAGCAGGTGGCGCTCGGCCACTCTGGTGTTCCCCTGGCCGTCGACCAGCGAGTAGCTGCGGCGGCAGGGCTGCGCGCACTGCCCGCGGTTGCCGCTGCGGCCGCCCACGGCGTAACTCAACCCGCAGCGACCGCTCATGCACACGCAGAGCGCGCCATGGACGAACACCTCCAGCTCCAGGGCGGTGGCGCGGCGGATGGCGCGAATGCCGTCGAGATCCAGCTCGCGCGCCAGGATGGCCCGCGAGAAGCCGACCTCTTCCAGAAAGCGCACGCGCTCGGGCGTGTGGTTGTGCATCTGCGTGCTGGCGACGAGCGGCAGGGGCGGCAGGCCGCGTTCGAGCAGGCCCACGTCCTGGATGATGAGCCCGTCCGCGCCCGCGCCGGCGAGGTCGTGGCAGAGCCGCACCGCCTCGTCGATCTCGTCGTCGCGCAGGATGGTGTTGACGGCCGCGTAGACCCGCGCGAAGTAGCGGTGCGCGTGCCGGGCCAGGGCCGCGATGTCCGCGAGCGAGTTGCCCGCCGCCTCGCGCGCCGAGAAGCGGCTGGCCCCGATGTACACCGCGTCCGCGCCGCAGTTGACGGCGGCGATCCCGGTCTCCAGATCCTTCGCGGGCGCGAGCAGCTCGACGGTTGGCACCGGCCAGGTGATAGCTGGCGGGAGTGGGAAGGGCAAGGCGGAGAGAGCGGCCCTGCGCTACCCGCCGCGCTTGTCGGCGTACTCGGGGTAGGCGCTCCCCGCGGGGTGGGTGCCGGAGTCCTCGGCGAGGGCTCCGGGGATCTGCAGTGGCGCGATGCTGCACCGGGTTCCCGTCCCGAGAGATCCCTGGCGCGAGAATCGAGGGATGGAGAGGCAGTCCTGACGCCGACGAGGTTGCCCTTGGTCCGCGCGCGGCACTGGAGCAGGCCATGCCTGCGCGCCGCGTCCGCGGCAACGTCCTTTGTCGTTTGGCGGGTTCTGTCGGGATGTGTGTATTCCACCCACTAGTGCGACGCCGAGACGGCCGGTTTCGGCAGACTCGCGCGCGAAGCGTTGCGCAGCCCAGACGCGGTGGGAGCAGCCCGATCCCATTCCTCGCGCCTGAGGTGTCATCTATTTCATGATGATGGAAGAGCCCCGCAGACAGCCCGTGGTGTGTGTTCGGATCGCAGGTCCTTTGGCGGCAATCGGTCTCGCGGCAATGCTTGTCTTGGCCGGGGCCGCATGTACCGACGTCTCGATCGAGGAAAGCGGCACCGGCGGAACGGGGAAGGGCGGCGAGGGCGGCGCCAAAGGCTCGGGCGGTGTGACCATCGACATCAGCGGCAATCCGCTGGGAACCGGGGGCAGCACGGAGCTCGTGTGCAACAGCACCAGCACGGCTGGATGCAAGGCCCAAATACCCGAGGGCTGTGGCGACGGTGTGAACAACCAAGGCGGCATCGAGGAGTGCGACGACGGCAACGTGCTGCCGGGTGACGGCTGCAACGGCGCCTGCAAGGAGGAGAAGAACTGGGATTGTCCCCCGGCCGGCGAGTGTACGAGGCTCATCGTCTGCGGGGACAGACAGATCGGCGCGGGGGAAGTGTGCGACGACGGCAATACCATCGACAACGATGGCTGCAACGCCACCTGCACCGTGCAGGATCCCGCCTACACCTGCATTCCCGGGGAGCCGTGCGTGCGCACTTCCGAGTGCGGCAACAAGCGCATCGAGGCCGGCGAGGACTGCGAGGACGGCAACACCAACGATGGGGACGGGTGCAGCAGCAGTTGCAGGCTCGAGGGAGGGTGGATCTGTCCCAACCCGGGCTTGCCGTGCAAGGAGGCGCCCCGCTGCGGCGACAGCGTCATGCAGCCCACCATCGGCGAGGTGTGCGACGACGGCAACCAGGCCGACGGGGATGGTTGCTCGGCCGACTGCAAGAGCAAGGGCGCCGGTTGCGTCTGCACCCCGGGCGAGCTGTGCAAGTGCCCGGAAGTGAAGTGCGGCAACGGCATTCTCGAGGGCAACGAGCGCTGCGACGACAGCAACACCAGGGACGGCGACGGCTGCAAGGGGGATTGTTCGAGCGTCGAGGAAGGTTACCAGTGCCGCGTGGTCGGCAAGGCCTGCACGCCCAAGTGCGGCGACGGCATCACCTCCGGAGCCGAGATCTGCGACGACGGCAACAACGATAGCGGCGACGGGTGCTCGGCCACGTGCAAGCTGGAGCTCGGCTGGAAGTGCAGCGGCACGCCGAGCACGTGCACCTCCACGACCTGCGGCGACGGCAAGGTCGAGGGGGCCGAGGGCTGCGACGACGGCAACAGCATGCCGTTCGACGGTTGCTCCTTGGACTGCCAGAAAGAACCCGACTGTTCGGGTGATTCGTGCACCTCGGGGTGCGGCGACGGCATCGTGCTTGGCGAGGACTGCGACGACGGCAACGCCGGCAGCGGCGACGGGTGCACGAAGGACTGCAAGACCGAATCCGGTTGGACCTGCACGCAACCCGAGATCGGCGAGAGGATGGACGTGCCGGCGGTCTACCGCGACTTCCGCTTCAGCGGGAAGCTCGACAACATGCAGAACGATTTCGAGGGCGGCGTCACGGGCCAGCGCGAAGCCTCGACTGGGATGGTGCAGCCGGACCTCGACAACGACGGCAAGCCCGTGTACGCCAATCCGGCGAACCCCGGCGGCGCGGTGCACGTGCTAAGCGCCGACTCGTTCGCCACGTGGTTCCGGACCAGCACCGCGTCGCCCCCCATCAATCACGCGACGGCGGGCAAGCTGGCGCTGTGGCGAAACGCCGAGGGCGCGTACGTGAACCGCTACGGACCCAACGGGGAGCAGTGGGACATCACCCAGAACGCGTACTGGTGCGGTACGGTGGGCCAGGAGAGGATAGACGACGTCACCGGCGAGCCCATCCCTTGCACCTTCGCGCAGGGGACAACGGACTGCGACAAGATGGATGCCGAGGGCTACACGCAGCTTCGGTGCTTCACCGACAGCGCCGGCACGACCTACCAGGCGCTCTACAGCATCGGCAAGGTCGACGGCAACCCGCTCTTCTTCCCGGTCGACGGCGACGACTTCTCGTCGGCGGACGCTTGGGGCGCGCAGGTGCCTTCCGAGCCCAAGAGCATGTACGATGCCTCGGGGACGTGGCCGTGGGATCTCGACGAGGCGGGCAACAAGATCCTGCACAACTTCGCGTTCACCAGCGAGGTCAAGTACTGGTTCAAGTACGATGCGAGCAAGAGCTACACGCTGAGCTTCGTGGGCGACGACGACGTTTGGGTCTTCATCAACAACAAGCTGGCGCTCGATATCGGCGGCATTCACACGCCGGTGGAGGACTCGGTCAATCTGGATGCCGCGGCGGCCGCCAAGTTCGGCAACATGAAGTCGGGCAACGTCTACCAGATCGCGGTGTTCCAGGCGGAACGACAGACGACCTGCTCGTCGTACAAGCTGACCCTGAGTGGCTTCAACGCGGCGCCGACCGAGTGTGTGCCCACCTGCGGCGACGGCGTGATTGTCGGCGACGAGGAGTGCGACTGCGGCGACGGCAACGTGCCCGTGCCCGGCACCTGCGCCGGCCCCAACGGCAACCCCGCGTACAACGGCTGTGGCACCGACTGCAAATGGGGGCCCTTCTGCGGCGACGGCCAGACGACCGACGGCGAGGAGTGCGACAACGGCAGCAACAACGACGACTATGGCGCCAGCAACGGTTGCGCTCCGGGTTGCAAGCTGCCCGCGCGCTGTGGCGACGGCGAAGTCCAGACCGACTTCGACGAGGAATGCGACGACGGACCCGACAATCTCCAAACGAGCGATCTCAAGGAGGCCTACGGCGGCTGCATGGCGAACTGCAAGCGCGGCGGGCGCTGTGGCGACGGTGTCGTCAATGGCCCCGAGGCCTGCGACGACGGCGTCAACGACGGCACCTACGGCACCTGCAACCCCGACTGTTCGGCCGCGCCCAGGTGCGGGGACGGGGTGGTTCAGGAGGAGTACGCCGAGGAGTGCGAGCCGGCCATGACGAACGACCCCGATTGCACCCCCGCCTGCCGGCTGCCGGGTGGCTGTGGCGACGGCATCGTGCAGCCGCCCGAGCAATGCGACGAGGGCGCTGCCTTCAACAACGGAGACTACGGCGGCTGTGCGCCGAGTTGCATCTTTGCGCCCCATTGTGGGGATGGGATCATGAACGGACCCGAAGAATGCGACGATGGCGTCCGCGACAGCTCGTACGGCGGCTGCACGCCTCAATGCAAGTTGGCTCCCCACTGCGGCGACGGCTTCGTCAACGGGGACGAAGAGTGCGACCACGGGGACGACAACGGAAAGGACGGCCTGTGCACGTCGTCGTGCAAGGAGATCATCTTCCTTCCGTTGTAGTTATCGTGGATGCCGGCGCGACTGCGCGGTGGGTTTCCAGCCGTGGCTTCCAGGCCGCGGTCGGCCGGCGGGACAGCCGCCCAAGGGAGCGGTGGCAGCCGGAATGTGTGGGTTTCTCCCACTCGGATCACATGGCTGCGGCGGTTTGGGTCGGCTCGGCCGCACAAAACTGCCATACTACTGCCTGAACGCCGGAGGATGGCTCCGACTTCGTCACTCGTTCACGAGGTGTTTCCAATGACAAGAGCGCCTAGCGGACACCCAGGATTGGTGGGTCGTTTTCTTGACCTCCTCGCAGCAGCTAGCCTCGCTCTGTTCTTCGCGGTTGCAGGAGCGGGCTGCACCGACGCTTCAATTCAGGACCCCGGCGGCGGGGCTGGGCAGGGGGGGGCGGCGGGCGGCAAACCCGGAGCGGGCGGCGGCGGCGGCGTCATCATCGACATCAGCAGTCAACCCTTCGGGTCCGGAGGCACGACTGGCACCTCGTTGGTGTGCAACAGCACCAGCACCGCCGGCTGCAAGGCCATGGCGCCCGAGGGCTGTGGCGACGGCGTCAACAACCAAGGCGGCATCGAGGAATGCGACGACGGCAACGTGTTGCCGGGCGACGGCTGCAACGGCGCCTGCAAGGAGGAGAAGAACTGGGATTGTCCACTCGCCGGCCCATGCACGAGGCTGGTGGTTTGTGGCGACAAACAAATCGGCGCGGGCGAGGTGTGCGACGACGGCAACACCACGGACAACGACGGCTGCGACAGCACCTGCACCGTGCAGGATCCCGCGTTCACCTGCATACCGGGCGAGCCTTGCGTGCGCACTTCCGAATGCGGCAACAAGCGCATCGAGGCGGGTGAGGACTGCGAAGACGGCAACACCAACGACGGCGACGGATGCAGCAGCAGCTGCAAGCTCGAGGGCGGCTTCGTCTGTCCCAATCCCGGCCAGCCCTGCAAGGAGGCGCCCCGCTGCGGCGACAGCGTCATGCAGCCCACCATCGGCGAGGTGTGCGACGACGGCAACCAGCGGGACGGCGACGGCTGCTCGGCCGACTGCAAGACCAAGGGCATCGGCTGCGTGTGCACGCCGGGACAACTGTGCCAGTGTCCGGTCGTCAAGTGCGGCAACGGCGTGCTCGAAGGCAGCGAGAAGTGCGACGACGGCAACGCGACAAGCGGCGACGGCTGCGCGAGCGATTGCCAGAGGGTCGAGCCGGGCTACCAGTGCCGGGTCGCCGGCAAGGCGTGCACACCGAAGTGCGGCGACGGCATCAAGTCGGGCGCCGAAACCTGCGACGACGGCAACAACGAGAGCGGTGACGGCTGCTCGGCCACCTGCAAGCTGGAGCTGGGGTGGAAGTGCGAGGGTACCACGTGCACCTCCACGGTGTGCGGCGATAGCAAGGTTGAGGGCGCCGAGGGCTGCGACGACGGCAACGACCTGTCGTTCGACGGGTGTTCCCAGACCTGTCAATGGGAGCCCGACTGCTCGGGCAGCTCGTGCACGTCGAGATGCGGCGACGGCATCGTGTTGGAGGAGAATTGCGACGACGGCAACGCCGGCAGCGGCGACGGCTGTTCCAAGGACTGCAAGGTCGAGGACGGCTGGACCTGCGACCAGCCCACGCTTGGGGATACGATGGAGGTGCCCGCGGTCTTCCGCGACTTCCGCTACGGGAACCCCAGCGACTTCGAGGCCGGCGTGCAGGGCTCGGAAACCGCGTCTCCCGGCATGGTCGAGGGCACCCTGGACGCGGAGGGCAAGCCGGTGTTCACCGGCAAGACCGGCCCGGCCATCCACGTGGAAAGCGCGGCCACCTTCAAGAAGTGGTACCGCGACGACAGCTCAAACCACGCCACGCCGGGCGCGATTACCCTGTGGAACAAAGGCAACGGCGCCTACGTGAACCGCTACGGCGCAAACGGCGAGCAGTGGTACAACACCGAGCCGGCCTACTACTGCGGCAACGTCGGAGCCGAGCAGACCGACGCCGACGGCAATCCCATCCCGTGCACTTCGATGTACGGCACCACCGATTGCGACAAGATGCTCGCCGAGGGCAAGGTGATGCACGAGTGCATCGTGGACGGCCAGAACTACCGGGCTACCTTCATCGTCTCGGTGGAGGACGGCACGCCGACCTTCTTCCCGGTCGACGACGACGACTTCACCCCGGCCTCGGAGCGGCAGGGGGCCAAGGTTCCGCCCTACTACGACTTCGCGAGGACCTGGCCGTTCCACGTCGACGACAGCGGCACCAAGATCCTGCACAACTTCAGCTTCACCAGCGAGGTCAAGTACTGGTTCAAGTACGAAGCCGGCAATTCGTACAAGCTCGACTTCGTGGGCGACGACGACGTCTGGGTCTTCGTCAACAAGAAGCTGGCGCCGAACTGCGATCTCGGCGGGATTCACACCCCGGTGGAAGGTTCGGTCACCATCGACGGCGCCACCGCCTCGACCTTCGGCATCAGCGCCGGCAAGGTCTACCAGATCGCGGTTTTCCAGGCCGAGCGCCAGACCGAGGGCTCGTCGTACAAGCTGACCCTGAGCGGCTTCAACGCCGCGCCCACGGACTGCGTGCCCACTTGCGGGGACGGGGTGATGGTCGGCGACGAGGAGTGCGACTGCGGCGACGGCAGCGTGCCGGTGCCGAGCACGTGCGCCGGCCCCAATGGCAATCCCTCGTACAACGGCTGCGGCACCGATTGCAGGTGGGGGCCGTTCTGCGGCGACGGCGAGACTACCGACGGCGAGGAGTGCGACAACGGCAGCAACAACGACGACTACGGCACCACCGACGGCTGCGCTCCGGGCTGCAAGCTGCCCGCCCGCTGCGGCGACGGCGAGCTGCAGACCGAGTTCGACGAGGAGTGCGACGAGGGTCCGGACAACCAGACCACGAGCGATCCCAAGGTCGCGTACGGGGGCTGCATGTCGAACTGCAAGCGCGGCGGGCGCTGTGGCGACGGTATCGTCAACGGCCCCGAGACCTGCGACGACGGCGTCAACGACGGCACCTACGGCACCTGCAACCCCGATTGCACGTTCGGACCCAGGTGTGGGGACGGCGTCGTGCAATCCGACTACGGCGAGGAGTGCGAGCCCACCATGACGGACGATCCCAATTGCACCCCTGCCTGCCGTCTGCCCGGTGGGTGCGGCGACGGCATCATCCAGCCGCCCGAGCAATGCGATGAGGGCGCCCTGGCCAACAACGGCGAGTACGGTGGCTGCGCGCCGAGCTGCATCTTCGCCCCCCACTGCGGCGACGGCATCAAGAACGGGCCCGAGGAATGCGACGACGGCATCCGCGACGGCTCGTACGGTGGCTGCACGCCCGAGTGCAAGCTGGGCCCGCATTGCGGCGATGGCATGGTCAACGGCGACGAGGCGTGCGACCACGGGGCGGACAACGGCCTGGATGGTCTGTGCACCAAGGAGTGCAAGGAGATCATCTACCTGCCGCCGTAGCCTGGGCTGGCGCGCCGGCCGATCCCGTTGTCGCAGTCCGGTGATCCGCGGAGCGCGAAGCGGTCGCTTCTTGTGTTCCCGAGAAGGCTGGAAGGGCAGCAGGCCGCGATCCGTCCGGATCGCGGTAGACTGGGGGCCAATGCGCGCGGCGGTGTCATCGGGAATCTGCAATGATCGGGACTTCCTTGCCGGCGGGCGGGGGCCCAGGCCGCCGCACGGATGGTCGTGGCTCTACCCGCTGCTGGTCCTGGCCTTGACAGCCTGCGGTGGTGGCGGCGGCGGAGCTGTCAGCGACGCCGGCGGCGCGGGCGCGCTCAGCGAAGGCGGTGTCCCCAACACGGGCTGCCCGGGCCGGCTTGCGCCCCTTGCGCCGCCGGGCCGGCTCGAGACGGTGGGCACGGGAACCGCGGACTCGTGCACCGAAGAGGCGTTGCGCGCCGCCGTGGACAACGTGAGCGCCGCCGGCGGTGGCACCGTCACCTTCGACTGCGGCGGGCCGCACACCATCAAGCTGGCCGCGAGCCTTCAGGTCGCCTCGGCCAAGGATCAGACGGTCATGATCGACGGCAACGATGAAATCACCATCAGCGGCTCGGGCAAGACCCGCATTTTCGACCTCGACAACCACACGAACTTCGTCGTCGAGCGGCTCACGCTGCAGGACGGCTTCGTGGCGGCCGGCGAGCCGGAAATCACCAACCGGCCGAGCGACTCGGGCGCGGCCATCCGCCACCCCTGGTTCGGAACCTTGAAGGCCATCGACGTGCGCTTCGTGAACAACCAGTGCCAGAGCCGCGACGGCGAGATCGGGGGCGGCGCCATCTACGCGGGCGGCCTGACCGAGGCCGTGCTCTCCGGCTGCG
This sequence comes from Deltaproteobacteria bacterium, assembly GCA_016935975.1. Lineage (GTDB taxonomy): Bacteria > Myxococcota_A > Polyangia > Fen-1088 > Fen-1088 > Fen-1118. The sequence continues at coordinate 50,172 of JAFGPX010000003.1, forward strand.
AGTTCGTGGGCAACGTCGCCTCGAACGGCGGCGGGATTCTGAACCGCGGCTCGACGCTGACCATCATCGACTGCCGTTTCTCCGGCAATGCGGCCCTGGGCGTCGGCGACGGTCAGTTCGGCAACGGCGGCGGCGTGTACATCGACGGCATGGACTACGAGAATCCGGGTGGCGACTTCTTCCTGTGCGGCACCGCCTTCGAGGGCAACGTGGCCATGACCCACGGCAGCGGCATGTTCAGCTACTTCTACGACGGCTCCGAGTCGGCGATCCGCGACTGCGCGTTCGACGGCAACCGGTTCGAAAACGGCGGCGACGGCTCGGGCGCGCTCTACCACGAGGGCGCGCCGCCGGACGTCAGTGTCCTTGCCCTCACGAACACGACCTTCTCGAACAACACCGGCGGCGAGCACGCCGGGTCGCTCTTCCTGGGTCAGCTCTCGGAGGCGTTCATCACCAACTGCACCTTCGCCAACAACCGGGTGTCGGGCAATGCCGGCGGGCTGTTCAACGGCGCCGCCGTCGCTCACCTCAGGAATTGCACGTTCAGCGGCAACGACGCCGACTACGGCCCGGCCATCTTCAAGGGGCAGAGCGCGACGGTGACGGTGCAGAACACGCTATTCGTCGCCAACACGACCGCCAACCAGTACAGCGCCACGAGCTGCCATGAGGCGATGACCGACCTCGGCGGCAACCTGCAGTGGCCGCGCACCAAGGCGAGCGGAAAGGACGACCAGCCGTGCGTCGAAGGCATCGAGTTCGTCGATCCCCTGCTGCAGCCGCTCGCCGATAACGGCGGCTTCTCGCAGACGTTCGCTCTCGGCCCGGGCAGCCCCGCCATGGGCTACGCCAGCGATTGCCCGGCCACCGACCAGCGCGGCCTGCCGCGCGGCTCGCCCTGCGACAGCGGCGCGTTCGAGCACCAGCCGTGAGCGCGACGCCGGGCTTCGCCTTCGCGCGCGTGCCCGAACGGAACTAGTTCTTGGCGGCCTTGCTCGCGAGCGTGGCGAGCTGATCTTCCAGGTGCTGGATGGTCGTGCGGAGGGTGACGACCTCGTCGTGGGTCGCCAGACCGAAAGCGCCGGCGGCCACGCGCCCCGCCTTGTCCAGGTTCGACTTCACCGTACCGCCCACGCTCATGGCCTTCACGGCCGCGTTCATCAGACGGGGATCGCTCACCCACTTCGAGACGAGAGGACTGCCCGCCAGCTTGAAGGCCTGGCCGACGACTACATCCTTGATCGATTTTAGGACCGCCATGGTGGTCACCTTCTGCCATGGGCACCGGATTCGGTCAACGCGTATGCCGCAGTCCCGACATTCGTGCTAGACGGGGTGATTCCCGAATGTCGTTCCTGAACAGTCCCTTCGCGAAGCTCGCCGTCTCACTGGTTCTGCTCGCCGCACTGGCGCCCGTGGTGGTGCTGTTCTTCCGCAAGACCTGGGCCGAACTCGACAGAGAGGCCTTGCTCTTGCGCGAGCAACGCGGCGACAAGTCCCTTCTCGACGCGCGCGTGGTGCTCACCTTCGTGCTCGGCGCGCTCTCGCTTCTACTCATCAATTTCTACGGGTCGCGCGACTTCTACGACGGCAGCGTGCAGCCCCTCCTGCAGCGCTGGTCGGAGCGTCACCCCGGCATCCTCGATTTCGGTTTCTACCGGGATCTCTACTACCGCGTGTTCTGGGGCGTCTCGCGCTACGGGGCCTACCTGCTGCCACTCGTCGTTTGGCCGTTCGTCTTCCGGGAGAGCCCTCTCGACCTGGGGCTGCGGTTCCGTGGCTTTCGCGAGCATTGCTGGATCTACCTGCTGTGTCTGGTGATCGTGATTCCGGCCTTGGTCGCGGTTTCCTACACGCCGGATTTCAGCCGTTACTACCCGATGTATCCCTTGGCGGGGCGCTCGTGGGTCGACTTCTGGGTTTGGGAAATCGTGTACATCGGCCAGTTCCTCGCCCTCGAGATCTTCTTCCGTGGTTTCTGGCTGCGCGGCGCCCGCATTCTGGGTACCGGCGCCATCTTCTCCATGATGGTGCCCTACGTGATGATCCACTTTCAGAAGCCTTACCTCGAAGCCTGCGGCGCCATCGTGGCCGGGGTGGTGCTCGGCTCGCTGTCCATGAGGACGGGGAGCATCTGGGCGGGCTTCCTGATTCACTCCACCGTGGCCATCCTCATGGATCTGCTGGCACTGCAGCAAAGCGGTCGCATGCCCATACGAATGTTTCCCAGCTCGTTGTCACTCGTCCGGTTCACCCACACGACGACCGTCTTGTGGAGCGTGTGGGCGGCGTCGCTCGTCGGGCTCGTGCTGCTGTTGCGCCGACGGAGAAGGCGGACCTAGCTTCCTGGTCGCCCGGCCACGCGAAGCACGGTCGCGGTCTGGCCCACCCTGCCTTCCCCCCCGTCCCCGATCACTATCCAAGCGAGATGTGAGAGAGCCGTTTGTGTCGAGATCGGGAACGGGGGCGAGGGCAGGACGGGCTAGATGGGGAATATCCTCAGGGTGCGCCGGGCAAGCTCGACGAACTTGGGCGCCGGGTGACAAAGAGTTGGCCGGGACAAGAGCAGGGGCTTGCGCACGGACCGCCCGAGGGCTGCCGTGCAGGTCGGAATGGAGGGGGATGGTGCATGGCCTGCAAAGCCTGCCTGCTGTTGTCCCGGCCGGCGGAAAATCACAACCATCCTGATGAGAAACTAGCTGAGGCAAGCTTCCCGGGTAAGCGGACCATCCCTGATTTGCGTGTCCGTGAGGCGGCAAGTACGTCTGTCAGGTTTTGTCCTACATGCGCGTTAGGGGCGGTCGAGGTCTGCATCCGCTACAATGGCCTGGCCTTGGCCGCCACGACCGCGACAACTGCATCGACGCGCGACCGGCTCATCGTCGCGCTCGCCGCTGCCGACGCGGCGGGCCGGGCCGGCCGCAACGCCGCCGCCTTGGTCGCTTTCGACGAGCCGATGGCGGTGTTCGAGTGGCTGGGAGCGGGCAAAGCGCTGGTTGTGCTCGACCACGCCGGTATTCCCGAGGGGGAGCTCGGGGCCTATCTCGACCGCGTGCTCGGGGCGCACGAAAAGGGGCTGCTCTTCATTGCCGTGGTCGGCGGGGGCACTGCGGTGGATGAGGCGATGCGCGCTGCGGATGCCCGGGCGCGCAACCGCGATCACATCGGTCTTTACCACGTGGACGAAACCGGCCGCACCTGTCGCGTGGCCGGTCGCCGCCTGCCCGAGCTGGAGAAGGCGGGCGGGGCGTTGCCGGAAGTGGCCCCGCTGTCGCAGGGGGACGTGGAAGCCATCGTCGAGCGCGGACGCCGGGAGCGCCTCGAAACCGTGGAATTCCTGCGCCGGAACTCGTATCGCTTTCCCCAAGCCACCTTCGCCATCATCGCCCTTTGCTTTCTCCTTTTCGCCGCGACGGCCGCCAACGACGAGCGGGGCCGCTGGCTGTTCGATCGGCTCTGCAACTGCCCGGCCGGGATCCGCAGCGGCGAGGTGTGGCGGTTGCTCACCTACGCGCTACTGCACGATACCCGCAACCTGACGCACCTTATTGTGAACATGGTTTCGCTCTACAGCCTGGGCAGTTTCCTCGAGCCCTTGCTCGGCCGCCGTCGCCTGGTGTCGATGTTTGTCCTGTCCGCCCTGGCGGGCGGCGTGGCGAGCGCCCTCTTCACCCGCGCCATCTCCGTCGGCGCCTCGGGGGCCGTCTGGGGGCTCATGGGCGCGACCTTCGGGCTCCTCGCCGGCCGGCAGCGGGTCTTTCCGGCGCTCATCGCCCGCAGCTTGCGCCAAAGGCTGCTGGTCATCCTGGCTCTCAACGTCGCGGTGTCTTTCTTGCCCGGCATCGACCGCTACTGCCACTTCGGCGGCGGCATCGCCGGCTACCTCCTAGCCCTCCACTTCGCGCGCCGCCCGGCAGAGCGGGCGTGAGGGATTCACCACAGAGAGCACAGAGACAACAGAGGCCGGAGGAGAAGGGGGAGGCTTTCGGATTTCGATCCCGCCCCCTTCCTTCTCCGCGTTCTCTTCAGCCTTTGTGTGCTTTGTGGCGAAGGCTATTTGGCCCGCAGGCGGGCCTTGAGGCGCGCGAGCTCGGCTTTGAGGCGCGCGAGCTCTTCGCCCTGCGCCTGGACCGCCGCCACCAGCATGCTGGCGTAACCGTAGAGATCCACCATGTTTCCGTCGCGATCCACGGCCGGGCTGCCGGGCACGTCGTCGATGATGAAACCGAGGTGGCGTTTGCCGGCCAGGGCCGGATCCTTGTACTCGTAGGTGGCGAGCTTGAAGTCCGCGAGAGCGCGCGCGATGCGCTTGCGTTCGGCCGCGCTGACGTAGGCGATGTTCTTTTTCGCCCGACGCACGGACACGGGGCAGGGGCCGCCGTCCGCTTGGTACCAGGTGCCCTTCCGGCACAGGCGCGCCCCACCCGCGCCGCAGGCGTAGGTGCAGGTCTTGCCGTCGGCCGGGCACCAGCTGCCGAGCCTCGGGATGCCCGCCGGGCAGGCGGGGTCGGGGTTCGGCGCTGCGCAGTGCCACGTGGGATCGCCGGTGCACGTGGCGACCGGCCCGTCCATGCAATTCGTGCACTCGCACGAGAGATCCGCGTACACGCAATAGGCCCCATCCGGAGTGCAGGCTGTCCCTGCGGCTTCCAGGCGCGTGTCCGGACAGGTCACGGGCGGGAGCTGGGCGCATCTGGGCTGCCAGACGCTCCATTGGCCAGCGGTGCAGGTCGTGGTGGCCCGGCACTCGGGGCGCGGGTCGGGGCCGTACTCGCAGATCAGGCCTTCGATACAGGGCCAGGCTTCAATCTGCGCAAGCTCGGTGGGGCAGGCTGTCGTCTGCGCCTTGCACTCGCCGTCGGCGAGCTTGGACACCCCGTGGTATTGGCGCTCGCAATCGTTCCCGTAGGTGACGCCGTCGCAGCCGCACACCGGCGCGTAGATCGCCGGGCACATGCCCGTGCCGAGCGGCACGCAGGTGCCGGCGCCGTCGAGCAGCTTCGCGCACGCGCCAGCCGGCAGTTCGCAGAACTGATCGCTCGGACACACGATGCCCAGCGCGGAGCCGCAGGCGCGACCGGTGCTGCCTCCGGCGCCAGTCTTGCCACCGGTACCCGGTGCGCCTCCCCGACGGAAAACCGTGCCGCTGCTGGAGCTGCCGCCGGTGGCAGCGCCGCCGGTGCCGGGCACGCCGCCAGAAGCCGGCGCCCCGCCGGTGCCGGGCACGCCGCCCGAGCCAACTAAGCCGCCGGTGCCGAGCAGGCCGCCGGTCCCAAGCAGGCCGCCGGTGCCGAGCAGGCCGCCGGCGCCGGATGCCCCGGCCATTCCAGCTCCGCCGCCGGTTCCGAGCGCGCCGTCGAGACCCAGGACCCCGCCCGTGCCGGGAACGCTGCCGGCATCGAGCGCGCCGCCTCCACCGAAAAGCCCGCCGGCACCCATGGCGCCGCCAGTGCCCCACGCGCCGCCGCTTGCATAGCCGACCAGCCCTTCCTTCTTGCACGCGGTCGTGGCGAACAACAGCGATAGCCCAAACCCGATGACGAGCGCTTGTTTCTGCATGGTGCCTCCCAAGACGCGGAACGCGCGAAAGTCCGTCCCTATTCTGCCTCGGGTTCGGCGGATGGGACAGGAACATCACCAACCGCGGGCGCGGGCCGTGACGGCGATTGCGAGCGGACCGCGAAGTACTCGCGCACGGCGCGGGCCGCCGGCTCGTTCATGCCCGGCACGGCGAGCAGCTCCGCGAGCGAGGCCTCGCCCACTTTCCCGAGGCTGCCGAAATGCCGCAGCAGGGCCCGCTGGCGCAGCGGGCCGACCGAGGGAATACCGGCCAGGGCCGAACGCAGGGTGCGGCGCTTGCGCTGGCTGCGATGGAATCCGACGGCGAACCGATGGGCTTCGTCGCGCAGGCGGGCGAGCACGAACATCTCCGCGCTCGTGGCGCCAATGGGGATGGGATCCTTGGCGTGAGCCAGGAACACGCGATCGGGCCGGCGTTGCGTTGCCTCCGCGCCTTCCGTCCGCGCGGCGTCCGGGTTGGCGTCGTTGCCGGGTCCATCGCGCTCCTTGGCGAGCGCCACGATGGGCAGACCGCTTCCCGGTCGCACGTCGATACCCGTATCGCGCGCCGCCGCCAGAGCCACCGAGAGCTGGCCCTTGCCGCCGTCCACGACCAAGAGGTCGGGGAGGCGCCAGGGCCCATTCTCGGCTTCCGCCTCTCGGCCGCGCCGAAACCGGCGCGAGAGCACCTCGTACATGGAGGCGAAATCGTCGCCGCCCTGGGCATGCTTGATGCGGTAGGTGCGGTAGCGGGCTTTCGCCGGCTCGCCGTTCTCGAACACGACCATGGACGCCACGACATCGGCCCCTTGGATGTGCGAGATGTCGAAGCACTCGATCACGCGCGGCGGACGGGGGAGGTTCAGGCGCCGCTGCAGGCGGGCGAGCGTGGTCGCGGCGTCCCGGCTGCGGTCGCGCCGGCTGGCGAAGCTCGACAAGGCGTTCTTGCGCGCCAGCTCGACCAGCGCGCGGCGCGGGCCGCGCCGGGGAACCAGGACGGAGGCCTTCTTGCCGCGCTTGTCGGAGAGCCACTCGGCCTTGACGTCCCGGTCGGCGATGGCAAAGGGCAGCAGCACCTCGGCGGGGGCATCGGTCTGCAAATCGTAGAAGAGACCGAGGAAGCTCGACAGTATCTCGTCGTCCGGAAACTCCTGCTTGCCGAACGAGAAGGCGCGGCTGCCCAAGAGCTTTCCCTGGCGCACGAACAGCACCACGATCTCGACCGCTTGCCCCTCGCGGCAGAAACCGACGACGTCCTGATCGACGAAAGTGTCGGCCACCACGCGCTGCGACTCCAGCACCGACGCGAGGGCGCGGATCTGATCGCGCAAGGTGGCCGCGTGCTCGAAGGCCGTGCGGGCCGAGGCCGCTTGCATGCGGCTACGCAGATCCTCGAGCAATTCGTCGCGCTTGCCTTCGAGGAAGAGGGCGACGAAGCGCACCTGCTCGGCGTAGTCGTCGGCCGGCACGTCGAACACGCAAGGGGCGAGACAGCGTTTGATCTGGTACTGCAAGCACGGGCGCTGCCGGGTGCGCAGGGTGTGGTCGGTGCACACGCGCAGCTGGAAGTGGCGATTGACCACGCGCAGGGCCTCGCGGCACGCGGTCGCCGAGTGGTAGGGACCGAAGTAGCGTGCGCCGTCGTCGGCGATCCTGCGCACGACTTCCAGCCGCGGCCAGGCCGCCCGCGTATCCAGGCGCAGCACCAAGAAGTTCTTGTCGTCGGTCAGCTTGACGTTGAAGCGTGGCTGGTGCTGCTTGACGAGGTGGTTCTCGAGCAGCAGGGCCTCCTTCTCGTTGTTCGTGACCACGGTTTCGATGTCGGCCACGACGCCCTCGAGCAGGGGCACGAAGGCGCGGCTATCCCCGCTCGCGGGCTGGAAGTACTGGCGGACGCGGTTGCGCAGGTTGACGGCCTTCCCAACGTAGACGACCTTGCCGCGCCGGTCTTTCATGAGATAGACGCCCGGCTCGGTGGGCAGTCGGTCGACGATCTCGACGATGGTCCGCCGCGCGGGCGCCAGCTCGGCGTCGCGTAGTAGCGGCGCATCGAAGCGCGAGGCAGGTGGCTCGTCGGTTTCGGACACGGCCGCGCAAGTCTACCGTCGAAAGGGCGCCGGTGGCGATCACCGCCGCTGCTCTCCCCCGCCGTTTCGTCGCTACGCGCGAGGACTCCCTCGGCGGTCGCGTCATGAGGGTTCAGGCTTCAGTCTCCAGGCTTCGGGCCTAGGTGCTGGTTCGTGCGTCGGTCTCCAGGGAAGCTCGACGTCTCCGCCCGGGCGGACGAGCCGGGCGCATCCCGGGTGCTTGCTCGACGCCACGGATCGCGCTCTCTGGAGATGCACCCTGCTCCGACCCGTTTGGCTCGATAGAGACGCTGCATGATCCGTGGCAACACGGCGCAGCGTTCGCGCTCAGGTATGGCGCGCCAGCCGCCGATGGTATGGATGCTGCGCTCCTTGCTGCATGTCTTGGGCTGGTCGCGCGCGGATCGGAAGCGGCAAAGACAATGGGATTCGATCTCCGGCGCCTGGTGACAGCGAGACAGACATCGCTCTCGGGAAGTCGGAGCCTGGCCGCCGGCCCGATGCCAAACGGAGGGGGGCAGCCTTCATGCCGCGGATGACGCCAGAGGCGGTCGTCGGTTTTCTCAGCCAGACGGCTCTGCTTGCACCTTGTGGAACCGCCGTACTGGCCAAGCTGGCGCCGCATCTCGATCAACGCGACATTGCCAAGGGCCAGCTTTTGCTGCAGGCCGGCGTTCCGCCAGCCAGCGTCGGCTTCCTCGTCTCCGGCCGCGCTTCGCTGCGCAGCAAGGATCCCGCGACGGGGGCCGAGAACCACCTCGACCAACTGGGGCCCGGCGACGCCATCGGCGAGATGTGTTGTGCGCTGCCGAGCGGTGGCCCCCTCTCGGTCGTGGCCGAGGAACCGTGCAGCGCTCTCTTCGTGCGCAAGGAGCACCTGAATCAAGTCATGGGCGCGGTGCCGGCCGTGGCGCAGGCGCTGGCCGCGTCGGTTTCCGCCCGCTTCGTCAAGCTGGTCCTGGCCGGCAAGGTGGGGGCAAGGGGGCCCGCTGCGGGCAGCGCGCTTGGCCAGGACGACATCCGTTTCGTCGAGGTGTCGGCCTACAGCATCTCTCGTCCGTTGCTCGATCTGGTGCCGGCTCGGGTGATTCTCTCCCACCGCATCCTGCCGCTCGAATTGCGCGGCAACCGGCTCCTGGTCGGCATGGTGAATCCCAAGCTCGACGACGCCCTGAGCGAGCTGCGCCGGGTGCTGACCACGGTCGATCCCGAGATCGCTTGCATCTCGATCGACGACTTCAACGCCGCGGTCGCCCGCCTCAAGCTGGAGCCCGGCGAGCGGACCGGGGCGGCCGGGCGCGGGCGCGACCAGCCGCAACGGCTGGTGTACCTCGGCGAGACGCGCAAGGAGGCCGACAAGGCGCAGGTGGTGATGGGCGAGGAGGTCACGCTACTGGTCGATCGCATCCTGCTCGAGGCCATCGAGCGCGGCGCTTCGGACGTGCACATCGAGGCCGAGGCGTCCGGCCTGCGCGTGCGCTACCGCGTGCAGGGCATGATGGTGGACCGCAAGGAGCTCGTCCCGGCGTCCTTCGCCGCCGGCGTGACGGCTCGACTCAAGATCCTTTCCGAGCTCGACATCACCGAGCGCCGGATTCCCCAGGACGGACGCATCGCCGCCAGCGTGGGCAAGCGTGACCTCAACTTTCGCATCTCGACGCTGGCCACCTGTCGTGGCGAGAAGGTGGTGCTGCGCATTCTCGATCCGACCGACGTCATGCGGCCACTCGAGCACATCTTCGTCGAGCCGCGCGTCTTGGAGCTGGTCAAGCGAGCGGTCGCGGTGCCGCACGGAGCCGTCCTGGTGGCCGGCCCGACCGGCAGCGGCAAGTCGTCCACGCTCTACTCGATGCTCAACCAGCGCAAGACGTCGCGGCCGGACAACAACATCGTCACCGTCGAGGATCCGGTCGAGTTCATGTTCCCGGGCCTGACCCAGACGCCGATCAATCCCAAGATCGGGCTCGACTACGCGGCCGCGCTGCGGGCGCTTCTGCGCCAGGATCCCGACGTCATCATGGTGGGCGAGCTGCGCGACGGTCCCAGCACCAACATCGCCATCGAGGCGGCGCTGACCGGGCACCTGGTGCTGTCGTCCATGCACGGCAACACCGGCATCGCGGTGCTGCAGCGGCTCGGCCACTTCGGCATCCCGCCGATCTTGCTGTCGCAGGCGCTCAACCTCATCGTGGTGCAGCGGCTGGCGCCGCGCCTGTGTCCGAATTGCGTGACCGAGGACGAAGTTCCCGCAGACATGATGGGCGACCTGCGGCGTTTGCATCTGGCCGCGCCGGCGCCAGAACGGTCGCAAGCGCCGGTCTCGGCCACCATGATCCGCAACCTGGACCGGCTGCGCCTGCTCGATCCGGGCGCGGGCGTGCAGCGCTTGCCGCAGGCGGCGGGCTGCGACGCCTGCGAGCGCACGGGCCGCAAGGGCCGCGTGCCCGTGGTCGAGGTGTTGGCCTTGCACGACGACATGCGCGCGCTGCTGGCTTCCGGCGCGCCGCCCGGCGAGTTGCTCAAGCAGGCCGAGGCGGCCGGGCAATTCGTGTCCTTCACGCAGTACGCGCGCCTGCTGATGGCGCGCAAGCTGCTGGCCCCGAGCGATGCCGTTCACATCGTGGCCGAGTGAGGAATCAGGTGCAGAAGCTCATGGAGATATGGTCGCAGAAGCAGGGCGCGGTGGCCATCGGCGGCGTGCTCTTGCTTCTCCTGATCCTGTTCGTGTTGCGGGCGGGCAAGAAGAAATACGGCAAGAAGACCGATCCCAAGCTCGCCGACGATTTGGCCAAGGGCAACTACGAGGCCGCGGCCGAGCGCGAGCTGAAGGCCGGCCGCTTGCGTTCCGCATACGATCTGTTCCTGCGCGCCCAGCAGCCCATGCGTGCGGCGCAGATCGCGGTTCGCCAGGGCCGCTTGCAGGACGCAGCCGAGCTGTTCGAAAAGGCAGGGAGTCGCAAGCGCGCGGCCGATCTGTACAAGCAGGTCGGCATGAAGCTCAAGGCCGAGGAGCTCTTGGCCGAGGACGAGCGCGCGGCCCGCGAGCGGGAAGCGCAGAGGGCGGCGCTGCGCAAGCGCCTGCAAGACGAGCCCGAAGACGAGGACGTGGCAAGGCTCGATTTGCCTCCGCCGGCCGCCAAGACCCCGCCGCCCAAGCCGGAAGCTCTCGATCTCGGCGACGTGGCCCAACCCGCGCCGGCTGGCGATCTCGATTTGGGGGCTGCGGCCAAGCCCGAGACGCCGAGCCTCTTCGGGATCCAGGCGTTGCTCGACAAGGCGGCCGAGAAGGCGGCTTCCCAGGCGGTGGCCCTGGCCGCGACCCAGGCGTCCATGGCCACGTTCGCGGCGGCTTTCGAGAAATCGATCGTAGCGCGCGGCGTGGAGCAGGAGGATCTGGCGTTGCGCTACGCAGCCGATTCGGCGGTCAGCGCGGCCCGGGAAGGACCGTCCGTCGAGGATCTGCAGCAAGCGCTGGCTGCCCGCGGCAACGAGGCGGGCGCCGAGGACATCGCCTACCAGCTCGGTTTGGCCCTCGTGGCCGCCGGTCGCTGGAGCGAAGCGCGGGAGGCTTTCGTTCGCGTCGAGAAGGCGGCGCCCGGGCACCGCGATGCCGCCGCCCGCGCCCAGGAGCTCGCCCGCTGGCAGGGGGTCGTGGGCGAGACCAGCTTCTCCTCGTCGAAGGCGGACGGTAGAGCCACGCGCTACACCCTGCTCGGCGAGCTGGGCCGCGGCGGTATGGCGGTGGTGTACCGCGCGCGCGACGAGGCCTTGGGGCGCGAGGTGGCGCTCAAGTTCATGGCCGAGGGCATGGGCAACGATCCCGCGGCCGTGGCCCTGTTCCAGCGCGAGGCGCGGGCCGTGGCGCAGCTCTCCCACCGCAACATCGTGACCCTGTACGACGTGGGCGAGCAGGACGGCAAGGCCTTCATCTGCATGGAGCTGGTGGACGGCAACACGGTAGAGAAGACGATTGAGAAAGAGGGCAAGCTGGAGCCTGCCAAGGCGGCTGCCGTCGTGGGGCAGGTGCTGGATGCGTTGGAGATGGCGCACGGCAAGCAAACCATCCACCGCGATATCAAGCCCGCGAACATCATGCTTGCGCGCGACGGCACCGTGAAGGTGATGGACTTCGGCCTGGCCAAGCGCGTTGAGGGACCGGACAAGACCACGATGATCGCGGGCTCGCCGCCCTACATGGCCCCCGAGCAGTTCGTGGGCAAGAACATGGACGGCCGCACCGACCTGTTTGCCTTGGCCGCGTCTTTCTATGAGATGCTGACCGGCCAGCCGCCCTTCCCGGGCATGGCGCGTTTCGAGCCTCCCCCGTCGATGCGCACGCTCGACCCGGGGATTCCGGTGGCCCTCGACGGGATCGTGATGCGCGCCCTGGAATTCGACAAGGAGAAGCGCTTTGCCGGCGCCAGCGAAATGGCGCAGGCTTTGCGGGCCTTCCTCGCCGGCGTCGGTCCGGTGCAGCTTGGCGGCCCGACGGTGGCGCGACCCGCGGGCGGGCCAGTTCCCGAGATTCCGGTCGTGCCCACCCCGGAGCCGTCGCCGTCGGTTCGGGATCTCCCGATCGAGGAGGGGAGACCGGCGGCCGCGGAGTTGTCGCTCGACGAGGTGAAACCGGCAGCCGAGGAGTTGTCGTTCGGCGAGGCGAGACCGGCGGCCGAGGTGCAGTTCGCTCTCGACAGTGAGGATTCGGGCGCGGTGGTTTCGCCGCCGGTGGTCGAAGGCTTGCCCGAGGCGCCGGCGCGCTCGACCCGCGCTACGCCGCGTACGCCCGTGCCCGCCGTTGGTTCCAGCGCAGGTGCCTACCGCATGGTGCGACCCTCGCAGCCCGACGTCTTCACGCCGGCGCCCTCCGTGAGAGTCGGCAGCAAGACGCCGACCCCGCGACCGCGAAGTCGATCCGGAGAGCACCCGAGTGGGCCGGCGCGTCCGACAACAGCGCGCACGGCGCTGTCGCTCGCCCCGAGGGCGGGGAGAGCCGAGCAGACGCCGCGTCCGGCCGACAGGGCCCCGGGGGGAACGCGGCTGGATGCGAGCGGTCTAGGCAGCCGGCCAACCACGCCGTCTCCCGCGCCTCGCACCGGCCCCGAAGGCACGGTGCTGGGCATCGGCCCAGGTCGAACCGGCAAGTAGTACTGCTGCTTCCGTTCTTCGATTTGCCGACGGGCGACGATCCGGGCCAGTGTCTGCGTCGGGCCCGCGCTTTCTTCTGTGTCTTCGAGCAGAGACTCCGTGGGTGACCGGCATGGGGGCTGTCCCCCTGGCAGGGGGAGAAAAGGAGGAATCCGGTGAGATGGCGCTCGGCTGCCTGCTGGGTTCAGGTTCGCGTCCGACCTGCCGATGGTCGGGTATTATGCGCACTGTGGAGCGGGTGACGCCCCTGCGTCGGGGGCGCGGGCCGGGCAGCCTGCACGGCCGCCGCGGGCGTGGTGGCCGCCGGGATGAGCGCGGCGCAATTCTGGTCGCCGTCCTGCTCCTCATGATCGTGCTGCTCGGGCTGGGCATGGCGGGCCTGTTTCTCACGAAGTCCAACGTCCAGATGCTGACCAACACCAACCTGCGCAACCAGGCTCTCTACGTTGCCGAGGCGGGGCTCGAGAGAGCTCGGGACATTCTCAACGGTCCCATCGAACCGGACCTGACGGCTCTGCTCGGCGGGGATGGCCATGCAAATCAGCCGGGAGACGAAATCCCCAATTCGCTCGACCCCGTGACTGGTCTGCCTGTCGGGCGCGGCGCGATTCTGACAGACACCTCGGGGGCACCGCTTTGGAGAGTCAACTACCCCACCAGCGTGTTTCACGCCGAGCCCGTGCCGGGAAATCCCAGCGGCGTGAGCGCCGCGCTCATGGGTGCGTACACGGTCTACATGCGCAACGACATAGCGGAATGTCGGAGGGGGCTTTTCACCGTCGATGGCGAGGCCGCGGGCGGCAACCAAGTGGTGGTCATCCGCTCCGAAGGGACGGCGGTGGACGGTCGCACCACCGTGGTCCTGGAGATGACCATGGGGGCCGGCACGACGGGCGGCGAGCAAGGCGCGGGCGGCATTGCGGCCGTGCTGTGCAACGCCGGCAAGAACGCTTGCGACGACAACAGCTCCGTGCAGAACAACGTGGTCGTCAACAACTGATTCGCATCGGGCGAAGCGCGGGTGGTAGAAGACCCGTCCATGTCCAGGATCGACGCCAGTTTCGGGGTCTGCGCCTTGCTCGGCTACCCCGCGCACCATTCCATGGGGCCGGCCATCCACAACGCCGCCTTCGAGGCCCTGGGCCTGCCGCTCGTCTACGTCGCTCACGACGTGGCGCCTGCCGATCTGGCCGCAGCCGTCGCCGGAGCGCGCGCCCTCTCCTACCGCGGCCTCTCTATCACCATGCCGCACAAGGTGGCTGCGCTCGGGTTGGTCGACGAAGTCGATGCCACGGCACAGGCCGTCGGTTGCATCAACACCGTCGTCAACCGCGATGGGCGCCTCTTGGGCCACAACTCCGACGGACAGGGTGCCCTCGATGCGCTGGAGCGTGCCGGCGTTCGCACGCAAGGCCGGCGCGTGCTCGTGCTGGGGTCGGGGGGCGCGGCCCGCGCCGTGGGCATGACAATGGCGATGCGCGGCCAGCCGGCATGCCTCGAGATCCTCGGCGTGGTGGACGAGGAGCTTTGTCGACTCGGCCGGGACGTGGCGGCCCGCACCGACGCAAAGGTGAAGACGTGCAGGCTCGACGAGGAGTCGCTGGCGGCCGCGGTCGCCAGCGCCGACGTTCTTCTGCACTGCACACCCGTGGGCATGACGCCCGATACCGATCGCTCGCTGGTGGCCCCCGAGCTCTTGCGGCCGGATCTGGCGGTTTTCGACGCCGTCTACAACCCCCGCCGCACCTTGCTCATCGAGCAGGCCGCCGCGCGTGGCTGCCCGGTGGTCCTGGGCATGGAGATGTTCCTCGGCCAGGCCATGGTGCAGTTCGAGTTGTGGACGGGACACAAGGCCCCCGCCGAGGTCATGCGCAAGGTCATCGAGGCGCGGCTGTGAACCTGGTTCTCATTGGCTATCGCGGCGCCGGCAAGAGCGCGATTGCTCGCCGCTTGGGGGTCCTGCTGGAACGGCGCACCGTCAGCCTGGACGACGAAATCGTGGCCGTGGCCGGCATCTCGATTCCCGCCATCGTGGCGGCACACGGTTGGAAGCACTTTCGCGACTTGGAAGAGGGCGTGTGCCGGGAGTTCGGGGGCCAGGACGGCCTGGTCATCGACTGCGGCGGCGGTGTCGTCGAGCGCGAAGCCAACCACATCGCGCTGCGTTCGCGGGGCAGGGTCTTCTGGCTGCGGGCCACGCCCGCGACCATCGTGAGCAGGATTGGCGGCGACAACTCGCGTCCGTCGCTGACCGGCGCGCGGAGCTTCACCGACGAGGTAGAAGAAGTGCTGTCGCGCCGCATACCACTCTACGAGCGCATGGCCCACGAAATCGTCGACACCGATGGGCGCAGCCTGGACGATTTGGCGAGCACCATCGCGCGGCGTTTTGTCGGGGCGACGTAGCAGGCGGTCGGTTGGGGTGCGGCGGGACGGTGGCCTATTCCCTGTCGAATCCACATACGTACGCTTGGCCAGGGAATTGTGTTAGATATCCATCTATCATCGCCCTTGCGGGTGCGATCCAGGCACAAGGAGCAAAACGTTGGACTCACGCGAGAATTCGGTCCTCAAATCTCTCAAAGAGCTGCGCAAGCAGGAGGAAGAGAGGGTCAAGAAGGAGCGCGCCGAGGCCGAAGCTCGCGCCGAGGCGGAGCGCAAAGCCAGGGAAGAAGCCGAGCGCAAAGCGAGGGCTGAGGCCGAGCGGGCTCGCCGCGAAGAGGAGGAACGGCTGCGCCGGTTGGAGGCGGAGAAGGAGGCCCAGGAGCGCGAGGGCCGTCTGCGTCTCGAGGAGGCCGAGCGTCGGGCGCGCATCGAGGCCGAAGCCAAGTTGCAGCAGGAACGCATGCGTATCGAGGCGCAGGCCAAGGTCGCGGGCAAGGAGAAGGGCGTGCCCGTGGGTCTTATCGTCGGTGTGGTGGCGGTCGTGCTCGTCATCGCGGGTGGCGTCATCTACAAGATCAAGTCCGACCATGAAAAGCAGCTCGCCGCCCAGGAAGTCGAAAAACAGGCGGCGATCGAGCGCGAGAAGCTGCGTCTGGCCGAGCAAGAGAAGCGGTTCGAGCAGATCGAAGCCAACCTGAAGCGACAGATCGCCGACGCCAAGAGCGAAGCCGAGCGCGTCGAGCTGAAGCGGCAGCTCGATGATGCCACGCGCGCCAGGTCGCGCGTGACGGCAACCCGGCATTCGGCGCCGAGGGAGAAGAAGGAGTCCTCCCCTGCGACGCCGCCCAAGCTCATCAAGGACAAGAGAGAAGTCTCCCTCGACCCGCTCGAGGGCCTTAAGCTCTAGCCTGCCCCGAAGTCGGGCGGCCGTGGTAGAAACGGCCGCATGAACGGCAGCGAGCTTTTCGAGCGGCACCGGGCCAGGCTTCTCGATCTCCTCAAGCAGTTGGCCTACGAGGAGCGCGAGGTGGTGCTCGCGTCCGGGCGGAAGAGCAACTTCTACATCGACTGCAAGCAGGCGGTGCTGAGCGCGGAAGGCCATTTTCTGGTGGGCTGGCTCTTTGGCCACATCATCGGCGAGCGGGCGCCGGAGGTCGAAGCCGTGGGCGGCCTGACCATGGGCGCCGATCCCCTGGCGTCCGCGGTGGCCACGGTCAGCTACCTTGGCCACAGGCCGCTGCCGGCTTTCTACGTGCGCAAGGAGCCCAAGGGGCACGGCACCGGGCAATGGCTCGAGGGGGGCAAGCTGCTTCGTCCCGGCATGCCGGTGGCCATTCTCGAGGACGTGGTCACCACGGGCGGCTCGGCCAAGAAGGCGGTGGCGCGGGCGCGCGAGTTCGGCCTGAGAGTCAGCCTCATCGTCGGCCTGGTCGATCGAGAGGAGGGCGGACGAGAGGCACTCGAGCAGGAAGCCCCGCTCGTGACCCTGTTCCGGAGGCGCGAGTTCACGTGAACGTTCTGCGGGGAGCAGTGCTCGTGGGGTGCGTCGCGTATGCCGCATGTGCCTCGACGCGTTCGCAAACCGTCGATTTCTCCGAAAACCCGAGGAGTTATCGCGGCGCGGACTACGGCGGCGTCCACGACGCATGGACGCGCCACGCGAAACTGGTCCAGGACATCGGCACGGCGATGGAAATCTGGGCCACGTTCAAGAGCTGGGAGTTTCGTCAGGCCTACGTGGCCAAGTACGCGAAGGTCTACGACCTGGCGGACTCCGAGCGCGAGGCCTTGGCCAAGTCCCAGCTCGAAACCGCGCGCGCGGTGTACGAGATACACCTGGTCGCCCAGAGCACCAACGATCACTGGAACGACCTCGGCAGCAGGCGCTCCCCGTGGCGGCTGACGCTGCTCGACGGGACCGGGGCGGAACTGGCGCCCACGACCATCAAGGTCGAGAAGCTGCCGGATGCCTACGAGAGCGAGTTTTTCCCGTCGCGCACGCCTTTTTCCAAGACCTACACCCTGCGCTTCGTGCGGCCGGAAGGCGCCGACGCGTCGTTCGTCGGTCCTCCGTCGGGCCGCCTGATCTTGCGGCTCGCCTCGCCGCTGGGCAAGGTCGAGGTTGCGTGGGAGGCCAAGGAAGGCGTATCGGTTCGTTGAACGAGAAGCCAGCGTCCGTGCGGCGCTCACCTGCCCACGTAGCGCAGCACCAACAGCGTGGCGTCGTCTTGCGGGCTGGCGGCGCAGAAGTCGAGTACCGTGCTCATGATGCCTGTCAGGATTTCCTCCACCGGCTGGGTGTGGCGCTTCTCGATTTCGGCGAGCAACCGCGGCATCCCATAGCATTCGTGTTCGCGCCGGGCTTCGGGGATACCGTCGGTATAGAGCACGACCAGATCGCCCTGGGCGAGAGCGAGGAAGCGACTCTCGAGGTCGGGGCTGATGTCTTCGCTGATGCCGACCCAGGTCCCGTGGGTGGCGACGGTGCGAATTTGGCCGCTTGGGCTACACACCACGATCTCTTCGTGCGCGCCCGCGTAGGCGAGACGGCCGTCGGCGAAGAAACGGAACATGGTCAGACTCGCGTGGTCGTCACGCCCCATGCGCAGCCGCAGGTTCTGGTAGAGCATGCGATTGAGGGCGGGCAGGATCTCGTGGGGGAGTGCCCCCGGGTTCTGCAGCACCAACGAGGACAGCCCGCTCTGAATCATGAGCATGACCAGGCCGGCCGCAAGCCCGTGTCCGGCCACGTCGCCGATGCCCAGCCAGCAGCCGTCGGCGGTGGGACGGACGTCGTAGTAGTCGCCACCCACCTCGGAGGCGGTGATCATCTGCGCGGCGATCTGCAGCCCCGGCACCCGGAATTGCGCGGGCAGGATCGAGGTTTGAATCCTGCGTGCGATCTCCACCTCTTTGCGCAGAGGAGCCAGCTCGGCGTCGCGCTCGAGCGCGGCCTCGCGCCGGAGACGCTCTTCGAGGAGGCGCGCCTGCTCAGCCACCCGGCGTTCCAGCCCTTCGTTCGCGCGCACCAGATCCTGGGAGAGCCGCTGATTCTCACGTAGGACGCGGCCGTGGGCCACGGCGCGGGTGACGGCGGCCGGCAGCATGCGCTCGTAGTCGGACTTGGGCACGAAGTCGAACACGCCGGCATGCACGGTTTCGAGGATCTGCGACATGGCGGATTCCTCGCTCAGGATGATCACCGGCAGCAGGGGATCCATGTCGTAGAGGCGGCGGAAGACTTCGATGCCGTTCATGTCCGGCATGTTGAGATCCGCGATGACCGCGTCCAGGTCGGGGGTGGAGGCCACCTGCAAGGCTTCGGCCCCGCTCGGTGCCACCAGCACGGTCCACCCCATGTCCCCGAGGAACGTCGAAACCGTGTCGAGAGCGAGCGGCGAGTCGTCGATGAGCAGAAGCTTGCCCGGCGGACTGGCAGTCTCTTGGGTCGTGCGCAAGAAGGCCAGCCTGCCGGGACCATGCAGAGCCACGGGACCACCCGAGACGGCTGCGCTGAGGCTCGGACCGACCTCCACGTCGCTCACGGCAGACCACCCTTCTGGTCTGCTGGCAGCCGACGTTGGGCGACCTGCCGCCCGCCGTGACGGTGGGTCACGGGCATGCCCGCGAACGGCGTCGCTGATGCCAGTCGGATCCTGCCTGCGCCCATGGCCAGCCCTCGCTGCCGATTATGCACGAACTCGGAAGTGCCCGCGCTCGTCTACTATCGGCCGCGGCCTCGTCGGGCTTGAGCCCGTGTTGCTACGCGGCGCCAATTCTCGGTCGGGGAGAGAAGTGCCCGGTTTCGCATCGGAAAACTAAAGGTGTCCGGGAAATGCGTCGATGAAATGACATAGGCACATGACCACTTCAATGAGCGAAGTCGTGCTCGCGCGTCTCTTGGAAGTCGCGCGTCACAAGGTCGTGGCCGGCATGGCGATGATTGGCAAGCCCGAGCGCGACGCTGCGCTGCAGCTGGCGGCGGATCTGCACGCGATCGCGGGCGAGGCCAGTGTCCTGGACCGACCGGAGCTCTGCCGGGCCGCCCAGGATGGAGAGGACGCGGCTCGTCTGCTGGCTGGCGGTGGCGTGGACGCGGCCGAGCCGTGCATGCGCTCGCTGCGTCGGCTGGGCTACCTGTTGCAGGAGGCGTCGGAAGCCCTGGAGGGCAAGCCCGGCTCGGGAGAGCGTCATATTCCGGTCGCTTTCTCGGCCAAGCTGCTCATCGTCGACGACAGCCCGGTCGCGGCCCTCGCGCTGGCGGATGTGTTCGAGATGCACAACTACACGGTGCGCGTGGCCTCGACGTTCGACAAGGCGGTGGAGATCCTCTCCTCGTACGCTCCCGATATTCTGGTCAGCGACGTTCACATGCCCGCGCTCGACGTCGCCGAGCTGTGCCGCCGTTTCCGGGCCAGCGCGGGAGAGCGGCGCACGGCCGTCGTCTTGGTGTCCGGGCGGTCGGCGGCGGAAGTGCGCGAACGGCTTGACGAGATCAAGCCCGATGTCTTCGTGTCCAAACTGGCCGGTGCTGTCGCGGTTCTTGACCGGGTGAGCGCCGTATGCCGTGATCTCTGGGCATGAGCGCTGCAAAACGGGCGTCCGGCGAGCGCCGGCTCGCCCCCGTCAAGGCACCGGGGCCGCCGGGCCGCGAAGGCGGAGGAACGCTCATGGTGCTGCGTTTGGGCCAGCGCTGGTTTGCCGTAGACGTGAAGGCGATAGTGGAAGTAGCCTTGCAAAGCCAGGTCACGCGCGTGCCCACGGCGCCGAGTCACATTCTCGGCGTCGCCACCCTACGTGGCCGGTTGGTCACGGTCGTAGGCTTGGAACAGATGATCGGCGGTGTCGGCATGCTTCCGCTGGAGAATCCAGCGACACTGCCACGTCTGCTGGTGCTACGCGATGGAGCCTATGAGATGGCCGTGGTGGCGGAGGAGATCCACGGCATGGTCGAGTACGGGGGAGCGGCCGGGCCGCAGCCGGCACGAGCCGCGGACGCGCCGGATTTCGTGCGCGATGAATTCGACTGGCAGGGCAATCGCGTGACTCTGCTCGACGCTTCCTTGCTGGTGGCCGCTGCGGCCCGGCTGGCGGGCGTCGTCCCACCCTGAAAAGACGTGGTTCCATGAAAACCCTCGGTCTTCGCACCAAGCTCGTCGTCACCTTCACTGGGCTGTTCTTGGCCTTCACGCTCGTCTTCGCGTGGTACCTGGTCCATCGCCAGGGGACGATCGCCACGCAGGCTCTCGAAACACGGGCCAAGGGGCTTTCCGGCATCCTCGCCAAGCTGATCGCGCCGGCTGTGGATCTCGATCTCGACAAGTCGCAGGCGGAGAACTCGCTGGCGGCCATCAAGGGGCACAAAGACCTTCTTTACGTGGTCGTGCTCAAGCCCGACGGCACGGTCTACCTGCGCCATAGCGAGGGCCGCCTGCCGCCAGGCAGCGAGTTGCTCGAGAACTCGGACAGGACGCGCGTCGAGCTGCGTGGCGAGCTGGTGCACGTGCTGGAGCCCATTCGCTCGAACGGCAAGGACATCGGCACGCTGGCCGCGGGTTTCTCGCGCCACTCCATCGACGAGGAGATACGCACCAGCTCGCGCACCGTGTTCTTCTTCAGCACGATCACCCTGGTCATCGGGTTTCTCGTTGCCTGGGTGGTTTCGGGCACCATCGCCCGGCCCATGCTCGAAATGGCCACCCAGCTCACGCGTTTGTCGCAGGCTCTGGCAGGGCTGGCGCACAGCCAGGAGTCGGCCAGCAGTCTGCAGGTTTCGGCCATCGAAGAGACGCGCGGGACCATGGAGGTGATGCTGGCGTCGGCGCAGCAGATCGCGGAAAGCTCCTCGGCCGTGCTGGGCAACGCCGAGCGCACCGTGGCCGGGAACCGCGATGTCGCGCATCGGGTCGAGGAGCTCAACGCTCACGCCGAGCGGGTGGCGGAAATCCTGGCGGCCATCATGCAAGTCGCCGATCGTACCGACTTGCTGGCACTCAACGCTGCGCTGGAGGGAACCAAGGCGGGCGAGGCCGGGCGCGGGTTCACCCTCGTGGCGGCCGAGATGCGCCGGCTGGCCGAGAGCGTGATGGAGTCGGTGGCCGGCATCCGCCGGTTGATGAACGACATGCGTGCGGCCTCGCACTCCGCTGTGGCCGCCGGTCAGGAAGGCATCGCGCTGTCCGAGGAAACCACTCGCTCGGCGCGCGACATCGCCCAAGTCACGCAGCAGCAGCGCCGGGCCACCGAGCAGGTCGGACGCAGCATGGACAACATGGCCGCCACGGTTTCCCAGGCCACGGCCAGCACGCGGCAGACCGCCGCCACGGCCCAGGACCTGGTCAACGCGGCGTTACGCCTCGACCGTCTGGTGGGTAGCGGGATCGTGCTGGCCCAGACGAAGCGTGAATCGACGGCGCGCGCGCTGTCGGCCGTGGGCAGTGGCGCGGGGAGTGGCGACGCGCGGCCTTTGGCGGAGCCCGCCTCGTCGCCCGCGGCCGGCGCCGGTCCCAGAGAGCCGTCGGCGGAGTAGCGTGCCATGGCCACCGGCGAAGAAGCGAGGCGAGACAGAAGGATTGCCATGTTCCGCCAGGTGGCGGCGGAACGGGTCGCCAAGCTCAATCTGCTGTGGATCGAGGTCGAGCGCCGAGCCGGCGATCCAGCGGCCTTTCTGCGCGAAGCGCACACCTTCAAGGGCGAGGCGAGCCTGACCGGCTTTGCGCAGGTATCGCGGTTGTTGCACGCCCTGGAAGACTACGTGAAGCTCGTGCGCGATCGGGGCACGCTGCCGGCAGAACGCGACGGCGATACGATTCTGGGAGGCCTGGAGCTGGCTCTGCAGCTGACCCTGGGCGCGCCGGACGCGTCGTCGAGGGAGGCGGACGCGTTCGTGGCCGAGGTGGCCGCGGCGCGGGGCGCGCCCCTAACGCCGGGTCCGAGCCCGGCCGTGGGGCAGCCGCGGGCCACGCCCGCCACCGTGGCCGAGCCCGAGGCGGCGCCGGCCGCGGAGGGGGTCGCGGACAGGTCGCCGGCGGGGCCGGCCTTGGCGCCAGCGGCCAGCTCGATCCGGGTCACGGCCGAGGAGATAGACCGCCTGCGCGGCATGGTTTCCGACCTCCTGCTCACGCACGTCCGCTGGCGACAGATGGCGCGCACCGTCCGGCGCGTGCGCGAAACCGCGGAGGCCGTGCGCCCGGGCCGGGTCGGCGCCGAGCGCGCGCCGCAGCTCGACGCTTGGTCGAGCATCGTGGCCGAGCTTTCCAACATGGAATCGCGCCTGCGCGACGAGACTCACGGTCTGGAACGCATCATAGGCGATCTCGACGGCACGACGCGCGACCTGCGCATGATCCCGCTTTCGACCCTGCTCGATCGCTTTCCGGTCCCGCTCCGTCACCTCGCGCGTTCGCTCGGCCGTCAGATTCGGTTCAAGACGGCCGGCGAGCAGATCGAGGTCGACCGGGCCCTCTTGGAAATGCTCGAGGAGCCACTGCTGCACCTGCTGCGCAACGCCGTCGACCACGGCGTCGAGCCTCCGGCCGAGCGGGCGCGGGCCGGCAAGCCCGCGGAAGCGTTCGTGCGCATCGCCGCCGGCTTGGTGGGACAGCGCCTACACCTGCAGGTTTCCGACGACGGCCGGGGTATCGATATCGAGGCCGTGCGTCGCCGGGCCGTCGAGCGAGGCATCCTCGACGCCGCGGCGGCCGCGGCGGCCGGAGAGCGGGAGATCCTGCGTACCATCTTCGCGGCCGGTTTCTCCTTGCGCGAGCAGGTTTCCGAGGTCTCGGGCCGCGGGATTGGCCTCAACATCGTGCTCGACGTGGTGGAGAACGTTGGCGGCAGGGTCGACGTGCGCACCGAGCGCGGGCACGGCACCACCTTCGAGATCGAGGTGCCGCTCACCGTGGCCATCACGCGCGTAGTGCTGTTCCGCGTGGGCACGGGCAGCTACGCCCTGCCCGCGGCCTCGGTGCGCAGCTTGGTCGAAGCCAGCGCCCTGGTGCGCGGCCGTGGCCCCGACGGACCCACCGTCGACTACGCCGGGAGCGCCGTGCCCCTGCTCGATCTGGCCGAGGCCCTGGACGAGCCCGTGGCGGTGGACACGCAGGCGCGCATCATCATCGCGCAAAGCGGGGCCGATCTGGTGGCGCTCGCCGGGACGTCCGGCCATCTCGAACGCGAGGTCATGCTCAAACCCATGGGCAAGTTCTTCGAGAGGCTGCCCTTGGTGCCGGCGGCGGTCGACATCGAAGAAGGCGCGCTCGCACTCGTGCTCAAGGTTGCCGAGCTGGTGCTGCTCGCCCGGACGCGCCGGCGCGTGCGCGCGTCGGGAGTCCGTGCCGAGGGGCCTCGCGCGGCGGGTCGCGTCGCCCTGGTCGCCGACGATTCGCCCGTGGTGCGCGACATCGTGGCGCAGGCCCTGCGCGCGCACGGCATGCGTGTCCTGGTGGCCGGCGACGGCGCGGAAGCCCTGGCCTTGTTCGGAGCCCACGCTCGCGTGGACATCGTGGTCACCGACATCGACATGCCTCGCCTCGACGGCCTGGCCCTGGTGCGCACGCTCCGTAGCCATGCGGCCTTCAAGGACGTTCCGGTGGTGGCCATCTCCATGCGCGGAGGCGAGCCGGAGAGGCGCGCCGCCATGGCCGCCGGCGTGTCGGCCTACATCGACAAAGGCGATTTCAGCCAGGCCTTGCTCTGGCAAACCGTCCGGCCGCTGGTCGCGGGGTCGTGAGGCAGATGTTGCTCGTGTCGGGACACCTTCGGCCGTGAGCAATCTACTCGAGCTGGTCCGGCAGTGGCTGCAGCAGCTCCGTGCTGTCGGCTGGACGGCCGGCATCGCCCTGGGCGCGTTCGCGCTTTCGCTCGCCGCGGGGCTGTTCGTCGTGGTCCGTCTGCCGGCCGACTACTTCGTGCGCGGCCCGGCGCAGTCTGGGTTCTGGTGCTCGCATCCGGCCCTGCGCCTGACCTTGCTCGTGGTGAAGAACCTGCTGGGCGGCATGCTCGTGCTTCTGGGCTTGGTGATGGCCCTGCCGCTCGTGCCCGGTCCGGGCCTTCTCTTCGTGGTCGTGGGGCTCGGCCTCGTCGATTTCCCGGGCAAGCGCGCCTTGGAACGCAGGTTGCTGCGCCTGCCCCGGGTGCTTGCCTCGGTCAACCGGCTGCGCGCGCGCTTCGGCAAACCGGCGCTGATGGTGGCCGGGGACAAAGAACACGGTTGACTCCTCGTCTTTCCCGCGGCCCTCTCTGCTT
Source organism: Deltaproteobacteria bacterium (assembly GCA_016935975.1). Taxonomy (GTDB): domain Bacteria; phylum Myxococcota_A; class Polyangia; order Fen-1088; family Fen-1088; genus Fen-1118. The sequence continues at coordinate 74,597 of JAFGPX010000003.1, forward strand.
GCGAATAGCCGAGCAACGGTGGTCTCGACTCGGGATGTTCTGTGGTAGACAGCCCTTCATGCGCCCTAGTCCCGTTTTCTTCTGTTCCATGTGCCGCAAGCCGATTCCGGCGGGCGGCAAAGTCATTCGCTGCTCGGTGTCGACCTGCAACTCGGGAAAGATCAAGCTCGTTTTCTGTTCGCCTGCGTGTTGGGACTCACACCTTCCGGATGCGCGCCACCGCAGCGCCTACTTTGTGGAAGAAATCGCGCGCAAGCCCTGACAGGGCAAATGTAGGTTTGAGGCCTACTAGTAGTACCATGTGATCCAAGGTAGGAACCTAGGTACATGAAACTACTAGGGGTGATGGCGGAGCCTCTGCTATGACTCTAATCCGGTGGTTGGTCATTCTTTGAACCCCTATGGAGGTCTTTCATGAAGGCGCGAACGTTCGTTTCGGATCTATTGGCACCGCGTGTGTGGATTGCCTGCGCGGCGGCCCTGGCGCTGGGCGGGCTTGGTTGCGGCGACGGCAGTAGTACGGCGACCAAGACGGATGGCGGGGGCGGCAGTACCGCGGGTGCCAGCGGAAAGGGGGGCGCGACGACGGGCACTGGCGGCAGAATCACGGGCGGCGGAGGCGCGATTGGCGGTGCGGGTGGCACGACGGTGCGGCCAGTAGACGGTGGTGGAGCCGGCATTGACGGCGGGGGCGGGGCCATCGACGGCGGCCAAGGCGGCGTAGGCATCGACGGCGGCGGCCGCGGTGGTCGCGGTGGCACGGGCGGCGTGGGCATCGACGGCGGCGGCCGCGGTGGTCGCAGTGGCACGGGCGGCGTGGGCATCGACGGCGGCGGCCGCGGTGGTTCGGGCGGCACACGCCGAGACGCCGCCACGGATGCTCCCATGACCCAAGACGGACCGAGAGACGCTCCCATGAACCCGGATCGCCCCTTGAATTGTGGCGATGACGGTGAGGCCTGCTGTCCGGGTGGAACCTGCAACAACGGCGGCTGCTGCGTGGAAACCCGCAATGGCCTGGAGTGCGTGGCCGAGGGCGATTCCTGCGGCAGCGACAACGGGGTGTGCGCCGCGGGTGGCTGTGCTTCCGATGCCGGCATCTGCGGCATCGCGGGCGCTGCTTGCTGCAGCCGCGGGGACGTCGACTACTGCAGCGCCGGCGGCCTGACCTGCGTGGCTGGGGACGCGTCGGCGGGTATGTGCGTGGCCTGCGGCGCCTTGAGCCAGCCCTGCTGCGGGGTCGTCGGCGAGCGCTCTTGCACCGCCGCCAACACCGTCTGTGTCGGCGATAGCACGCGGAGCACCGGAACCTGCGAGGCCTGCGGCGGGCTCGACCAGCCTTGCTGCGACAACCAGACCTGCACCGCGCCCTCGACGGTTTGCGATCAGCAAGGTCGCGACGAGATCTGCGTAAGCTGTGGCGACGATGGGGAGCCTTGCTGCGCCAATCGGACGTGCAATGGCAATCTGGAGTGCAACCGCCGCACCAACACCTGCGGATAGCCCCATGACATGAGCGGGCGTTGCTGCTGCGCCCGCGTGCATACGAGCTCCACGGAGCCGGGATCGCCGAAGATTCCGCTTCGTGGAGTTTTTTTTGCCGGTTGGCGGCGTGGATGGCTCGATTCTCGGAGTTCTGTCGACTACAATGTAGAGGGCTGAAAACTCCGGAGGCGGGCGCACTTGCTGCTGCTTGGCCTGGCCGTTGCACGCTGGAGGTAGTCTCATGAAAACCCACGGGCGTCGGACCTCGTCACACGCCAGGCGAGTCATGGCGGCGAGCGCCTTCGCGGCCGTCTTGACGGGAATCGGCTGCTCGACGGACAAGACCGGCCTTCAAGCCGTTCGTTCTAGCGATGGTGGTGCTGGCGGAGGGAGCGCTGGAAGGAATGCGGACGCGGCCGCCTTGGGTGGGGCCGCCGGCGGGGCGGGGGCGAGCGCCGCCAGGGGCGGCGCGGGTGGGCAGGTGGTCACCAACGGCGGGGTTGGTGGCGGGGCCGGGGGAGCAACGGGGGGAGCGGATGCGCCGCTTGCAGGGGGGACGGGGGACGGCAGTACTGGACCGGGCGGGACTGGGGGCGCGGCAGGCGCGTCCACGATTGCCGGTGGGGCTACGGGGGGGGCAGGAGCGACCCGCGGCACGGGTGGCTTGACGACGAGTCCGGGCGGCACCGGTGGAAGGGCTGGCGGGACCGGCGGCGTCTCGAGCGCCGGCGCGGGTGGGGCGGCCCCTCCTGCCGGAGGGACGGGCGGAGGCGCCGGCGGAAGGGCGGGGACCGGCGGCGTCACCGGAGCGGGCGGTGCCGAAGCGACGGGAGGCGCCGGCGCGGACGGCGGCGCGGATGCCCGAGACGGTGCGTGGGACGCGGTGGACAGCGCCGGCGACAACGCGCCCGACGCCGCGGATGCCGGACCGGCCTGTGGCGGCCCCGGCCAGACCTGCTGCGCCGGCAACGCCTGCAACAGCGGCGGGTGCTGCATAGGCGGCTTCTGCACGGCCTCCGGCTCGGAGTGTCCCGTTGGCGGGATCTGTTCGGATGGCGCCTGTGGCAATTGCGGCGGTCTCGGCGACAGTTGCTGCATGGGCTCGACCTGCACTGCGGCGAATACGGTCTGCTCCACCACCACCTATCCCCAGAGCTGCACCGCTTGCGGCGGCTCTGGCCAGCCGTGCTGTCCCGGCAACCTCTGCCTGGAAGGCGGGTGTTGTGTCGCTTCGTCGACGGGGCTCGGCGGAGCCACGTGCAGGGCGGAAGGCAGCCAGTGCAGCAACAACGTGACGGGCACCTGCTCGGAGGGAGCTTGCGGTAGCTGCGGCGGTCTGGGGGACGATTGCTGCAGCGGCAGCCGCTGCACGGCCCCGAACACCATCTGTCGGTCCAGCTCGGGTGGAGGCTCGACTTGCGTGGCCTGCGGCGGGGTCGAACAGCCGTGCTGCGCGAGCGTCATTGCGGGCGGGGAGGCTACCTGTCTGCCCGGCAACGTCTGCGAGACAACGGGCATTTCCACCTCCGGCACGTGCAGGGCGTGTGGCGGCGCCAACCAGCCTTGCTGCGCGAACGACACCTGTACCACCGGCTTCGTTTGCGAATCGCTCTACCCCGGCGCAAGAGGCACCTGCGAGATCTGCGGTGGTCTGGGCCAGCCCTGCTGCGCCGGCGATGTCTGCACGACCGGCACCTGCAGCTACAACAACGTCTGCCGGTAGCCTGCCCCTGCGCCTCAGCGCGAGCAATCGAGGCCGAGGTTGCGTTTGCGCAGATCGTCCATGACCGGAGCGAAGTAGGCGAGCATGGCCTGCGGCCCGATGCCCTCGCCGGTGGCCTCGCGCATGACCTCGCGCCAGTCGCGCGTGGCGCCGAGCGCGAGGATCTTCTGCAGGAACTGGCCCACCTCCTGGTTGCCCGAGTAGTCGCAGGAGCGCACATCCTGTTTCAGGATCTTGGCGCAGATGTGGTCGTGGAGTTGGAACTTGATGAGGGTGGCCAGGGCGTAGTCGTAGTACTGCGCGGGATCGTCGTTGATGTGGGTCTTGGTGCAGGCATCGCAAAGGTCGTCGGCGCGGGCGCGCGGCGCCTGCACGCCCTGGTAGCGGCCGACGTACTGCCACCAGCGCGCTTGCCACTCGGTGGGGGGCAGATTGGCTTCGTAGAGATCGTGCTCGAAGTGGGTCATGGTGCCGGCCGCGAAGGGCAGGAAGACCACCGAGTCGAGGGCGGATTGCAGGAGCGCACTCGTGGCATCGGGCTCCTGGCCTTGCCGGATGATGCCGAGCTTGCGCAGATACGGGATCTGTTCGCTCGCCAGGCGGGCGAGCTCGCCGACCGCCTCGTGGAAGGCGCGGTTCGCCCCCCGGCGCAGGAGGTAGGGAACCTCGGGGCGGGCGTAGGCCAGGTCGTAGTAGATGTGGCCGAGCTCGTGGTGGGCCGTGCCGAACCATTTCTGGTCCGGCTCGACGCTCATGAGCGAGCGTACGTCGTCCTCGCCGTCGATGTGCCAGGCCGAGGCGTGGCTGTTCTTCTTGCGCGGGGAGCTCTTGTCCACCGGGTAGAGATCGGACTTTTGCCAGAAGCTTTCGGGCAGGCGGGACAGACCGAGCGAGACGTAGAAATCCTCGGCCGTGCGTACGACGAATTCGCGGCTCTTGTTCTTGAAGAAGGGATCGAGGCTGGCGCTTGCGACGATCCCGGGCCAGGACTGCGCCCAGCGGTTTCCGATCCAGTGCGCGGGGATGAGACGCGGCACCGGCTGCTTGTAGCGTTCGGCCAGGGTGTGCTTGGCGAAGCAGTGGAGTTGGTCGTAGAGCGAACGGCTGGCCGCGAGCGTCTCGTCCATCAAGGTCATCATCTCGGCGACGCTCATGCCGTAGTCCGCGACCTCGAGGGCGAAGAAGGAAGAGAAGCCCATCTCGCGTGCGACCTGGTTGCGCAGGCCCTGCAGCAGGGCGAGCCCAGGCTTGAGCTTGCCGCCGATCTCCTTGCTGGCCGTCCAGGCCTGCTCGCGGTCTTTGAGCACGCGCGACTTGCGGAGGACGAGGTCGAGGTCGTTGGCCGATACCGGACGCCGGCACCTTCCGCCAGGGCTGGATTGCAGGCAGAACGTGTAGCCGTCGAGCACGGCCGACTGTCGGGATTCGGCGTCGATGCGCTTGGCGACCACTTCGGGAATCGTGGCCGGGCTGTCCGCGGCCGCCAGCAGGAGCTTGTCGAGCTGCCGGGCGGTCAGCTCATCGAGGTCGGCCCTCCGTTCGAGCAGGGCACGCGTCTTGTCGATGACCAGCCGCGAACCGGATACGGCGGCCAGGGCCTTGTCGGCGGCGGCGCGTGCCGCCGTGTGCTCGGGGGTCACGTCGGTGGCAGCCGTCCACGCCGTCTGGTTGGCGACGGTGCGTAGCGGTTGCAGCAGGCCTGTCACGGTTGTGAGAAAGGCGCGGGCCTCGCGCTCCGCGGGCGTGGCTTTCTTGGCCGGCTTGGCGCGCAACCCAGAAGCGGCGAACGACGCGGCCACGAGTGCCGCGACGGCAACGACCAGGGGAAGAGGGCGTACCATGGTGCGAACCCTAGCACGGTCCGGGCTTTACGAAGCCCAACGAGGATGGTAAGTCAGCCCTCCATGCGTTGCATCCGTCGCTCGTTCGTCTGCGTGCCTGCGCTGGCGCTGCTCTTCTGGCTTCCCGCAGGGTGCGGCAAGGAAGAGGGCGGCCGCTGCCAGATCACCGCGGACTGCGCGAGCGGGCTGGTTTGTTTCGAGGGAAACACGGGCAACGGAGTCTGCCGCGTGCCGGGCGGCACGGCAGCGGGTGGCAGTGACGCCAGCTCTGCCCAAGACGCGGCTGCGGATTCCGCCGTGGCCGCAGAACCCGACGTGGCAACCGCCCCGGACGAGGCCGCACCGGACGTTGAGGCGGCCGATCTCGCCATGCCGGATGGCACCGCGCTGGATCTGGCCGAGCCGGACGCCGCGCCGTTCGACCTGGCCGAGCCGGACGCCGCGCCGTTCGACCTGGCCGAGCCGGACGCCGCGCCGTTCGACCTGGCCGAGCCGGATGCCGCCGAGCCCGACAGCGCTGCGCCGGACGCCGGCGAGCCGGACGCCGCCGGGCCCGACGCCAGCGAATCCGAGGCTGGCGCGGTGGACGCCGGCGAGCGGTACTAGATCGCCACGCCGAGATCGGCGAGTTGGGTGCGGAAGGTGGGCGCGTCCTTGAAGACGCGGCCGTGGATGCCGAGCGCGCAGGCAGCTTCCACGAAACGGGGCACGTCGTCGAAATAGGCGGTCTCCTGCGGCAGCACGGCGGCGCGCTCGAGCGCGATCTGGAATATCTCGGGATCGGGCTTGGCCAGCCGCAGCTCGCACGAAACCACGAGGGCGTGAAAACGCTCGAACTGGGGAACGAGGGGACGCACGAAACGCCAGTGCATCTCGTTGGTGTTCGTCAGGAGCACCACTTTGCTCTTGCCCAGAAGGACGTCGAGCAGCGGGAGCATGGGACGGTTTACCCGGAAGTGGCTGTTCCACATCTCGTAGAACGGCTCGGCGGCCATGACGGTTCGCGAGCCCGCCGCCTGGCAGACCGCACGGCGCAGCTCGTCGCCGGCCAAGGCGCCGCGGTTGATGGGATCCCACAGCTCGAGCATGCGCTCGCGTATCTGTTCCGGCGGTGCGCCGCCCCAGGCGGCCATGCGCCGGAAGAGCACGGGGTCGTCGTGGAAGGCGAGTACGTTGCCCAGGTCGAGAAAGACGGCTGCGATGGACGGCATGGTGCTGGGCCCGCTCGGCAGGTGAGGTCTAGGCCTCCTCGGCCGGCTCGAACCTCACTTCTTGGATCTGGTACTCGCGCGAACCCTTGGCTGTGCGCAGGTTCACCGTATCGCCTGCCTCGCGGCCGATGAGGGCGCGCGCCAGCGGCGCCGAAATGGCGATGCGGCCTTCCTTGATGTCGCCTTCGTGGTCTCCGACGATGCGGTACACGGTCTCCTCGCCGGAGTCGGTGTCGGCCAGGCGCACGGTGGCGCCGAAGACCACCCGCGAGCCGGACAGCTTCCCCGGATCGATGACCTCGGAGAGGGCAAGGGTGCCCTCCAATTCCCGGATGCGCCCCTCGATGAAGCTCTGCCGTTCCTTGGCGGCGTGGTATTCGGCGTTCTCGGATAGATCGCCGTGGCCGCGCGCAACCTCGATGTCGTGCACGTTTTTGGGCCGCTCGACCTCGCGCAGCCGCTTGAGTTCATCGCGCAGCCGCTTCTGCCCGCGCGGGGTCATGGGAATGCGATCAGCCATGTTGGTATTCCTGGAGCGAACGAACCGCGATGGCGCCGGACTTGAGCCGGGCGATGGCGTCGGCCGCGGTGCGCGCGGCGGACATGGTGGTGTAGTACGGCAGGCCGCGCATGAGCGTCGTGCGGCGGATGGAGAAGGAGTCGCGCACCGACACCGAACCCGCGGTGGTGTTGACCACCAGGTGCACGTCGCCGTCGACGATGCGGTCGACGCAGTTTGGCCTCCCTTCGTGGACCTTGTTGACCCGTTCGCACGGGATGCCGGCCCCGGCCAAGCGGGCGTGCGTGCCTTCCGTGGCCAGAATGTGGAATCCTTGCGCGATCAGGGTGCGGGCCACGGGAATGGCGGCCTGCTTGTCGCTGTCCTTGACCGCGATGAAGGCGCAAAGGGGGGTGTCGGTCGGAACCGGCAGGCGCATCGCAGCGGCGAGCTGGCTCTTGGCGAAAGCCGCCTCGAAGTCGCGGTCGATGCCCATGACCTCGCCGGTCGAGCGCATCTCGGGGCCGAGCAGGACGTCCACCCCGCCGAATTTCACGAAGGGAAACACCGCCTCCTTCACCGCGACATGCTTGGGCGTGACTTCGCGGACAGCCATCTCGCGCAGGGTCTTGCCGGCGGCGATGCGCGCCGCGATCTTGGCCAGCGGCACGCCGATGACCTTGGACACGAACGGCACCGTGCGCGAGGCGCGCGGGTTCACCTCCAGGATGAAGATGCCGCGGCCGTCGCGCGGGACGGCGAACTGCACGTTCATCAGCCCGCGCACATCGAGCTCGCGCGCCAGGGCCCGCGCCTGTTCCTTGATGGCCTCGACCGTGGCCGCGGGCAGCGAGAAAGGGGGCAGGGCGCAGGCCGAATCGCCGGAGTGGATCCCCGCCTCCTCGATGTGCTCCATCACCCCGCCGATGACCACGTCGTGCCCGTCCGCCACGACGTCGGCGTCGACCTCGATGGCGTCGTCGAGGAACTGGTCGACAAGGATGGGAGCGGACTCGTCGCCCTTGCCGCCGCCGGAGGCCAGGCTCTCCCGGCGCGCGGCTTCGAGAGCGCGGCCGACGAGGGTTTCCAGGCCCGCGGCGTCGTACACGATCTCCATGGCGCGGCCGCCGAGCACGTACGAGGGCCGCACCATCACCGGGTAGCCGATGCGTTCGGCGATCGCGCGCGCCTCGTCGAGGCCGTGCGCGGTGCCCCAGGCCGGGGCGCGCAGGCCGAGCTTGGCGACCAGCTCGCCGAAGCGCTGGCGATCCTCGGCGCGATCGATGGCATCCGCGCTGGTGCCGAGCAGCCTGACGCCGGCCTTCTGCAGGGGCACGGCCAGGCGCAGCGGCGTCTGCCCACCGAACTGCACGATGACGCCCTCGGGCTGCTCGGCGTCGACGATCTCCAGCACGTCCTCGCGGGTCAGCGGCTCGAAGTAGAGACGGTCGGCGGTATCGTAGTCGGTCGAAACCGTCTCGGGGTTGCAGTTGACCATGATGGTCTCGTAGCCGTCCTCGCGCAGGGCCATGACCGCGTGCACGCAGCAGTAGTCGAATTCGATGCCCTGGCCGATGCGATTCGGGCCGCCCCCGAGGATGACGATCTTCTTCTTGCCGGTGGGACGCGCTTCGGACTCGGCCGCGGGCTCGGCCTCGTTTCCCGTCTCGTAGCTACTGTAGAGGTACGGTGTGTAGGCCTCGAACTCGGCGGCGCAGGTGTCGACGCGCTTCTGCACGGGGCGGATGCCGTGGCGCAGGCGCGCCTGGCGCACGTCTTCCTCTTTGACCCCGGCCAGCTTCATCAGGCGGCGATCCGACATGCCCATGCGCTTGCGGCGCAGCAGCGAAACCGGATCGTCGAGTAGCTTCCTGCCATCCTGGCGGGCCGCCTCGTCCTCGCGCACCAAGGCCTGCAAGTGCTCGAGGAACCACGGATCGATCGCGGTGAGCGCGAATGCGTCGTCGATGGACAGTCCCTGGCGCAGGGCTTCGGCGAGCTGCCACAAGCGGTCGGGGCCGGGCTCGTGGATCACGCGTTCGAGCTCGTCGAGCGGCGGCACGCGGTCGAGGTCCAGGCCCCAGCGGCCGATCTCCAGCGAACGCAGGGCCTTGCCGAAGGATTCCCGGAACGTGCGGCCGATGGCCATGACCTCGCCCACGGACTTCATCTGCGGGCCCAACGTGGCATCCGCGCCCGGGAACTTCTCGAAGGCGAAGCGCGGGATCTTGGTCACCACGTAGTCGATGGTCGGTTCGAAGCAGGCCTTGGTTTCGCGCGTGATGTCGTTGGGCAATTCGTCGAGGGTATAGCCCACCGCCAGCTTGGTCGCGATCTTGGCGATGGGGAAGCCTGTGGCCTTCGAGGCCAAGGCCGAGCTGCGCGATACGCGCGGGTTCATCTCGATGACGACCATTTCGCCGTTCTTGGGGTTGATGGCGAACTGAATGTTCGACCCGCCGGTTTCCACGCCGATTTCGCGGATCACGGCCAGCGCCGCATCGCGCATGACCTGGTATTCCTTGTCGGTCAGGGTCATGGCCGGCGCGATGGTGATCGAATCGCCGGTGTGGACGCCCATGGGATCGAAGTTCTCGATCGAGCAGATGACGACGGCGTTGTCCTTGCCGTCGCGCATGACCTCGAGCTCGTATTCCTTCCAGCCCAGCACCGACTGCTCGACCAGCACCTCGTGGCGCGGGCTCTGCTGCAGGCCCCAGTCGACCTTGGCGTCGAATTCCTCGGCGTTCCACGCGATGGCGGCGCCCGAGCCGCCCAGGGTGAAGGAGGGCCGCAGAATCACGGGATAGGCGGTGCCGGTCTTGGCCGCCATGTCGACCTGGATGGCGCGGGCCTCGTCGAGCGAGTGCGCGTAGCCCGAGAGCGGCACCTCGAGGCCGATGTTGTTCATGGCCTGCTTGAACAGGTCGCGATCTTCCGCCTTCTCGATGGCCGCGACCTGCGCGCCGATTAGCCGGACCCCGAACTCGTCGAGGACGCCCGCCTTGGCGAGCTCTATGGTCAGGTTGAGGGCCGTCTGTCCGCCGAGCGTGGGCAGGAGGGCGTCCGGCCGTTCGCGCTCGATGATCTTGGCGACCATGTCCACGGTCAGCGGCTCGACGTAGGTGCGGTCGGCCAGCTCGGGGTCGGTCATGATGGTGGCCGGGTTCGAATTCACCAGCACCACGCGGAAGCCCTCCTCGCGCAAGGCCTTCACGCCTTGCGTTCCGGAGTAGTCGAACTCGCACGCTTGCCCGATGACGATGGGGCCGGAACCGACGAGAAGAACGCTGCGGATATCCGTTCGTCGGGGCATTACTCGGACTTCTTGAGCCTGTGAACGTGACCCTCGCGGTCGAGATGGAAGCCTTCCGGCAGTTTCTTCTCCACGCCGCCGCGGTGGCCTTGGACCAGCCACCCCAGGTCGGCGAAGCCCTGGGCCGTGCGGATACGCAGCCGCAGGCTCTCCTCGGCGTCGGACACGAACAGCTCGAGCAGCTTCTCGCGGGCCACCTCCTCGTTCTTGAGGGCGAGCAGGGCCTCGATGGTGGCGAAGCGCACGCCCTCGTCCATGTCGCCGAGGTAGGGGACGACGATGGCCGAAGCCTTGGGATGCTTCATCAGCCCCAGGTGGCGGATGAGTTGGATCTTCTTGGTGGGGTCGCGCTCGTAGCCAGGCTCGTGCCGCGCCAGCACTTCCTCGACGATGGCCAGCTCGGCGTCCTTGCTGGGGGCGATCTTCTGCAGAACGCGCAGCGGCCACGAGACGGAATCCGCGTTGACGAGGTAGCGCTTGACCGGGGCCAAGGCCGACTCGCCCTTGCCCACCAGGGTGTCGAAGACCCACTCCTTTTCCTGCTCGTCCTCGATCGACTTGTCGTACATCATGCCGAAGCGGCGCAGAAGGCCATAGAGCGCCTCCTCGGAGCCTTCGGTGGCCAGGGCCTCCATGGCCCGGTAGCGATCACCGGACTGCACATACTTGTTCACCGTGCGCTGGATGTTCCCGGCGCGCGCGCGCGCTTCGCGCTTCTCCTTCGAGAAGATGTCGAGCAGTCCCATGACGAGTTGGCGGAGTCTATACCATGGATCGCGCTGGCGGATGCCGGCTTTGCCGCCCGGAGCCATGGCGCGGGGGGGTTGGGAATCCGACCGGGGCGGCCCTTTCAGGGCAGACCTTTCAGGGTGATTGACTCGGCGACCCGCCGGCTACGGCGTGGCGGGTCCTGTCAGCTCGGGCCCGCTCCCCGTCGCGTGCGCAGGTCGATTCAATTCGCAAATTGCAGAAAGCGATCATCGGGGAGTGCGCCCGCAGCACGGGCGGCACGCAACCTGCGCACACGACGGGTCCCCTCCCTCGCTGCCTGTCCTTCGCCAAGTCGTTGTCCGGGCAGGCCGAGGACCGATGCTCGGAGGCGCAAGCGGTGTTTCCACGTCCCACAAGGCCGAAGCGGGACCCGCACTCAAAGTGGAAAGATCGCCGGATCGCCGGTTGTACGGATCTCGCCATTCGCTCACAAGACGACGACGTGTGCGAAGGCCGGTCAGGCGTCCCGGCGCTCGTGTCGGTGGTGCAAGCCACCGTCTCTTCGCAGTGCCACGATCCTCCCGATGCTCGGCGGGTGGATGGCTTTCGCTTCCGGCGCGTCCTTGCCCAGCGACAAGTGCGTCCTCGACTCGTGGTAGCGCGCTGCCGCCAGCGCTTCCTCGATGCGCATCCTGTCGGGAGCACGGAGCGCGGGGTGGCGAGCAGGCTGCGGAGCAAGCCGAGCATGGCAGGGTGGCGCATGGTGCCATGCCGGTCTGGCCGGCTCCACGGATTCATGCGCTCACCGACGAAGGAGAAGACCTCCGGACAGAAACCCGGGGAACCACAGGCGTCTGGTACGAAGCGATCAAGTCGTATCTCCGCTAGCGTGTCCTACCAAGAACACGGGCACGATGGGCGATACTCGACTTTCGACTAGCCTCGAAGGACAGAAATAGCAGAAACTCTAAACCAGTCGCTCGCGTTCGAGGCAATTGCTGTAGTAGGAAGGAGTTTGCCTTGCGCACCGTTTCATCTCGGCTGTCGATTCTTTCACTAGC
>JAFGPX010000055.1 GCA_016935975.1 Deltaproteobacteria bacterium
ACCGCGTAAAGGAAAAGCCCTGGGATTACCAGGGCTTTTGAGCGGGCGAAGGGACTTGAACCCTCGACGTTCACCTTGGCAAGGTGACACTCTGCCACTGAGTTACGCCCGCAGAGGGGGTTGGGTTTAGGCCAAAACCTCGTTTCCGTCAAGGGCGGCAGAATTGGTTTCGTTCTCGTCGTCGTGTGGCCTCGCCCGCTCGACGCAGAACCTGTCAACCCTGTGACCCACCCTTTGCCCCCCGCCGCTTCCGTCGAAGAACCGACGGTTGTCTAGCTTCACGATGGACCTGGAACCGGTTCGCACCGGCCGTGAGCGACGCCCACCCAATCCTGTGGCGCTTCGTCTCGCGTGGCAGAGTGCCACGCGAGACGAAAGCCTCACGCTGCTCTTGATCCCGACTCTGCAACTGCCAAGGCGCGAGCCTTCGCGGAAATGCTGCCCACGCCGACGCTGCGCCGCGGAGAGAGGCCTCGGCTGGCGGGGAGGAGATTGGCACCACTCGTGCAGAGGAGCGGATGGAAGCACTGGGGATGATGGGCTCCGACACGACACTCAAACCTCGATACCGGCTGCTGGTCGCCGAGGACGACAAGGCCCTGCGTGACATGATGGTTGCCCTGCTCAGGGCCGACCGCTACGAGGTCGTTGCCGTGGGCAATGGCATCGATCTTCTGCACACCCTCAAGGTCTCGTTGGACACGAAGCCGGAAACTCAACCGTTCGACCTCGTGATTTCCGACGTTCGCATGCCGGGAAGGTCGGGACCGCGTGCCTTCGCAGAAATAGGGTACGGCCCCCGTGTCCCTCCCGTGTTGTTCATCACGGCATTCGGCGACGAGGAACTGCGGGAGGAAGCCCTTCGTGTTGGTGCGCTGGGAGTGCTCGACAAGCCGGTCGACTTCGACGAACTACGTGACTTCATCAGAGGGTATCTCGTCACGAAACGCAACTGACGGGCCGCGCGCGCTCCGAGAGGCGCGTTCTCATACGATTCCGCGGGCTCGCTCCGGGCGACGCTCGCCACGATCCCCCAAGGCCCGAGCAATCGCGGCACCCGCGCGCTCCCGCGGCCAAGCGAGCGGTTGCCTACCCGCCGGCCGGTGCCCTGGGGCGCGCCCATGACGGCGGTGGGTACGGCGCTGGCCGCGTTCGCGTTCCTCGATCGAGATCTGCGAAGGTCGCTGCTTTTCGGGACGCTTCCGGGCAGGGTTTCTGGCCCGCCAGAGGGATTGACGGACCGAGGGCTACTCTTCCATTTCCCACGATTCCTGTGTCGCTTCCTCGACCAGCCTTTCGTACTCGCTCACGTCCTCTTCCTCTTCCGGGGCCACCTCGGGCCCGTGCACGCCGCCGAACGCGACGTGCAGGGAAAGCGAGCCATCGACCACCGCGCCCCAATTGGGAAGCCCGGTGAAACAGCGTCCGTCGAACGAAATGGCAAAGTGGCGTGAGAGGTTCCACAGAAACCCCAAGCCCGCGCCGGCCAGGAACATGCCCACCGGCCGGGTGTCGGTCTTGGCGATGGTCCGGTTGTAGTCCGGCACGTACTCGTCCTTCTCCGAGTCGTAGTTCACCACCGCCACCGGTCTGACCGGGAAGCGAACGAACCCACCCCCGATGTCGGCCGAGTAGGAGATGCGCAGATTGCCGTCGTCCGAGAGATCCGAATAGCCGATGATGCGGGCGAAACCGGCGGGGGCCATCGTGGCCGGAGCGCCACTGAGCGAAGCCGCGAGCGACAGCTCTTGCCCGGTGAGCGGATGGACGTACCTGGCCTGCTCTTGTTGAATGAATCCGATCCTCCCCTGCAAGGCCAGCGCGAAGTTGTCGGACAGCATGTAGCCTAGCTCGGGCACCAGGTGGAAAAGCCCCGTGGTCGTCGTCAACGCGCTGACTTTCACGTTCTGCTCCCACTCCAGATAGCCGCCGGGCACATAGCCCCAGCCGATTCCGCCACCCACCCCGAACCAAATGGCACCTTCGCGACGACGGTGCAGGCCGGCTTCGTACTGCTCGGCCATGATCATCTCGTTGATGTGGGCCATCGGGTCGTCGGAGCGGGCTCCCCGCCGACGCGAGCCGAGCTTGCGCACGGCGATGACCGATGGACTGTCCGTCTGACCAACGCTCGCCACCGGCTTGTCGGACTCGTCGCGAGCGTCGAAGTACACCTGCAGCATGCCCGGCTTCATCGCGCTTCTTGGCAAGGTGGCGACGTACCAGCCTTGGGCCGTGCGCCGCATGCCGAGGGCCTGGTAGGCTTCGACGCCAGGCGTACGGAAGTGGACCTGCACGAGCCTCGCATCGAGTCCGGGCTGTAGTGCGCAGCGCAACGTCAGCTCGCGATTGGGCGGAACGACGGACGGCACCGTGCACATCAACGGATCGGACATGGTTTCCGGCAGGGCCGGCTCGCCATCGCCGCCGTCGCGGACATACCGCGAAGCATCCGTCTCGACCGGTGTGGCCGGCTGTGGCTCGGATGGCGCGACTTGACCGCCTATGGCCTCGTCGGTCGCGGAATCGAACAGCGCCTTCAGCTCGGGCGTCTCGATGGCAGGTGTCAGTTGGATGTCGGAGCGTATCTTCTTGGCCATCGCAAAACTCTCGACGGCCTTCGCCCGATCTTGGAATCCGACCCAATAGACGGCGCCCAGGTGCACGTACGTGCGCGCCGTCATGTTGTTGTCCTCGAGCCCTGCCAGCGTGGCTTCCTGAAGCGCCTTGTCGAGCAGGTCCTTGGCAGTCACCCAGTCCTTGACGTTGTAGGACAGCAGAGCCTCTTTGTTGAGCTCGACCATCTTGCCCCGAGACTGCGCCGGGTCGACGGCAGCCTCGGCGCGGCCGGCGCCAAGCGCGGCCGTGGCGAGGCCGACCGCAAAGGCGAACGAGCGAAGCGCGATTCTAGTGGGGGGCGTGTGAACGAATAGCCTTGTGCTCATGCCTCCAACTCCGTGCAACCACCAGATGGGTCCGGGAAGAAGGGGCACAGTAACTCAACCAGGGAGGCCATGGCTAGACCCAAATGCCTGCAAGGGAAATGCCTTCTCCGGGCAGTCCCTTGGCACAACGTTCGGCGAGACGCAGCCCAAGCATCCGTGGCATTTCGTCTCGCGTGGCAGACCGCCACGGCACGAAACATTCTCGCCCGATGCCCTGCTCTCGTCGACGAGAGGACGGTCCGGACACGGGGCGACCAGGCCCGGGGCCAGCACGGGACGGGCGCTGGGGGGCGATGCGGTTCAATAGCAGGCAGGCGACCGCACCCCGCGCTGCCCGCGCTCGCGCCAGCGTTTGGCGTCGGAGCGAGCCAGGCAGTCCGGTCTGTCCCAGGCAGTTCCGCTGTCCCGCTGTCTCTTCCTATCGCCAAGAGGAATGCATGGCCGCTCCGACCGCTCCCGTTCGTGCATGGCCGATGCCAGTTCCGGAAGGCGTCGGCGGCGCGCGCGCGTGGGATCGATAGCGGGCAGCGCGGCAATCGGCTGCGCACGACGACTCGTCATGCGCTTCGCTCTCTCGACCGTCGCCATCGGAAAGCGGATCAATGGGGTGGAGTCTTGTTCTCGTTTCCGGGCCCGTCCGATGGACGCCTGGATAGCCAGCGACCGAGGACCCGAGAGAGAGGGCTCGTCGTGGTCTCGCGCTTGGGGGGATTGAGGAGCTGCTCGTCGTAGATGGCGTTGATGTCACCGCTGGTGAGCACTGCGACCACGCGCTGCTTCTCTTCGTCCCCTTCGACGACCAGGAGATCCCGGCAGTCGTACTGGGACATCTTCTCGAGAGCGGAGTACAGACTCTGGTCGCCGCGCACCGTGATAGCCGCAGTGGCCAGATCGCGCGCGACGACCAGTTTGGCGAGCGTCGTGCGATGCCCCAGCGCGCGCTGCACGGTCTGCAACGAGATGGCGCCCGCGATTGCGCCGTTCTCCCCGAGCACCGGGAGGATGGGGCTGCCGCTGGAGGCGAAACGATCGAGGAGCACCGGGAGCTGGGTTCGTTCGCTGACCGGCTCGGGTGGAGAGCTCGGGCGCAGCGCGAGGATATCCGCCACGGTCGTGCGCTCGAGCAGGGTGCGGATGATCGACCGCTGGTGCGCGGGCGAGGCGGTGCGCGCCGGTAGCTGCTTCTCGTAGATGGTGTGGCGTCGCACAAGCAAGAACCCCATCGTGCAGACGAACATGGTCGGCACCAGGAGATGGTAGTTGCCGGTCATCTCGCTCACCATGATGACGGTCGAAATCGGCACGTGCGCCGCCGCGGAAAAGAAGCCGGCCATGCCGACCATGGCGAAGGCGCCGGGTTCGGGCACCAGCAGGGGTTGCCAATCGTGGAAAACCACGCCCACCGCGCCGCCCAGGGCACCGCCAATCACGACGGCCGGTCCGAAGACGCCGCCACTGCCGCCCGAGCCGACGGTAAGCGACGTCGTGAGCATCTTGGCGAAGGCGATGGCCAGCAAGGTGAGAACGGTGGCATGGCCCATGAACGCGCCCTGTACGACCCCGAAGCCGGTCGAGAGCGCATCCGGGATGAAGAGCCCGATGGCCCCGACCAACAACCCACCGAGGGCCGGTTTCAGCCAAGGGGGCACGGCCAAGCCCCGAAACCAATCGCGTATCCGGTAGAAGACGATGGGATAGGTGCGTCCTCCCACGGCGACCACGAGACCCAACACCAGATAGGGTCCGAGCTCCATGGGGGTGCGAAAACGGAAGGCCGGCGTCTCGAAGAGGGCGTGCCAGCCGAAGATGGAGCCGAAGGTGCTGTAGGCGATGATGGAGGAGAGGATGGCGGGAGCTACCACTTCCGATTCGAGATCCATCTCGCGGTAGAGCACTTCGGCGGCGAAGAGAGCGCCGGCCAGGGGGGCGCGAAAGATGGCACCGATGCCCGCGCCCATGCCGGCGACCATCATGGTGCGTCGCTGGCGCGCCGAAAGCCCCAGCCATCCGGCCAGCGTGGATCCCAGCCCGGCGCCGATCTGGGCGATGGGTCCCTCCCGCCCGGCCGAGCCGCCGGTCCCTATCGTGAGGGCCGAGGCGACGGCCTTGACGAAAGGAATCCGCGCGCGAATGCTGCCGTCCTTCCGGTGGTACGCATCGATGGCGGCGTCCGTGCCGTGGCCCTCGGCCTCGGGCGCCAGGAGATAGACGAGAATGCCGCTCGCCAATCCGCCCAGCGCCGGGAGCACGAGCAGGGTGAAGCGGGAAAGCGGCCGTGACCCGTCGGGGAAGATCGGGACTTCGCCGAGGGGGCCGGCTGGATGGTAGCCGGCGAGGCCGTCGAGAAAGAGGTGCTTGGCCAGAGCCAGCAGGATGTGGAATCCGGCCGCCCCGAGGCCGGCGATCACGCCGACGGCGGCGCACAGAAGCAGCAACGTGCCGAAGTCCACGAATTGTCGGCGAAAGGCGAGAACATCACGCGAAGAAGGACCCATCAGGACCGAACCTCGCCCCGCTACATAGCGCAGGCCGCACCACAGATCCAAGCGAACCCGCGCGAGATCGTCGCCTGGCCCTGCGAGAAGGCCGAGAGCCCCTGGGCGGGCGACGACTGTTCTCTCTCGCGCTCTCTCCGCCAGCCGAGGGCGTTGCCCCAGGGAATGGAAGCCCGGACATCCCGGCGGGCCCTTTGCTTCCCCTCCGGATCTGCGCTCTCTACGCTCTCTGTGGCGAAAAGCTAGCTGCCCTCTTGCTTGAGCACGTTGGCGACCGCCGCGCAGATGGCGGAGGCGTCGTAGGGTTTGGTCAGAGCGCCGCAGAAACCATGGCGAGCGAACTCGGTGATGTCTAGATCCTCGGCGTAGCCGCTCGATACGATCAAACGAGCCTTCGGGTCGAGCGCGAGAATGCGTTGCGCGACTTCTCTGCCGCCCATTCCCCCCGGCACCGTCAAGTCGAGGATGACCGCCGCGTAGCTGCGTCCATGGGCATGTGCCTTGGCGAAGCACTCGACGGCTTCGGCGCCATCGAGTGCCGTCGTCACTTCGTATCCCGCACGACGAAGCGCCTGGCTGGCCACCCGGCGTACCGCTACCTCGTCGTCCATCACCAGAATGGCAAGGCCGCCGCCCGCCACCGACGACGCTTCGCCGGGCTCTGCCCTGATCGCAGTCTCGTCCGTAGCTGGCAAGAAGACACGGAAGCAACTCCCTCGACCTGGCTCGGATTCGACCTCGACGCGCCCGCCATGGTTCTTGGCGATGGAGTACACCACGGCGAGCCCCAGACCCGCACCCTGGGGTTTGGTCGAGAAGAATGGCGTGAAGATCTTCTCCAGGTGCTGGGGGGCAATGCCTGGGCCCTGGTCCTGCACGGAAAGGCACACGTAGTTGCCCGGCGCCAGCATGCCATGGCTGGCTTCGATGGTCGCGTTGGCGAGACGCAATCTCGCCACACCACCGTCGGGCATGGCCTGGACCGCGTTGATGACGAGGTTCTGGATGACCTGCGCTATCTGGGCCCGATCGGCCATGACCGCGCGCAGGTCTGGCGTCGCGCTGACGTCGGCGCGCACTCTGGATCCGCGCAGCACCAGCTCCAGGGTCGCCGCCACGAGCTGCGCCAGATCCACGGGCTGGCGCACGGGTGCCGCGCCCCGGCTGAAGGTCAAGAGCTGTTGGGTCAGTCCCGTGGCGCTCCGGCAGGCCTCGTCGGCGCCGGCCAGAAACTCCTGCAGGGGATGACTGTCGGGCAGACCGGCCGAGGCCAGGCTGATGCCGCCCAGCACGCCGGTCAGTAGGTTGTTGAAGTCGTGGGCAATGCCCGCGGCAAGAGTGCGGATGGACTCAAGCTTCTGGATGTTGAGCATCTCCTGCTCCAGTCGCTTGAGCAGGCGCATGTCTTGCCAGGCAACGATGGCGCCGGTGATTCCCGTGCCCTCGCCGTAGACAGGAGCCGCGGTGCACAGGATCGGCAGGCGCTCGCCGTTTCTGTGCGTGATTGCCCATTCCTCCCCTGTGATGACCTCGCCCTGGTGCGCGGCGCGGCTGAGGGGTAGCTCCTCGTCCGGAGCGGGCTGCTCGTTGCCAGGGCGGCACAACCCCAGGAGCCGGGCGCGGCCCTCTCCGGGCAGCACTTCGAGCTCCTCCCGAGTTCTGCCGATGAACGTCTGGCCGAAGCGGCTGACGTGTCGAACCCTCAGCTCCGGCCCCTCCGCGATGGTGAGGCCGAGCGGCAGGTGGTCGAGCATCGCTTGCAGAAGATGGCGCCCTTCCCGAGCCTCCTCCAGCGCGTGCTGCAGGGCCTCTTGGGTGCGCTTGCGTTCCGTGATGTCGCGGTTGATCTCCAGCACGCGGGCCGCGCCGTTCTCGGCCGGTACGAACTGCAGCTTCACCGAGGTGGTGATGGCGCGGCCGTCCTTGGTGCGATGGACGAACTCGCCTTCCCAGCGCCGCCGCTCCCGCAACTCCGCTTCGATCTCGCTCCATGGCCGCGGGTAGGTTGTCTGCAGGAGATCGTGCGATTCGCGGCCGATGGCCTCTTGCGCGTAGTAACCGTAGATCTCCTCGCAGCCACGATTCCACAGCTCGATGCCGCCTCCGATACGCCAGACGAGAATGGCGTCGAACGCCATGTGCAGGAGCTGGACCTGGCGCTGTGCGGTTTCCTCGGCCAGCTTGAGCGCCGTCACGTCGACGAAGGTCACGACCACGCCGCTGACCACGTTGTCGAGGGTACGGTAGGGGAGGCTACGCACCATGAACCAACCTGAGCCGTCAGAGGTTTGCACCTGGCGTTCGACCGTGCGCAGCGTGCTCAGAACCTGGCGCACATCGGCCAGCACGTCCATGCCCACGAAGCGCGGTACGAGATCCGCGATGGGCCGGCCCACGTCGCTGTCGAGCAGGTGGAAGAGCGCCACTGCGGCGGGCGTGAACTTGGTGATGCGCAGATTGCGATCAAGAAACAGCGTGGCGACCTGGGTGCTGACGAAGAGGTTGTGCAGGTCCGCGTTTGCGGCGTGCAGCTCAGAGACTCTTTGCTCGAGCTCGCTGTTGACGTTGGCCAGCTCCTCGTTGACCGAGCGCAGCTCCTCCTGGGAAGTCTGCAGCTCCTCGTTCGAGGACTGTAGCTCCTCGTTGGTCGAGATGAGCTCCTCGTTCGAGGATTTCAGCTCTTCGTTCGCGGATTCCAGCTCCTCGACGGTAGATTGCAGCTCGGCACGGGTGCTGCGCAGCTCGCTCTCGAGCTGCTCGAGCATGGGCAGCTCGGCCTCGGGAGCACGCGCCGCCTCAGCGGATTCGTCTGCGGGCCGTATGTCCTGGATGATGACGGCGAACATGCCGGAAGTCGGCACCAAGCCGGGTACTGGCCGAACCGTGAGCCGGACCCAGGCGGTTCCGTCTTCCGTCTCCACGCCAATCGCGCGCGACACCACCCGCCGGCGGGTTTCGACCGCCAAGCTCAGAGCCGCGCGCAACTCGCGGCGCAGGCCGCCGCGCGCCTGGTGCAACAGGTTGTTGCTGGGGGCTCCCAGGGCCTGCTGCAAATAGCGCCCCGTGCGCCCCGCCAGGTAAAGGATCTCACCCAGTTCGTTGACGATGGCGCTGGCAGGTACGTACTCTTCCAGCAGCATCCGCTCGAAGGCATCGGTGGGGCTCGGCGCAACCGCAGCACCAGGCTCGGATGCTGGCGCGCCGCCGGCGACAAACCGCGCTGCCCGCCGACCCGTGAGGGGAAACTCGAACGCAGGCCGCGACACCATCTCCTTGCGCCGGAAGATGCGATGGGGTTTGTCCTCGATGTCGAACAGCTCCGGACACGAGGCCAGCCCTTCCGAAGGTCCCAGGAAGAGATAGCCGCCGGGACGCAGCGCATAGTGGAAGAGCGGCACCAAGCGCTTCTGGATCTCCGGCTGCATGTAGATGAGCACGTTGCGACAAGAGATCAGATCCAGCGAGGAGAACGGCGGATCCCGCACCAGGTTCTGCGCCGAGAAAATGCACATGTCACGCAGCTCCTTCGCCACCCGCCAGGTGTCGCCCTCGGGAGCGAAGAACTGCTCTCTGCGCTCCGGAGTCAAGTCGCCAAGCTCTTCGGCGTCGTAGCGTCCGGCGCGCGCGATGGCCAGCGCCTCGGTGTCGATGTCGGTGGCGAAGATCTGGATTTGCCTATCGACGTGCCGGCGCGCCAGTTGTTCCCACACCTGTATGGCGAGCGAGTACGCCTCCTGGCCGGTGGCGCAGCCGGGAACCCACAGCCGGATGGGGCGATCGGGTCGCGAGGGCTGCACGATCTCGGCGAAGACGCGCTCTTCGAGCGCCAAGAATGCCTCTGGATCGCGGAAGAACTTGGTGACCCGAATGAGCAGGTCCCGCAGGAGTTGCTCCACCTCGTCGGCCGAGGATTCCAGGGCCGCCACGTACTCGGCCACACTGGTGTGGTGGGTGGCCTGCAGGCGGCGCCGGACCCGGCGGGCCAGGGTCCCGGCCTTGTAGCGGCCAAAGTCGTGCCCGGTCTTGCGGTGGACGATGGTGCAAATGGCATCCAGCGCGGCGTGAATCTGACCGTCGAGCGGCACCGGTACCACGCGCGTCGTGGTGGCTGCGCCGCGCGCGCCCGTCTGCTGGACCAGCCGTCCGAAGATGGCCTCGACGGGCAGTACCGCATCCACGGCGCCAGATTGCACAGCGTGGCTGGGCATGCCGTCGCTCTGCGCGGTATCGGGGGCTTGGGCATAGGTCATACCGCCGCTTGCCTTGATGGCTTGCAGGCCAGCCGTGCCGTCCGTGCCGGTGCCGGAAAGCACGATACCGACGGCGCGCGTGCCGCGGTGGACGGCCAGCGAGACGAACAGCGCGTCTGCCGTGAGGGGAATGGTTTCCTCCGCCGGCAAAGGGGAGACGCTCAACACGTCCCCGGCCAAGGTGAGCCGGGTGCCGGGAGCAATCACGTAGACGACGTCGGCGTCGAGAGTGTCTCCGCTTGCCGCCTGCTTGAACTTCAGCCGGTCATTGTGGTTTGCGAGCAACTCCGGCAAGAGGCTCTGATGGTGGCGCTCCATGTGTTGCACCACGAGATAGGCCAAGCCATGGCCAGGCTCGACGTACGAGAAGAAACGCTCGAGCGCATCTATGCCACCGGCCGAGGCCGCAATGCCCACGACGAATAGCGAGGTTGCCTCGGACTCGTTGTCTGTTGCCGAAGGGGGATCGGGTCGCTCATCGTTCATCTGTACAACACTCCCAAGGCTGTAGATGTCAATCGCTGAGCGGGAGCGGCCCATGCCGCGGAAACGCAGGCGCGCCGCGCAGGACGTTCGACGAGCGCAGAGTAACTCCGGGGTTCATCCTGGTCAGGAATCGTCGCGCGGAAGCTCCGGATTGTCCACCGCGGAGTCTGTAGAGCGCACGCGAAGCGAATCTGGCTCGTCGTCGAGAAATCCTGGTCCATTTGCCGGACCACGGGGATTGGCGTCTGCGTCAGCCTACGCAGTAACGACCGGCGGCAGCGCGCGCCGACATCCGACGCGCGGTTCCCGGCACATGAACGGCGAATCTCTGCGCATGCACGGTGCCGCTTCGGTCAAGGTCGCGTCCGATGCGCAGCCGGAAACGGACGGAGGATGCACCGGTGTCACCGGCCTTGCTGACGCAATCCCGTCTTCGGTCGCAATCCCGAAGCGCCCAGTGCTTCCTGCGGCGGGGCAAGTCGTCACACGTGTCAAAATGCCACCCCCTCGATGCTGCAGCAGGACTCGTGTACTGCCCCTTCCACAACGAAGAACTGGCACCGCGAATGCACGGGGTTTCCGTGCAAGTAGGAGGCGTCACCCGATGGCCCAGCACCAGTCCATACAAGCATCTGCCGCCGTCCGATCGCACGAGCGCGGTGACAGGCTACGCGAGGCCAACCTCCCTCACCTGGCACCATGAAACACGAGGCAGGACATCCGCTAACAACGGGAGGTCGGAATTTCGCACGCGCAGTGTTGGTGCTTGCCGTGTTGCTGGCACCGCAGATTCGCGACGCCCTGGCGAAATCCTCCGCGACGAAAGAAGAAGCGGCTCGGGCCGCGAGCCCATGGTCCGGCAAGCGCGTTCGGGCCAAGACCGAGACAACCATCTACTGGAGCCCGGCGGCCGTGCGGCCGCGACGGGCCGTCGTGGAGACAGACAGCGTGGTGCTGCTCGACGGAAAGCAGCCGCAGGCCGGGGCCGGTTGTCGCGACAGCTGGGTGTCGGTGGCCGGTGGAGGATACCTTTGCCTGGACAGCGTCGAGGCCACCGCGGCGCCCGTGCGCAGGATGCCGGGTCTGGTTGACGACCTGCTCCCGTTCGTGTTCGTGCATCGCCTCGAATCCAAGGCCTTCAGCTACGCCTTCCTGCCGGGTGAAGGTGCGAGCAAGAAGCAGCTCTTCCGCCGCGGCAAGCCGCTCGACGAGTCCCGCTATGCGCTGCACGAGCCCAGTCGCTTCCAAGGGCGCAACTTGGAGAAACAGCCGGTGAAGAACCGCAACCTCGTGCCCGGCTGGACGGTGGCAGCCGATGCCCCCGTCTACGCGGCCCCTTCGACCGCGGCGGATCCCGTGCGGCGGCTGGTCCGGCACACGCCGCTTCTGGTCGGCCGTCGTCCGGCGGCCAAGGGCTGGCGCGAGGTGCGCGACGCCCGCGGGCAACGCGTCCTCGGTTTCATGAAAGACGATGGCAAGCTTCGCTACTGGGTGGGCGCGGCGCCGGTCAAAGGCCTGGCCGCGGGCGAGACGTGGCTGGACATCGACGTGGGCCAGCAGATGATCGCCCTGCGCGCCTTCGGCACCGGCCCCATCTACGTGACGCTGGTGTCGTCCGGGCTCCCCGAGCGCCCCACACCGCTGGGGGTGTATCGTGTGGACCACAAATGGGCGTATCGCTCCATGGGCAATCTGCCCACGAGCGCCGACCAGTATTTCGTCGAGAACGTGCCGTGGGCCATGTACTTCCTCCCCTACTACGCAATCCATGGCGCCTACTGGCACAACGAATTCGGCAACCGTCGCAGCCATGGCTGCGTCAACCTTGCGCCTCTCGACGCCCGCTACATCTACGAACGGGTGCCGCCCTGGCAACAGCCCGGCTTCTTCCACACGTTCGCTTCCGATCAGGCGCCGGGAGCGGTCGTGCGCGTGCGGGACAGCGCCAGAGAAACCGTGCAAGATAGGCACGCAACCGGTGGCAAACTACAGAGCTGACGACCCCAGGTGCGAGGCCAAACCGGATTCCGGGCAGCGAGGCTCGCCGGGCCTCGTCGCGCGCGCCGCCGGCTGGACGCTTTCGCGCGCGGCCGCCGCCGCCGCCGCCGGCGAGAACGCTCTCGCCGACGCACGCCGTGTCTGCTCGTTCCTGCGCGGGCGCATCGCCTTTCGACCACGCCCCGACGACATCCATGTGGTCAGCTATCCGCGTTCGGGCACCACCTGGATGCAGCACATGCTCCACTGCCTGGTGGGACGCGACGAAGTCGACTTCGCGCACATCTCGCAAGTGAGCCCCTGGTTCGAACGCTCCCTGGCCATCGGCACCATGACAGCGGCCGACTTCGAGTCCTTCGCCTCGCCGCGCATCCTCAAGAGCCATCTCCCCTACGGCTGGCTGCCGCACCCCGGCCGCTACCTCTACCTGTGGCGCGACGGCCCCGACGTGGCCGTGTCCTACTTTCATTTCTACCGTGCCTACCTCGGCTGCCGAGACGACTTCGCCACGTTCTTTCGGCGCTTTCTGCGCGGCGATCTGCAGTACCGATCGTGGTTCGACCACGTCGACGGCTGGCTCGCTCATGCCGACGCCCCGGAGGTTCTCGTCGTTCGCTACGAGGATCTGCACGGGGACCGGGCGGCGGTCCTGCGCCGGGTGGTTGCGCACCTTGGGCTTGCCGTGAGCGAGGAGCGCCTGGCGCGCGTGGTCGCCGAAACCTCGTTCGCCGCGATGAAGGGCCACGAATCCAAGTTCGACCACGCCACGGCGCTGCTCCTCGAGCGAGGAAGCGGGCCCCGTGCGTTCCTGCGTCGCGGGCTGACTGGCGAAGGTGCCACCGTGTTGGACGCGGCTCAGCGCGCCGCTTTCGACCGGCGATTGCACACGACCGCCCAGCGCCCGTCGCGCGAGATGCGCCTGTCGGCGTTCTTGCATTGACCACCTGCCGTCGCGCCCCCGCTGCGACGGCGCGCGGGAAGCCTGTGCGCCTACCGCAGATGGTCCACGACGAACTGAAGCCGCTCCTCGGGCGCCCAGGGCCGGTCGGGACCGACCAGTTGCCGATGGGCGCGGGCCAGATGAGCCAGGAGGCGGCGGTAGCCACGCACCAGCGGATGCCGGCGGTCGTGACCGAAGCGATCCAGCTTGGCGCCCAGTCGCTCGCCCGGCTCGAGCAGCAGGCGATCATCGCGGCGCTCGCAGACATAGGGCGAGCAGCGCGGACGCGCCGCGCTCAGGCTGCGCCCGCCGCGCGTGTAGATGTAGGCCAGTCGCGCGGGGAAGCTGCGGTCGTGCAAGTGGTCGAAACGGCGCTCGTCGTTGTGGAAGCCGCGCACCGCCCAGCCGATCTTCACGCCGGCGCCGGCCAGACGCATGAGCTGCATCTGCGCCACCTGGTGGGCGACGTAGGGATTCGAGGCGGGCACCTTGTCGACCAGCACGCGCGCCAGTCGCGGACTGGCCAGTGCGGTTGCAGGCAGCACCTCCAAGGGAAAGCGGAACTGCCGCGCGAGGGCCAGGAGCGTCCACTCGATCCGCTCCTTGGCGACGGCAATCGCGGCAGCGGGATGCCCGGCGGCGAAGGCGTTGCTGTCGGCGATGAGCGCAAAGCTGCGCGACAGCCCGAGAGAGCGGCGGACGATTTCCTGCGCGAACACCATCTGCAGGATGTCGACCGGAACCCCTTGCGACAGGCGCCGCCCGGAGAGGCCCACGCCGAACCAGGAGGCGTGGCTATTGTGCAGGGCATCGGCAGACAGTCCGCCGTTCATCGCCGAGGACTCGAAGAGCGGAATCCTGGCAAGCGCCTTCGCCAGTACGCGCAACGGCTCGTGCAGCGCCTGCGGGCGAGCCGGATCCAAGGGCAGCGAAACCATGGCCACTTGGGGTGGATGCACACCACGGACCAAGATGCGCAGCGGCGGAGCCGGGTGTCCATGATTGTGACGCAAGTGCCCGGAACCAGAAGGGAATATGTAGGTATTTCTCTCTGATGTAGGGAATTTCGTTACTAGCCACGGGCCATGCGAAAATGGCAGAATGGCACCAGCGATCAAGAACCATCGAAAGCGTGGGATGCGAACCAGAGCCCTTTGCAGGAACCTCGCGATGGCGGGCGCGCTTGCCGCAGCCTTGTGCCCCGGCCAAGCGCAAGCAGGCTCTCATGGGAAGCAAGTCCTCGACCGGCGCGCCGTCGACCAGGATGCCTCTCATGCCGGCGTCGCGCAGGGCCCTGTCTCGACGATGCTGGACGAGGCGCCGCTGGCGCCCATCTCGCCGTTTCCCCCGGAGGTCGGGATCTGGGGACGCCAGCGAGAGCCAGCCCCGGGACCAGCGCGCGTCCACGGCAGGACGACCAGCGGATGTATCGCCGGCGCGGTTGCTCTGCCCGCGCGCGGCGTAGGGTTTGTTCGGCGGCGTCCTTGGCGGCCGACGGGATTCGGGCATCCCGACTTGATCGCGTATGTGCGGGATCTGGGCGAGGCCGCCCGTCACGCCGGGCTGGGAGTCCTGCTGATCGGCGACCTGTCCCTGCCGCGCGGGGGCGCCTATCTGCACGGGCACGCAAGTCATCAGACCGGGCTCGACGTGGATATCGCGTACAAGACGCTCGCCTATCCCGCCAGAGCGGGATGGCGTCTTGCCTCGGCCTCCGCGGCCGCGCCAGCGCGGGGGCTCCGTCGCCTCGAGGCTCTCCTGCGACTGGCGGCGGCCGACGAACGTGTCGACCGCATCTTCATCGGCGCCAGGATCAAGCATCTGCTTTGTCGAAGAGCGAGGGGCGACCGCAGCTTCCTCGACGTCCTTCGTCCGTGGCTGGGGCACGAGACGCACTTTCACGTGCGGCTCAGGTGCCCCGCGGACAGCCCGGACTGCCGTCCCAACGAGCCGGCGGTGAGTATTCCGGACGACTGTCAAGCCCTGTCGAGTTGGTGGACACTCTCGAAGAACGTGCCGGCTGCTTTCGCGGACTGGCGGAAGACGGAGCGCGCGAGCTATTCTCGCGACCTTCCCGACGCATGTCGCGCGCTGGCCGAGCCTCCCGCGAGCAGGGTGGCCACCACGCGGCCCGCGCTCCCCGCTCGCCGGATATGGGAGATCCGCGAACGACGATGGCCCGCCCGGGCGGCAGGCGCGCGTCAGTGACGGGGCCGTGGCTCGCAGCCATGCCCTTCGCGGCTGCTCTGCGCAGGACCGATGTCCTCACTTGCCACGTGAGGCAGAAGATCACGGTCCTCGCGGGGAGATGGCGAGGGCAATCTCGCGGCCATCACTCCCGGAAGCATTGGCACACCCCATGCAGTCTCCAGTCTCTGCAGGAGAAAGCTCATGCGAGACGTCGTGCATCCGACAGCCCCTCCCGCGCAGCAAGAGAAACAGAGCGCGCGCAGAACCGGCGAGAGGCGAGCGCGAGTCCTCATTGCGGAGGACGATTGGGCTTTCCGCGACGTGCTGCTTCTGACGTTCGAGGGCAAGGGGTACGAAGTGGTGGCCGTGGGCAGCGGCACGGACATGCTTCGCGCCATCGGATCCTCGATGCTGCCCCGGTCGGGCGTCAGACAGTTCGACCTCATCGTCTCGGATCTGCGCATGCCGGGGTGGAACGGCCTTGTCGGCCTGGAGAAGCTGGCAAGCAATCCCTTGCTTCCGCCCATCGTGCTCATCACCGCCTTCGGCACCGATGGAGTTCGGCAACGGGCCAAACGTGCGGGGGCGGTGGCTGTCCTAGATAAGCCGTTCGATCTCGACGAACTCACGGCTCTCGCCGATACCCTTGTCGCGCAGCCTCACGAACCGCGATAGTCTCGCGGCAGCCACGCTTCACGGTGACCGGTCGCGTTAGGGCCGATCCCTGCAACACCAACCTCGAAGGTTCTCGATGCTCAAGCTCGTCGATCCCGCCAACGGCAATACCCCCTCGCTGGCCCGCTACGCCGACGATCCGCGTTTTACTGCCTTGGTCGGCGAGCTGCACTCCGAAGCCAGACAGGTCTTGCCCAACGTGCGCGGCTGCGTCTGGATGATCAACTCGACCGCCACCGGCGGCGGCGTGGCGGAGATGCTGCCGGGCCTGATCATGCTCCTGCGCGAGCTCGGGCTCCGCGTGAACTGGGCGGTCATCGGCTCGGAGCGGCCGGAGTTCTTCGCGTTGACCAAGCGAATTCACAACCTGCTGCACGGCGAGACCAGCGCCGGCATTGCGCTCGGACCCGACGACTCCCGCTTGCTCGAGAACGTCGGCCAGGCAAACGCGGAAGGACTTCTTCCCCATCTCGGCCCGGACGACATCCTGGTCGTGCACGACCCGCAGCCGGTGTGTCTGGGCAAGGACCTGGCGCGAAGGCGCGGACTGCGAGCCATCTGGCGCTGTCACGTCGGCCTCGACGAGCGCAACGCCGCCACCCAGGCGGTCTGGCGCTTCCTGCGTCCACACCTCGACGGCTATGCCGCCGCGGCCTTCTCCGCGCCGGAATACATCCCCAGCTTCCTGGCCGGGCGCGCCTCCGTCCTCCACCCGGGTATCGATCCCCTCTCGCACAAGAGCCGAGACCTGACGGTGTCCAAGATGGTCGGTATCCTGGTCAACGCCGGCATCCAGACGGCGCACGAGCCGGTGCCGACGCCCGATTTCCCGGTGCCCGTACGTCGCTTCGTGGCCGACGGCAAGCTGGTCACGCCCGGCGAGATCGGACTCCTGTTCCGGCCCATCGTGCTGCAGGTGTCGCGCTGGGATCGCCTAAAAGGCTGGCGCCCCCTGCTCGAGGCCTTCGTGCGCCTCAAGGCGCGGGTGCGCGCTGGCGGGGCGAGCGCCTTGTCGCCGCGCAACCAGCGCCGGCTGGAGCTGGCGCGCCTGGTGCTGGCCGGCCCCGATCCCGCGGGGGTGGCCGACGATCCCGAGGGCGCGGAGGTCTTCCGGGAGCTGTGCGACGCCTACCAGGGGCTCTCCCCGGCGGATCGCGAGGACGTCGCGCTGCTGCTTTTGCCCATGGATTCGCGCAAACGCAATGCGCTCATCGTCAACGCGCTCCAGCGCTGCGCGACCGTCGTGGTGCAGAACTCCCTGCGCGAAGGCTTCGGCCTGACCGTGACCGAGGCCATGTGGAAACGGCACGCGGTCCTGGGCACGCACGCGGTGGGCATTCGCACGCAGCTCCGCGACCGTATCGACGGGTTGCTCACCCGGGACGCCAACAACCCCGAGGAAATCGCCGCCAATATCGAAGCCCTGCTGACCGCGCCCAGGGCCCGCTACGACATGGGCGGCCACGCCTACCGGCGGGTGCACGAACGCTTTCTCGTCTTCGCCCAGCTTTCCCACTACCTGTCCCTCTTCTCGCGGACGCTCGGCATCGCGAGCGGCACGGGCCTCGCAGAGTAGTCTGCCGCCCTAGCCCTTCGTTGTGTACTATCAATCCCTCCTGACGAGGAGCATGCAGCCATGGGCAGACTGAAACCCGGAGCTCCCTATCCCCTCGGGGCCACCTGGGACGGCCTGGGCGTGAACTTCGCGATCTTCTCGGACCGCGCCGACAAGGTGGAGCTGTGCCTGTTCGACTCTCCCGAGGCCACGGCCGAGTCGCGCCGGATCGTCCTGCCCGAGCAGACGGATCAAGTCTGGCACGTCTACCTCACCGGCATCTACCCGGGGCAGCTTTACGGCTACCGCGTGCACGGGCCGTACGATCCGAGTGAGGGCCTGCGTTTCAACCCGGCGAAGGTCCTAGTCGATCCCTACGCCAAGGGGATCGGCCGCACCATCCGCTGGGGCGACGAGCTGTTCGGCTACCGCATCGGCGATCCCGAGGAGGATCTGTCGCGCGACGACCGCGACAGCGCGGCCCATGCCCCACTGGCGGCGGTGGTCGATCCGTCCTGCGTGTGGGGGGACGACCAGCCGCCCCGCACCCCGTGGCACAAGACCATCATCTACGAAGCCCACGTCAAGGGCATGTCCATGCGGCATCCCGACGTCCCCGAGCGCCTGCGCGGCACCTACGCGGCCCTGGCCACCGAGCCGATCTTGAACCACCTGCGCCGCCTGGGCGTCACCGCCGTCGAGCTGATGCCGGTCCACCACCACGCGTACGACCGGCATCTGGTCGAGCGCGGGCTTTCCAACTACTGGGGCTACAACACCCTGTCGTTCTTCGCCCCCGATATCCGCTACAGCGTGTCGCAGTCGCCGCTCAAGGCCCTGCGCGAGTTCAAGCACATGGTGCGCGTGCTGCACGCGGCGGGCATCGAGATCATCCTCGACGTGGTCTACAACCACACCGCCGAGGGCAACCAGCTGGGACCGACGCTGTCGTTGCGCGGTATCGACAACCAGGCGTACTACCGGCTGACCGAGGACAGGCGCTACTACATGGACTTCACGGGTTGCGGCAACACGCTCAACATGACCCACCCGCGCGTCCTGCAGCTGATCATGGACAGCTTGCGCTACTGGGTGTTGGAGATGCGCGTGGACGGTTTCCGCTTCGATCTCGCGAGCACCCTGGCGCGCGAGCTCCTCGATGTCGACAAGCTGGGCGCCTTCTTCGACATCATCCACCAGGATCCGGTGCTCTCGCAGGTCAAGCTGATCGCCGAGCCCTGGGACCTGGGGCAAGGCGGCTACCAGGTGGGCAATTTCCCCGTGCTGTGGGCCGAGTGGAACGGCAAGTACCGCGACTGCGTGCGCAAGTACTGGAAGGGCGACGGCGGCATGCTGGCCGAGATGGCCACGCGCCTTTCCGGATCGAGCGACCTCTACGCGACCAGCGGACGGCGGCCCCACGCCAGCGTCAACTTCGTCACCTGCCACGACGGCTTCACCCTGAACGACCTGGTCAGCTACAACGGCAAGCACAACGAGGCCAACCTCGAAGACAACCGCGACGGCGAGGACAACAACAACAGCTGGAACTGCGGGCACGAGGGGCCCACCGACGATCCCAATATCCGAGCGCTGCGCCAGCAGCAGAAGCGGAACATGCTGGCGACGCTGCTGCTCTCGCAAGGAGTGCCCATGCTGTGCGCCGGCGACGAGATGGGCCGCACCCAGCAAGGCAACAACAACGCCTACTGCCAGGACAACGAGATAAGCTGGATCGACTGGAATCCCGACGAGTTGGACCGTTCGCTGCTCGCCTTCACGCGCCAGTTGATCGCCTTGCGCAGACAGCATCCCGTGCTGCATCGCCGCAGCTTCTTCCGGGGCAAGGCCGAGCCCGGCGCGCGGGTCAAGGACATTCGCTGGCTGGATCCGGCTGGCCGCGAGATGACCGAGGCGGCTTGGCACAAAGGGTACGCCCGGGCGTTGGCGGCGGAGCTGCGCGGCGACGTGATGCAGGAGATGGACGAGAACGGCGAGCGCACCACGGACGACACCCTGCTCCTGCTCATGAGCGCCAGCCACACCGGCGTCAGCTTCGTTCTGCCCGCCCCCCCGGTCGGCGAGCGCTGGGAGGTCGTGCTCGACACCTCCGAGCGCGGGGGCAAGCCGCGCGTGCGCATGGGCGTCGGCAGCTACCGTCTGGCGCCGCGCTCGCTCGCGCTCCTGCGCTCGGCCACCGCCGACGTCAAGCCGCGAGGTCAACGATGAGCATGAGCGCGCGCCGGGACGGATGGCAGCCGCGGCTGGGCGCCGTGGTCGACGGGCAGAGCGTCCGGTTCCGCGTATGGGCGCCGACGGCGAAGTCCGTCGAGCTGGCTTTGGAGGGCGGCCCCGCGCAGCCCATGGCGGCGGAAGCCGAGGGCTACTTCGCCCTGCGCCTGGACGGCGTCGACGCGGGCTCGCGCTACCGCTACCGCGTCGACGGCCAGGGGCCCTATCCCGATCCGGCCTCGCGCGCGCAGCCGCTCGGCGTGCATGGTCCGTCCGAGGTCACAGATCCGTCGCGCTTTCGCTGGACGGACCAAGCGTGGACGGGGATCGAGCTTTCCGACGTCGTGCTCTACGAGCTGCACGTAGGCGCCTTCACCCCCGCCGGTACCTTCCGCGGCGTGCGCGAGCGCCTGCCCCTCGTGCGCGACCTCGGCGTCACCGCGATCGAGCTTCTGCCGCTTGGCGATTTCCCCGGCCGGCGCAACTGGGGCTACGACGGCGTGTGCTTGTTCGCCCCGGCTCGCTGCTACGGCGCTCCCGACGATCTGCGCGCCCTGGTCGACGAGGCGCACCGGCTCGGGCTCGCCATGTTCCTCGACGTCGTCTACAACCACCTGGGTCCCGACGGCAACTACCTCGGCGTCTACAGCCCCCACTACTTCACGGATCGCCATCGCACCCCCTGGGGCCTGGGCGCCAACCTCGACGGCCCGCACAGCGAGCACGCGCGGGCCTTCCTCATCGAGAACGCGCTGCACTGGCTCGTGGAATACCACTTCGATGGCCTGCGCCTGGACGCCACCCACGCCATGCGCGACGACAGCCCGCACCCGTTCCTGGCCGAGCTGGCGCAGCGCG
Source organism: Deltaproteobacteria bacterium (assembly GCA_016935975.1). Classification (GTDB taxonomy): domain Bacteria; phylum Myxococcota_A; class Polyangia; order Fen-1088; family Fen-1088; genus Fen-1118. Next base: position 20,625 of record JAFGPX010000055.1, read on the forward strand.
CCCACGCCCTGCCCGGCCCGCGCCGTCTGGTCATCGCCGAGGACGAGCGCAACCTGGCCGCGCTGGTGCGCTCCCCGGCGGAAGGCGGCCGGGGTCTCGATGGGGTGTGGGCCGACGATTTCCATCATCAGATGCGCTGCTGTCTGGCCGGCGATCGCGACGGCTACTTCGCGGACTTCTCGGGGAAGCCGTCCGACATCGCCGACACCGTGACCCATGGCTTCTTCTACCGGGGGCAAACCGTCGAGCGCTTGGGGCGGCCGCGCGGCAGCGACACGACCGGCATACCCCTGCGGCGTTTCGTTTTCTGCGTGCAGAACCACGACCAGGTCGGCAACCGCGCGTTGGGCGAGCGCCTGCACCATCAGATCGACGCGGCCGCGTACCGGGCCGCGCTCGCGCTCTTGCTGATGGCGCCCGAGACGCCGCTTCTGTTCATGGGGCAGGAGTGGGCGGCGAAAAGCTCATTCCTGTATTTCACCGACCACGAACCGGATCTCGGTCGCAAAGTGACGGAGGGCCGGCGCGAGGAGTTTCGGGCCTTCGCGGCGTTCTCGTCCCCGGAGCTGCGCTTGCGCATTCCCGATCCGCAGGCGGAATCGACGTTTGCCCGCAGCCGTCTCGATTGGAGCGAACGCGAGCGGGAGCCCTTCGCTTCGGTGTGGCGCCTGCACCAGACCCTGCTCGCGACCCGCCGCGCGCTGCTCCCGCGCGTCGAGCGAACGCCCGTCGTCGAGGCACATGGCGGCACCGTGGCGATGGCCTATCCGGACTGCCTGGTCGTGGCGCAAACGGCTCGGGCCGGCAAGGTCGAGCTCGACGCATACGGACCGGGAACGGACTGGCAGCTCGCGCTCGACACGGAAGCACCGGCCTTCGCGCCCGATGCGCAACCGCCCGCCGTCACTCGCACCCCTACGTCGCTGACCATCGCGTTTCGCCGAGCCGGCGCCCTGGTCTTTGGCCGCCAATCGCAAAGGACGCAGGCATGAAGCGCACGCTCTCTCGCCCGGCAACCGCCCTGGCGCGGGTTCCACTCTCGACCTACCGGCTCCAGCTCTCGGCCACCATGACCTTCGAACAAGCGGCCGGTCTGGTCGGCTACCTCGATCGTCTGGGCATCACCGACCTGTACGCGTCGCCGTCGTTTCGGGCCGCCCCCGGCAGCCCGCACGGCTACGACATCTGCGATCACCGCGAGCTCAATCCCGAGCTGGGCGGCGACAAGGGCTTCGCGCGCCTCGGCGCGGCCCTGCGCCAGCACGGCCTGGGCTTGCTGCTCGACTTCGTGCCCAACCACATGGCCGCCGACGCGGTGGCCAATCCCTGGTGGCAGGACGTGCTGGAGAACGGGCCGTCTTCCCCCTACGCGCGTTTCTTCGATATCGACTGGCACCCCCTGAAGGCCGAGCTGGACAACAAGGTGTTGCTGCCGGTGCTGGGCGACCATTATGGCCGGGTGCTGGAACGAGGCGAGTTGCGCGTGCTCTACCGCGACGGCCGCTTCGAGCTCGCCTACTTCGAGCACCGGTTGCCCCTCAACCCGCGCCAGATGAGCCACCTCCTCGGCTTCGACCTGGAGACGCTCAAAGCCGCCTTGCCGCCGGACAGCGCCGACCTGCGGGAGTTTCTCAGCGTGATCACGGCGCTGCAGAACCTGCCCGTCTATACCGAGACGGAGCCGGCTCGGATCGAAATACGACAGCGCGAGAAGGAGGTGGCGCGCGAGCGGCTTCTGCGCTTGTCCGCGGCGAATGCCACGATCCGTGAGCACATCGAGCGCAACGTCACCCGCTTCAACGGCACGCCGGGCGATGCCGCCAGCTTCGATCTCCTGCACGACTTGCTCGAGGCGCAGGCCTATCGGCTGGCCTTCTGGCGGACCGCGCTGCACGAGATCAACTATCGCCGCTTCTTCGACATCAACGGTCTGGCCGGCGTCCGCGTCGAGGACGACGACGTGTTTGTCGAGGTGCACCAGGGCCTGCTGCGCCTGGTGCGCGACGGCGCGGTCACCGGCGTGCGGCTGGACCACATCGACGGGCTGCTGGATCCGCGCGGCTACCTCCGTCGCTTGGAGGAAGTCCTGCGCGACGCGGACGGCCGGCCACTCTACGTGCTGGTCGAGAAGATCCTCACGGGCAACGAGCGCCTGCCCGAGGACTTCCGCCTCGACGGCACGACGGGCTACGACTTCCTGAACGAGGTCAACGGCGTGTTGGTGGACGGCCGGGGCGCGCTGCCCCTCAAAGACCTTTGCGCGCGCTTCACCGGCCGGACGACGCCGTTCGCCGAGGTGGTCTATCAGTCCAAGCAGCTCATCGCCGGCAGTTCGCTGGCCAGCGAGCTGGCCGTGCTGTCCAATGCCCTCGATCGTGTGTCCGAGCACGACCGCCGCTCGCGCGATTTCACCCTCATCAGCCTGCACGAAGCCTTGCGCGAGGTCGTCGCCTGTTTTCCCGTGTATCGCACCTACCTGGGAGACGCTGGTGCGACCGGCAGCGACGCGGAGGTCATCGAAACCGCCATCGCGCAGGCCCGCCGGCACAACCCCGCCGTCGAGAGCAGCGTGTTCGATTTCCTGCGCTCCGTGCTGCTGGCGCGCAAGACGGAAGAGACGCCCGAGGCTCTGGCGCGCGAGCAGCGGGATTTTGCCCTGAAGCTGCAACAGTACACCGGGCCGCTGCAGGCCAAGGGGGTGGAGGATACCGCGTTCTATCGCCACAACGTCCTGGTCGCGCTCAACGAAGTGGGTGGCGACCCGCAGCGCTTCGGCATCTCGGTGCGGGCCTTTCACCAGGCCAACCAGCAACGCCGCGAACGCTGGCCCTACACCATGCTGGCCACCTCGACGCATGACACCAAGCGCGGCGAAGACGCGCGCTGCCGCCTGGACGCGCTGTCGGAGATCCCGGACACGTGGGCCGAGCACGTCGCGCGCTGGAGCCGGCTTTGCGCCGCCGCGCGCACCAACGTCGACGGCGAGCCCGCCCCGGACCGCGGCGACGAGTACCTCTTCTACCAAGCCTTGCTCGGCGCCTGGCCGGCGACGAGCGCGACGGACGAAGGCATCGAGCCCCCCGACGGCTTGGTCGACCGGATGCAGGCCTACATGCTCAAGGCTCTGCGCGAGGCCAAGCTGCACACGAGCTGGGTGAACAACAACCGTGCCTACGAGCAAGCGACCCTTCAGTTCGTGGCCCAGGTCCTCGACCCCAAAACCGGCCAAGCGTTCCTGGCGAGCTTCGCCCCGTTGCGCGCCCGGATCGCCTTCCAGGGCATGCTCAACTCGCTGTCCCAGCTCGTGCTCAAGCTGGCCTCCCCGGGCGTGCCCGACTTCTACCAGGGCTGCGAGACGTGGAACCTGAGCCTGGCCGATCCCGACAACCGGTGCCCGGTGGATTTTCCGGCTCTGGCGCGCGATCTGGCTCGCATGGAGCCCTACCTGGACGAACGGACGACGACGGGGCGACGGCGGTCTTTCCTGACCGCCCTGCTGCGCTCCTGGCACCGGAAGCCGGCCACGCGACGGCGGTCTTTCGTGGCCGGCCTGCTGCGCTCCTGGCAAGACGGACGTATCAAGCACTTCATCACCGCCGCCGGGCTACGCCTGCGCCGGCAACTCGCCCCCGTGTTCCTCGATGGCGAGTACCTGCCGCTCGACGTGGAAGGCGCCCGGCGCGAGCATGTCGTGGCCTTGGGCCGGCGCGCGGACAGGACGCTCGTGGTGGCGGTGGCGCCCCGCCTGTGCGGCGGCCTGGGGGCGGCCAGTTTGCGGCTGCCCGTCGGCGCGCGGGTTTGGCGTGACACCCGCATTGGCCTCCCGGCAGGCACGAGCGGGCTGGTCGACGTATTGACCGGCACCCCCGTCGAGCCGCAAGGCAACGATGAGGCGCGCACGCTGGCCGTCGCCGAGATTCTCGACGAGCTGCCGGTCGCCTTGCTGGTCACGGCGGCAGACTCCGATGGCTCCCAGCCATAGTGCCGGTCAGTCGGGAAAGAACCAGGAGCAACGGAGACGCACGGACGGACTGGAATGGCCCAAAGGCTTCTCGTGCTCCGGCTCTGTTTCCTCGGCCTCTTCCTGTGGATGCTTCCATCCGCGGCTTCTAGGCAAAGCCGATCGCCGCTCTCTCGCTGCGTGCCGATTTCTGGGTAATCACGCGGCGGCCGAGCTCCACGAGGTCTTGCATGTCGAAGGGCTTGTCGAGCACGGTCACCGCGCCCGCCTGCTTGGCCCGCTGGTGCACCTCGTCGCTGCCAAAAGCCGTGATCACGACGATGGGAGGCGCCATCGGGCTTCCGCTCAACTTCTCCAGGGTGACCAGACCACTCCAGCGGGGCATCTTGATGTCCGAAACCACCAGATCGAATGGCTTGACGTTCGACGCGGGCAGTAGCGAGGCTCCGAGTGTCTCGAGCAGAGAGTAGCCATCGGCAACCGCCACCACTTCATAGCCATCGTCTTCGAATGCGAAGGCGAGCATGTCCCTGAAGGCATAGTCGTCTTCGGCGATGAGCACGCGTGCCCGGCGCTTCATCGTGCCCACTGGTTCCCGCGGCGCGGTCGACAACAGTGGAAACTCCGGTTCGACGTTCTTCTTCATCGCAGACCTCCATGGGCGACGCGATTTGCAGTCCGTGTGCCAAGCCGACGGGCGACCGTCCTAGGCCGTTCGGACCAATTGGCAGCCGGTTCGGCGAGGCACTACGTCTCGCGTGGCAACCCGCCTCGTGCACGAGATGGCCACTCGTAGCCAGCCTCGGCACAAGAAGCACTCCTTCCCGGTCCGGAGGTGGACCGAAACGCCGAAGTAATGCAAGATGGTCACGTTTTGCCTCAACCCATCGTTCAACCCCGGAAGAGGTTCGCATGAGTCCGGCGTCTCCGCCCGCGCCGCCCGCGCCGAGGCGTAGGAAGTCGTCCCGCAATGCCTGGCTGGTCGTCTTGGGCCTCTTGGCCGCGCTGGCCATCACAACCGTCATCCTGTGGCAGAAGATCCTCGCGAAGATCGAGGCGACGAGACCCGAGCTGCTGCTGCTGGTGGCCGTGGCGACCTGGGCCGCCACGGTGTTGGCGATGTACTTGTGGCGAATAGGTAGCCTGCTGCGCGCGCGCGCCAAAGCGCGCCGGGCGGCGGAGGCTCTGTTCGAGCGCCTGCAACGTCAGGTCGATGCGGCGTTTGCCGAGGCCATCGAGCTGGCGGTGGTGACCACCGAGTGGGCCGTGCGCGCGGAGCTGGTGCGCGACGATTTCGAAGACGTCCAGGAATACATGCAAGGCCTGGCCAAACGACCGCGCGTCCGGCGTGCCTTCGTGGCCAAGCGAGACGGCACCGTGATCGGGGCGGGCGACCGCAGGCAACGCGGCAGCGCGCTTGGCGCCCTGGTGTCGGGTTTGCCGGCCGAATCGTCGAGCGTGCAAAAGGTGCCTTGCGCCAACAACGGCATGCTTCTCGTCGTGCCCGTCATGGGGCTGGAGTCGCGTCTCGGCACCTTCGTGCTCGAAGTCGAGCGTCCCGTGCTGACCCGCGCGGACGGAGAGTAGGTCCCGGGAGAACCGGTCCGGCCCGGGCAAGTTGCCCATGACGCGCCCGGGTGGCGCCCGAGGGATTGCCCCATTTCGAGAAGCGCAGCGGCGAAGACAGGGGCCGTGGCATCTCGCCTCATGCGACATCTCGCCACGAAAGGATGCGCGGGGAGCCCCGCGGTTTCGCCTGCATTCCGCGGCATCGCTGGAATTTCCTGCCGTTTGGCGCGGTCCCCTTGCTGGCACGAAGGTCGCAGGGACGTGGAAATGGGACGTTGGGTTGCCACCGGAAAAAAGGAGGTCGATGCCATGATGCGTACTTTGCTCACCGGTTCCTTCGTTGTGGCGCTCGCGAGCTCCTGCGCCTCGGCGCCTTCCAAGCCACAGGCCACCCAGTCGCCGCCGCCCGCAGCTCCGGTTTCGACCCCGACCCCCGCGCCGGAGGAAACCCAGGCGGCCACCGCCGTCCTGCCCATCGACCCGCACGGGGAGCTGGGACGAGGAAAGTGCATCGACTGCTTCGACTGCGTCGACACCGTTGGTTTTCCCGCCCCTGGGTACCGTTGGGCCTGTGTCAACGGGAAGTGCGAGAAGGCCAAGTTGACCGGCTTCACTGGGGTGAGCCAGCCGGCCGAGGTGGTCAGCAACTCCGAACCCGCGAAGCGTCCGTCGAAAGCCCGCAAGTCGAGCCGCCGTCACGACTAGCCCGACTTCCGCGGTCGCGGAGTCCCGGGCAATCCTTTCGAGGCGTCGTCGGCCGCGGGAGCTCCGTTCGCCGAGACATTAACGGTTTCTGGAGTAGTTCCGGTCGTAGCGCGGACATGCGCGCAGATCCGTGCGGTCCGCCTCGAGCACGAGGAAGTTGGACACCTGGCGGCGACTACCACTGCCCTCGGGATTCCTTCGCACCCGACAAGCAGCCGGGAAGGCCGCGCTCGGCGGCTGCCTTCCGCACGCGCTCCGCGAAACCCTTGGCCTGCCAAAGCCAGTCGAGCCGCTGCCGCGGCGTCAGCCGCAGCCACGCCAGAAGCTGTTCGCGCGCATGGGCCCGCCAGGCCTGCGCCCCGCCGGGCTCAGCCACGCCCTCCCCCTTGCGCGAGGATCTCGCGCAGCTTCTCGATGTCATCGCGATCCTTGGGACGACCGGCCTTCTCCTTGAGCCCGATGAGATCCGGTATGGCGGCCACCGGAACCGACAGCGGCCCGAGCGCGACGCGCGTGGCTCGCCGGCAGGCCGGCGCGAAGGGAAACGGCTCCGCGACGAACAGGTCGACCTCGGTGGCTGGATGCTCGGGGCTCCACAGACTGAACACGACAACCCCCTTGTCCTCGATCCACTCGCGCCGCTTCTCCGGATCGGCGAAGTCCATGGCGGCCACGGGCGCACGCGGCCGGTAGCCGAGTGAGGTCAGCGCTTCTATCGCGGCCGTCACGTTGGCGCGATCGAAATCGACGATCAGATCGAGATCGGCAGTGAAGCGCGGATATCCGTGCAGCACCACTGCGACCCCGCCTACGACGAGGTAGCGGACTTTTCGCTGCTCGAGCGCCGCAAAGACGAGGTCGAAGTCGCTGGCTGCCGACGACACGCTCGCAAGTATATCCCGCGACGACGATGCCGACCAAACTGGCCGCAGCTACGGTCTTGCCGGCGCGGTCACCCGCAGGAAGAGCGCGGCCAGCGGCGGCAGCGTCAGGACCACGGAGAAGCGGCGACCGTGCGACGGATACGGCGCGGCTTCGACGCCGCCCTGATTGCCTTGACCGCTGCCGCCGAAGGCCTGCGCGTCGCTGTTCAGGATCTCCTGCCAGTAGCCCTCGACGTCGACGCCGAGCCGGTAGTTGCAGCGCGGCACCGGCGTGAAGTTGAAGACGCACAGAACGTCGTCCTCCGGCGATCCGCTCCTGCGCAGGAACGCCAGCACGCTGTGGTTCGCGTCGTTGGCGTCGATCCAGGACATGCCTGCCGGGGCGGCGTCGCCGACGTACAAGCTGCGCTCCTGGCGGTAGAGTCGGTTCAGCTCGCCGACGAGATGGGCCACGCCGCAGTGGTACGGTCCCTCGCCGAGCAGGTGCCAGTCCAGGCTCCCCTCGTGGTTCCATTCGCGCCACTGGCCGAACTCGCCGCCCATGAACAGCAGCTTCTTGCCGGGCTGCGCCCACTGGTAACAATAGAGCAGACGAAGGTTGGCGAAGCGCTGCCACTCGTCGCCGTGCATCTTGCCGACGAGCGAGCCCTTGCCGTGCACCACCTCGTCGTGGGACAGCGGCAAGACGAAGTTCTCGCTGGAGGCATAGAGGCCGCGGAAGGTGAGGCTGCGGTGGTGGTACGACCGGTGCACGGGGTTCTGCTGCATGTAGAAGAGGGTGTCGTGCATCCAGCCCATGTCCCACTTGTAACCGAAGCCCAGGCCCCCGACGTAGGTCGGCCGCGACACCATCGGCCACGCGGTCGACTCCTCGGCGATGGTTTGCGCGGCGGGGAAGTGGCGGTACACGGCCTCGTTGCACACGCGCAGGAAGTCGATGGCCTCGACGTTCTCTCGGCCGCCGTAGCGATTGGGCACCCATTCGCCCGCCCGGCGCGCATAGTCGAGGTAGAGCATCGAGGCCACGGCGTCCACCCGCAGCCCGTCGACGTGGTAGCGGTCCAGCCAGAAGCAGGCATTCGAAATGAGGAAGCTGCGCACCTCGTTGCGCCCGTAGTTGAAAATGGCGCTGCCCCAGTCCGGGTGAATTCCCTGTCGTGGATCGGCGTGCTCGTAGAGGTGGGTGCCGTCGAAGTAGACGAGCCCGTGCTCGTCGGTTGGGAAGTGAGCCGGCGTCCAGTCGAGCAAGACACCGATGCCGTGCTGGTGCAAGGTGTCGACCAGGAACATGAAGTCCTGGGGCGAGCCAAGACGCGCCGTGGGCGCGAAGAACCCGGTCACCTGATAGCCCCACGACCCGTAGAAGGGGTGCTCGGCCACGGGCATGATCTCCACGTGGGTAAACCCCATCTGTTGCACGTAGGACGCGAGCAGCGGCGCCAGCTCGCGGTAGGTCAGGCTGCGGTTGCCTTCCTCCGGCACACGCCGCCACGAACCCAGGTGCAGCTCGTAGATCGACATCGGCGAGCCGAGGGCTTGGCGCTCGCGCGCGGATTTCGTCCATGCGCCGTCGTCCCACGCGTAGTCGAGGTCGACCACGCGTGCGCTGGTCGCGGGCGGCATCTCGCAGGCAAAAGCCAGCGGATCGCACTTGTCGACCTGGTAGCCGTGGAAGCGCGACTCGATCCGGTACTTGTACAGCGCGTTCGGGCCGACGCCGGGCACGAAGCCGCTCCAAATCCCGCTCCGCTCGTGCGAGGCCAGCCAGTGCGGGTCGCGCCAGCCGTTGAAGTCGCCGACCACGCCCACGCGGGCGGCATTGGGGGCCCAGACGGCGAAACAGGTGCCCGTGCTCTTGCCCTTCATGGCGGGATGCGCGCCGAGCTTGTCGTAGAGCCGCGCGTGCGTGCCCTCGGCGAACAGATGGAGGTCGGTGTCCCCGAATAGGAAGTCGCTCGTGGACTTGCTCATGACAGGGTCTCCTGGGCCAGGGGCGTTCCGGTCGGGCTAGAGGAAGTACTCGAAGGCATTCTCGCGTCGCAGCTTGCGGTACACGCGCAGGACGTGCGCTGGCATCACGCCCGGGTCGAGGTCGACGAAAGCGCGCGGCCCTTGCCACAGGTAGCGCCCGTCGCCGATCAAATCGTGGGTCTGCAAAGGGGCGTGGGGATCCGCGCCGAGCGCCGCGTGATCCAACGTGATCCATGCGGTATGCCGGTGCCCCGGATCGAGGTTGACGACCACCAGGATGACGTCCGAATCGTCGGGGCTGCGCTTGCTGTAGCAGAGGATGTACTCGTTGTCGGTGGGATGGAATGCGAGGCCGGCCATGCTCTGCAGCGCGGGCGATTCCCGCCGGATGCGGTTGAGCCGGCGAAGCACGGGAGCCAGGCTCTGGGGATCCTGCAGGTTCCAGGTGCGCAGCTCGTACTTCTCGTTGTCGAGGTACTCCTCGCTGCCGGGGCGAGCCTGGTGCACCAGAAGCTCGAAGACCGGGCCGTAGATGCCCCAGTTCGACGAAAGGGTCGAGGCGAGCACGGCCCTGGTCAGGTGGGCCGGGCGACCGCCGAACTGCAGGTGCTCGGGCAAGATGTCGGGAGTGTTGGGCCAGAAGTTGGGACGGAAGAACTCGGCGATCTCGCCGCTCGTCAGCTCCCGCAGGTAGGCCTCGATCTCCGCCTTGGTGGTGCGCCACGTGAAGTAGGTGTACGACTGCGAGAACCCGACCTTGGCCAAGGCGTACATCATCTTGGGGCGCGTGAACGCCTCGGCCAAGAAGACCAGATCGGGATAGTCCGCCTTGAGGCTCTCGATGCACCACTGCCAGAAGGCAATGGGCTTGGTATGCGGATTGTCCACGCGGAAGATGCGCACCCCCCGCTCGATCCAGGTGACAAACACGCCCCGCATCTCGGTCCAGAGCTCGCGCCAGGCCGGACCCGCGAAGTCGAAGGGATAGACGTCCTGGTACTTCTTCGGCGGATTTTCGGCGTATTGGATGGATCCGTCGGCGCGGTGGACGAACCACTCGGGATGCGACTTGACGTAGGGATGATCGGGCGAAGCCTGGAGGGCGATGTCGATCGCCACCTTGATGCCGAGACCTTGCGCCTTGTCGACCAGGCGGCGAAAGCCCTCGACCGTGCCCAGCTCGGGATGGACGGCCTCGTGCCCGCCCGCCGCGGCGCCAATGGCCCAGGGACTGCCCGGATCGTTCGGCTCGCAAGACACGACGTTGTTGCGACCCTTGCGATGCGTGTGCCCGATGGGATGGACGGGCGGCAGGTAGAGAACGTCGAAGCCCAGCGAGGCGACGTAATCGAGCCGAGCCGCGACGTCGTCGAACGTGCCGTGCCGGCCCGCTTCGCCCCACGAGCGCGGGAACAGCTCGTACCACGCGGAGAAACGCGCCCATACCGGATCGACCACCACGTCGAGCGGCGGCTCGTGGCGCGTGGCCTGCGAGCGATCCGGGTAGCGCCGCATGAGGAGCGAGAGCTGCGCGTCGAGAGCCGCGGCGACTCGCTCGGCCAGCGGCGAAGGCTCGGCCAGGCGGCGGGAGCGCTCCTCGAGCCACGCTCTGTCGTCTCCCGCGGCGCGCGCGGCCGCCTCGCGCACCAGGCGTGCGCCATCGAGCATCTCGACGGAGACATCCACGCCGGCGCCAGCCTTGCGCTCGATCCCCCACCGCCACGTGGCAAAAGCGTCGACCCAGGCCTCGACCGTGTAGCTCCAGCGGCCGATTGCCGAAAGCTCGCACGCGGCTTGCCAGAGATCGTTGCCCTGCGGCTCCAGCGGATAGCGAACCCAGTCGGCGTCGGCCGAGGCGCGCACGAGCAGGTCGCCGCACAGATGATCGTGGCCATCGGCGACCAGATCCACGGAGACCGCCAGCCGGTCGCCCGCGACGCGCTTCGTGGGATAGCGGCCGCCATCGACCGCGGGCCGGATGTCGGCGATCACGACTCGCCGGAAACCGAGGCTGGGAGGCTGTGGTGATGGCAAAACTGGCGTCATGTTGCTCTCCGAAGCTCACCTACCCGAAGTCCGCCGCCTTGGCCAGCCGATTCTTCGCCGAGCCGGGAAAGGCGAACCCGGGCCGCCCGACTATCCAGAGCGCCGTCGAAGGCGCAAGGGGCCCGGCCCGGTATTGGCCCGTCGCCCCCGGCCAGGCGATCGGCGACCGGCAGCGCGACAACCCGCTTGAGAGCGACGACGACTGCGTTCTCGGCCGAGCCCTGGGGGCGGCTCCCGACAGCGAACGCGGATGCCTCTCTCATGGGAACGGCTTTCCCTTCGACGATTCGGGTTCCTTCGGCATAGATGCACGGGGCAGGCCAACCCGGCCTGCCCCGCCGATTCGGGCAGAGCCGCCGGCCTCGCATGGGGCTCTTCGCCCGCGGGTCATTGGGTTTCGCAATGCCATGGCATCGGGCACACGAGCGACGAAGGCACTCCCAATGGCTCTGCTCGGTTGGGTAGTCGACGAGAGCCCCCGACCACGCGAGATACTCCCAAGAACCTCCAAGCCGGCACGCCGAGCCAGACGAGAATTCGTCGGGCCGACTCGTGTGGCAACACGACTCGCGTGACATTCTGCCACCCGAACGCACCGCCCGTTTTCGTGGGGTTGCGCCCTTGGGCCGCCGAGCCAGCGTCGCTGGCACTACGTTTGCAGTTCTCGTTCGGTGTCGAGAACACGGCAGTCTTGATCTCGCGGCCTTCGCACGCATGAATGCGGCGGCCAACCCTCTGGCTCCGCCGTGTTGCCTTTCTGTTGCACACATGGCCCATGTCCATCAGTCCTCAAGCCCGGCTCGCGCCCGGAACGCCGTTCGAGCTTGCCTCGCCGGCCCAATCCTTCCCGGCCACGCCTTTCCCGGGAGCACCCATCTTGGCGCAGCCACCGCCGCTGGTCTCGCAGCAACCGCCCTACGCGATGCCGCCCGTCCCGAGGCGCGGCTCGCGCCTCGGGACCTATGCGGCGGTTGCGCTCTTCCTTGTGCTGGCCGGCGCGGGGGGCTACTGGCTGTGGCCACGGGCGGGGCTGCTGCAGCTCTCGGTGAAGCCGCCGGACGCGCGCGTGACCGTCGGCGGCGAACCATTCGCCGGCGGACCACCCTTCCGGCTCGCCGCACGTGCGGGCGTCCACCGCCTGGCCGTTTCACGCCCCGGCTATGTTCCCTTCGAAAGCAACATTCAAATCAGTGCAGGACAGAAGGGCCACCTGGACATAGTCCTCCGGCCTTCGCCGGACACGGGCTTTGCTCTGACGGGCGCGCCACCGGTCAGTATGGTCTTGCTCGACGGGCGGCCGCCCGTGCTCGAAAAGCGCGGCGGGCCGGCGAATAACCGTCTGCACGCCACGCGCATCGCTCCCGGGCCGCACGTGATCGAGATCAAGGGCAATCCGTTGTTCCGACCCTGGCGGAAGCATTTCGTCCAGGAGCCGGGACGCATCGTTTTGCTGCACGCGGATCTCGTTCCGAATCCGGCAACCCGCGCCCAGCCGGGCTTCGCCGGTACGCCGCCCAGGTCGCGGTCGACCGTCGGCCCGTCCCGACCAGCGCCGGTCGCGAAAGTCAGCAACACGTCCGGCCGCAAGCGGAGTCTGACACGCCGGTCGTCAGCAACCGCCGAGCGACTCTCGCCGGGCAAAGACCTGTTCGAGGAGACTTCCCGCAGCCGGAGCCAGGGAAAGGACCAACCCCTCCCGGCCGAGGACATCTTCGAGAGCTATGGCCGGCCGTCGGCCGTTGCGGGCAATTGCGTCGCGACCATCGCGTCCAAACCCTGGGCCGAGGTGCTCATCGACGGCAGACCCACCGGCAAGCTCACCCCGCTTGTGAACTACCCACTGCCCTGCGGAACGCACCGCCTTACCTTCAAGAACGAAGACCTCATGATCGAGCGCAACGAGACAGTGACGCTTCGGCCCGGCCGGCCGTTCAAGAAGATCTTCTCGCTCGTGGCCGACGTGCTCTAGAGCCTTGTGCCCTCAAGGGCCGGTCCCGCACCGCAGCGATGAGCTTGGCGGTTTTCGGTCCCAAAGGCTCGCTCGAGGTCCGATGGATCGTGTACGCGCTCTTGCGTGACAACCTGCAGCACTACCTCGAAGGTGGCACGCCGAGGAACCACTGCGCCGAGATCCATCAGAACTGTGAGGCCATGCTCAACGACCGGGTCCCAATAGATGCGCAGCGCCTGCGCAGCCAGATCGAGAAGGCCAAAACTGCGTTGCTGCACCGGCCCGCCTCGGACATCGCCCTGAGCGGCCGGACACGCGCCGTGCTCAGCGTGCTGTGGCCGCCAAGCAGCAAAGAAACCAGCGTGGTGGGCACGGCCGCTCTCGACATACCCCTCTTGCATGCGTGCCAGACCGCGACCGGCCCGGAGATCCGCGCGGTCAATTGCCGGATAGCCGGACCGAGCCCGATGATCGAGACTGCCGCGCGACGCGCCATAGCAGTGGTTGCAGGTGGCCGGTGCCGCCAAGGGATCCGAACACACCATCGGGAGAGTCGAGGCCAGCCCACCCCGAACCCTTCACCGGAAGCACCACCATTTCGGCGTGGCTGGCGAGCACAGTGTGGCTCAGGTGTACGCTCGGCAGCGTGCGATAGGCATCGCCCAATTGGCTCTCTTGGCGCCACAGGCTGGCAATGGTCCTGGCAATGCCGGGCACCATCGCAGAAACCGATTGCCAGAGTCTCGCCGCGCGCGCCGCCATGACGAGCGAGTTCCACAACCCGCCGGCGGCTTGTAGATGCATGGCTGCCTCGGAGGTGGGATTGTCGACGAATCCGCCGACCCGGTAGACATCCTCCCCGAGGGGGTCTCCCGGAAGGATCCAGCCGTAGTTGGCCCCGGCGCGATCCGGCACCACGCCCAACAAAGCCACGCATGACGTCGAGGTCGCGGCCAACGCCCGGTGGATGGCTTGCAGGAATGGCTCGGAACGAACGATGTAGTCGTGCGAGGGCATGACCACCATGCTCGCATCCGGGGCGTCCGCCAAGACCACCGCAAGCGGCAGCAGGACTCCGACCGCCGTGCCTCGATTCTCGGGCTGGACGACGAGGTTGATGCCGGGCCAGGAGGACAGTTGGCGTTTCGAAACGCCGGCCCATACGCGCGGGACCACCACGTACATCCGGTCGGGCGACGCCAATCGTGAGGCACGCATGACCGTCTCCTGCAGCAGGCTGCGCCCCACGAGCAGTTCGGCAGACTGCTTGGGCACTTCTCGCCCGTGGAGACGGCGGGTGAAATCCGCCATGCGAGTCCCATCCCCTGCGGCAAGGATGATGATGCGAAGATCCGCTGACCCGTCATTGGTGTTCGCTGCGGCCGATAGCATTTTCGCCTCCCTCATTGACGGCCCAAGGTCGTCCATCCGGGGACAACGCATAGGCCGGGCCAACTGCGCACGCCCGGGCGCCCCTCCGGACTTCGGACCAGAACCCCTGAACGGCCGCGCCAGCCGGCGATCATTGCAGGCGAAGGCCGCCGATCCTGCCGGGCCATGCGAGAAAAGGCCTGCGGCAAGATGCCTCTGTGTGGCGGGATGTCTCGCACACACCCCCGCACGTCGCGCTCGACTCCAGCGGGAGAAACGGCTTGGCCATGGGCATCGACCTTTGGCGCTGCGGTCCCTCGAAATCGAAGCACAGGGGGTCAGCTGTCGAGCGCCTCCGCCACCAGCCCGCGCAGATCGTCGATGTCGAAGGGCTTGTCCAGCAGCGCGAGCGCCCCAAGCTCGAGGGCGCGCCGGTGTGTTTCCTCGTCGCCGAAGGCCGTGAACAAGATGAAGGGCGGCATGTCCGGGTGGCCGCGGAAGCCGGCCAGCGCGGAGATGCCCTGCCATCCCGGCATGCGCACGTCCGACAACACGAGATCGAACCTCCCCACCGAGGAATCCGAGCTCAGCGAATCACTCAAGATGTCCACAAGATCGACGCCTGTGGCCACGGTGATGATCCGATAGCCATCCTTGCGCAGAGTTCGGGCCAGCAAGTAGCGAAACGAGCCGTCGTCCTCCGCCAGGAGGATACGGCGGCCGCACCGACGTCCGTCAACGGGCGTTCGCGCTGCGAAAAGCCGTTCCCCAGGAAGGGATTCCATGTGTCTGGTTGGCATGCCCCGGCGCCGTGCATTTCCGGTGCCCGACAAGGCATCGACCGCCCTGAAGCCGACGGGGCCCCCGCAGCATGACGAATCGTCGCGCCTGCCCACGCCAGACGTGGCAGAGTACCCCCGTGTGACGGCTCGCCGCGGGGTTTCGAAGGCCCCTTCCACAGAGGCCAAGACGAGTCCACATTCGCGCCCGTGGAAAGGAGCCATGGTGCCAACAACGACATCGCCATCCTTCTGCATGACTCGACCTGGTGACTCCCTCATCATCAACAACATGGCGGGTCGGCAGCGACGGCTGCCGCTGTGCACAGCCTGGTGCGGGAGCGTCGCAAGCCTGGCTCGCCCGTGCACGGGCATCCCGTTGACATGGAAACCCTGGGACGGTTTCCATCCCTTCTCGCGGTCTGGCTCCGCCGGGCGAAGCCCGGCCATGCCATCGCGACTCGTGAAATCGGCGCCCGTCGGGCGCACGGAGGATTCATGAAGCTCGCTTGGCTCTTCGTCGTCCTGGCCGGTACTTTCGGCGGAGCCCGACACGTCTGCGCGGCCGAACCACCACCGCGTCTGCCCGAGGTCAAGCAGGTCGTCGATCGGCTCAACGATCTCTACCGCGCGGATTCGTCGCACGCGCGCATGACCATGAAGGTCGTCACCGAGCGCTACCGCCGGGAGCTCACGCTGGAGGCGTGGACGCGAGGCAAAGACGACGCTCTCGTCGTGGTGCGCGCGCCGGCGCGAGAGGCGGGCGCCGCGACCCTACGCTCCGAAGAGGGCCTGTGGACCTACGCCCCGCGCGCCGACCAGCTCGTGCGCATACCCAGCTCGCTGCTTTCCGACGATTGGATGGGCAGCCATTTCACGAACGACGATCTCATGCGTGAAACCGACTTCCTCAAGGACTACGACGCCAGCCTGGCGTGGCACGAGGAAGGCGGCCAGCGCCTGTTGCAGGTGACCCTCGCGCCCAAGCCCAAGGCCCCCGTCGTATGGAGCCGTGTCGTCTTCCTCCTCGATCCCGGCGACTACATGCCGTTGCGCGCGGACTACTTCGACGGTGCCAAGATCGTTCGCACGCTGAGCTACGCGGATCCGCACCCCTTGGCCGGGCGCCGCATCCCCTTCACCATGGTGATGGTGCCGACCGACAAGCCCGGCGAATCGACGCGCGTCGAATACCAAGATCTGAAGTTCGGGGTCAAGGTCGACCCGAGCCTGTTCACGCAGCGGGGGCTGCGCCGCGTGGCCAAGCGATGATACGACTGGCCCTGCGCAACCTCGCGCGCAACCGCTGGCGCAGCGGACTGACCCTCGGCGGCGTGGCCGTCGCCGTCGCCATGCTCATCTGGAGCGACGGCTTGATGGAAGCGTTCCTCGTCACCATGACCGAGAGCGCGACCGCCATGCAGCTCGGCGACCTGCGCATCGAGTCCGAGGCGCACGCCCACGACAGCTCGGTCTACAACGCCTTTACGGCAAGCCCCGCCCTGCTCGAAAGCGTGCGCCGCGTGCCCGGGGTGCGGACCGTGGCCCCGCGCCTTCTGACCTTCGGACTGCTCGGCCACAAGACGCGATCGCAGGGCGCCCTGGTCCTCGGGGTCGATCCGGCGATCGAGGCGCAGGCGAGCGACGTCGCCAAGTCCGTCGTGGCCGGCACGTGGCTATCGCCCCGGGTCACGGCGGGGGAGCGCGAGCGGCAGGTCGTGCTGGGACAGGACCTGGCGAGCCTGCTCGCGGTCAAGGTGGGCGACGACCTCGTGGTGATGTTGCAGGCAGCCGACGGAACGATGGGTGACGACCGTTTGCGGCTGGTGGGCATCGCCCGCACCGGCACCAGCGACCTCGATCGCCAGGCGGCCTGGATGCGCCTTGGGGACGTGGCCTATTTGGCGGCCCTCGAGGGCCAGGCCCATGAGCTCGTGGTGCGCAGCGAGCGCGGCGTCGCTCTCGACCACGTCGCGACGGGCATCCGCGCGGTCATCGCCGCCGGCGCGGGACCGAAGCTGGTGGCGCGCACCTGGAAGCAACTCGTTCCCGATCTGCACCAGATGATCGAGCTGTCGAGAAACTCGATGATCGTGCTCTATGCCATCGTCTACTTCATCGCCGCACTCGGCATCTTGAACGCCCAGCGCATGTCCGCGCTCGAGCGCAAGCGCGAGTTCGCGGTGATGATGTCGGTGGGGGTGACACCGGCGCGCCTCGGGACTCTGGTGATTGTCGAGTCGGTTCTGCTGGCGAGCATGGGAGCGGTGCTGGGGGCCCTGCTCGGGTGGGGCCTATCGGCCTACCACGCCCATGCCGGACTCGACCTCGCGGCCCTGGGCTCGCAGGGATTCACCTTCGCCGGCATCAGCTTCCATTCGCGCATCTACTTCGTCTTGCGCCCGGGCATGGTCGTCCTGCCCGCCGTGGCCGTGCTGGGCGTGGGGGCTCTGTGCGGACTCTGGCCGGCGCTCGCCAGCTCCCGCATCAAGCTGGCGAGCACCATCTCGGGGAGGCTGTGAGCGTGAACGACCTACGCCTCGGCTGGCGCAACCTGTGGCGCAACCCGACCCGGACGATCATCTCGGCCACGGCCATCACCCTGAGCTTCGCCGCCTTGCTGACCACCTTCGGCGTTTCCGACGCGAGCTATGACCAGATGCTCGATGCGGCGGTCAAGACCGCGGGCGGCAGCGTGCTCGTGCACGCGCGCGGTTGGCACAGAAGCCGCGCCGGCGATCTGCTCCTCGAGGAGCCCGCGCGAATCGCCGCGATCGCGCACGAGCTGCCCTTCGTGCGCCACACGATTCCGCGGATCATCGTGCAAGGCTTGCTCTCCTCGCCGAGCGGGGCCGCGTCGGTGCGACTCTTGGGCGTGGACGCCAAGGCCGAGACGCCCCTCCTCGACCTGGCGCCCTTCGTTGCCGAGGGCTCCTTTCTGGCCGCACGCGACGCGGATCCCCTGGTCGTCGGCCACAAGCTCGCCGCGAAGCTCGGGCTCGAGCTCGGCGATCGCGCCGTCATCACCTGCGCCGATCCCAAAGGCGAGCTGGCCCGTGCCCTTTTTCACGTTTCCGGAATCCTGCGACCCAATTCCGGTCTCGACGAAGGCGTGGCCTTCACCTCGCTTCCGGCCGCCGCCCAGGTGGTGAACGCGGGCCGCCGCCGCACGGAGATCGGCCTGGTGCTGACCGACGACGCCAGACGCGACGAGGTGGCCCGCGCGCTGCGCGCCGAGCTGCAGCACAGCCGCTCTCCCGTCGAGGTCCTGACCTGGGACCAGGCCCTGCCGGAGCTCCTGGGCGCCATCCGTGCCGACAAATCCTTCGCCTGGCTCTTCGGGCTGGTGGTCTTCGTCATCATGGCGTTCGGCATCGCCAACACCTTCTTGATGTCGGTGCTCGAGCGCGTGCGCGAGCTGGGACTGCTGTCGGCCTTGGGGGTGACGCCGGCCCGCACCGCGCGCCTGGTGTTCGCCGAGACGGCGGTTCTCACGCTGTTTTCGGTCGCGCTCGGCTACCTAATCGCGCTTTCGCTGCACTTCTATCTCAGTCGTTGGGGGATCGACTTGGCGGGACTGTCGGGCATGGAGGTGGAGATGGCCGGCGTGATGGTGCAAGACCTGCGCCTGCGCAGCGTCATCGATCCGGTGCGCTGGGTGGCGGGGGGCGCCGGCGTGGTCGCCATCGTCGTGCTCAGCGCGTGCTACCCCGCGCTCAGGGCCGCGCGGCTCGATCCGGTGCAAGCCATGCGGACCTACGAATAGCAGAGGCCATACCATGACGAGCGATGAAGCCATCGTCCGAACCGAAAAACTCTCGCGCATCTACCGGCAAGGCACGGTCGAGGTGCACGCGCTACGCGCGGTGGACTTCGCCTGTCGGCGCGGCGAGTTCGTGGCGCTCGCCGGCCCCTCGGGCTCGGGCAAGTCGACCCTGCTCAACCAGCTCGGAACCCTCGACCCCCCGACCTCGGGCCGCGTCACCATTGCGGGGCGCGAGGTAACGAGGCTCGGGCGCGCGGCGGCCGCCCGCTTTCGCCTGGCGCACATCGGCTTTGTTTTCCAGGCCTTCAATCTCCTGCCCGTGCTCACCGCGTACGAAAACGCGGAATACACCCTGCTCCTGCAAGGCGTGTCTGCGGCGAAAAGGCGCGCCATCGTCCTGCCCCTGCTCGAGCGCGTCGGCCTGGGAGCCATGCAGCACCGCAGACCGCATGAGCTGTCGGGCGGCCAACAGCAACGGGTGGCCGTGGTGCGCGCCATCGCGCCCAAGCCGGCTTTCGTCCTCGCCGACGAGCCCACCGCGAACCTCGATAGCCAAAGCTCCGCGTCGCTGCTCGATCTCCTGGAGGATCTCAATCGCAGCGATGGCCTGACCTTGGTGCTCGCGTCCCACGATGCGCAAGTCATCGCGCGCGCGCGGCGCGTGGTGCGCTTGCGCGACGGAAGCATTGTGGGCGACGAGGAGCAGAGTCCGACTTGATGCGCGCGCTTCTCGTGTCCGGGCTCGTGGTGGCGCTGGCCGCCGAAAGCAGCGCCCGCGCCGAGCAGAGCTTGCTCGACGCCGAGCACGGCGGCCTGGCGCTCGGCGGGTACGCGCTCACGCTGGGAGGCCTGCAGAGGCTCGACTTCGATCTCGGCCCCGGCGCGCCGGAGCCGCCGCCGGCCGATCACCTGGGACTGTCGGCCAGCGTGCTGCGCCTGGAGTGGAAAGCCGCTCTCGGAGAGCACGTCACGGCCGAACTGCATCAACGGGGCTTCCTACGCGTGAGCAGCGAAGCGCTCGGCGGCGAGAAGCTGGGTCTCGGCGCCAGCGCCGTTCCCCAGCGCACCGTGGACCTGCGGAGCGTGGCCTACGACGACGAGCGCCTGCTGCTCGAACACGACGTCGATCGCCTGGCGGTGCACGCGGGGCTGGGCGACTTCGACGTGACCTTGGGGCGCCAGGCCATCACCTGGGGCCTCGCCGCGCTCTTCCGGGTGGCCGATCTGTGGACCACCTTCTCCCCCTTCGAGCTGGACACCTCGCAGAAGCGCGGCATCGACGCCCTTCGCCTGCTCTACTCGCACTCGCGCACGCTGGAGATCGAAGGCGTGGTGGCCGACCGGGGCACGCTGCGCGACCTGTCGGCAGGACTGCGCGTCGTCGGCTATTTCTCGTCGCTCGACGCCCATCTCGCCCTGGCCAAGCAGTGGCGCGAGATCATCGCCTTCGCCGGCGTCAGCGCCATCGCGGGCAGCTTCAAGCTGCGGGCCGAGGCCGCCGGGCCCTACGACCTCGACGGCGCCGAGCTTCTGCGACCGCGTGGCACGGCGGGCGTGGACTGGTTCCACGGCAGCGGGGCGGTGACCCTGGAAGCCCACTACAACGGGGCCGGTGTGGCGCATGCCGCGGACTACGTGGGGCACCTAACGACTTCGCCGGTCTTCGCGCGCGGCGAAAGCTACTTCCTCGGCCGTTGGTACGCCGGCGCCGCCGCCACGTGGAAGGTTTCGGAGCTGCTGCAAATCGCCGTCACGGCGCTAGGCAATCTCCGGGATCCGAGCGCGGTCCTCGCCGCGTCGGTGGCCTACCAGATCTCGCAGGAAACCTCGTTGTCGCTGGGCGCCTTCCAGGGCATCGGCAAGACCGCCATCATTGCCGCCGCGCCCGAGATGCGGAGCGAGTTCGGCGCGATGGGTGGGCTCTACTACCTGTCGCTCTCGGCGTTCTTCTGAGCCAGGCCCAGAAGTCACGCTGGCGCGAAATGCCACGGCAGTGGCGTTCTGTCTCGCCGGGGGCAGATTGCCACGTGAGCGTTTACCAGACTGCGTCGTCTCTGCAACGCAGCGGCCCAACGTCGCCTTGTCCTGCGCCACCGCCCTCCTCGTCTCGGCCCTGGTCTCCGACGGTGCGGAGTCGTCGAGCTGCGGACGCGAGTCGACATGCCACCCTGGCCGAGCTACTGGCCCCGATGTTGCTCCTGGCGAAACGCCGTGGTGGAAGCGCTCCTGGGAAAGTACCTATGGACGTTGGATGCGGCCGTGGTCTGTCTGTGCGCGACCCTCCTCGGCCTCTCGGCCTCGGGTCTGGTCGAATCTCGCTACCTCAGCTTGCCCCGCGTGCCGCGCGCCGCTCACGCGGCCCCCGTCTCCCCACCTGCCGCCGCGCACGGCAAGCAGCCTGACGCCATCCTCCGTCGCAACATCTTCTGCTCCGCATGCCCACCCATCCTGCTGGACGGTGACGCGGATCCTTCGTCACAATCCGACGATGAGCCGGCCGATCCTCAGCCAACCTCCCTGCCGCTCAAGCTCGTCGCCGTGATGTTCTCGCCCTCGCCGGAGCAACAAAGCTGGAACATGGCCGTGATCCGCGACAACGACCACAAGACCATCGGCGCGTTCGGGGTCGGCGCCGAGATCCACCAGGCCACTCTGCTGTCGATTCTCGACACGCGGGTGTACCTCGACAACGCCGGCGCCATGGAGTTTCTCGATCTGCTGTCACCCCCCAAAGGCTCCCCGCCCCCGGCGCCCGCACCTCGTTCCACCCCAAGGCCCACGCCCCCGCGCGATGCGCTCACGCAGGCGCTCGATCGCGGCATCAAGAAGGTCGGCGAGCGACGGTACGAAGTGCAGAGGAGCACCCTCGAGTCGGTCATGGGCAACCTGTCTCTGCTGTCGAGATCGGCGCGCATCGTGCCTGTGCTTCGCGACGGCAAGGCCTACGGGTTCCGGTTGCATTCCGTTCGACCCAACGGTCCCTTCGCCAAAATCGGCTTGCGGAACGGCGACGTCATCGTATCCATCAACGGGCTAGAGATGACCACCCCCGAAAAGTCGCTCGAGGTCTACAGCAAGCTGAAATCGGCGAGTCACGTGGCGCTGGGCTTGGAGCGATCCGGGAAGAAGGTGTCGCAGGACTACACCATCCGGTGATCTCTCGGGATGGACCACGCTTCAGACGGCCGCAGCCGCGAACGAAGAGCAGGGTAGCCAGGGTGCCAGACGCCGCCAGCGTGGTGGCGACTCCAGCGATACCTCTCCTTGGCCATGGCCGCCACCTGTCGCGAGCGAGGACTTGCTAGAAGAAGGTGTAGATGAGGGTCGCCTCGGTGACGGTGTCCACCTTGTCGGCGTAGGCCCAGGCATAGTGCGTGTCGGTCGGGAACACGGTGCCCGCCGGCGCCCCCTTGGGCACCGGCCGCGGCGCCGGATTCTGGTCGTACTTGACCGCGAAGCTGAAGCCGAAGCCGAGGCTCTTCCACAGGTTCGTGGTCAAGGCGAGCTTGCCGTTGATGCGCGTGTCCTTGAACGCCTTGACACCGACCGAGTCGTCGCTGGCGTTGATGGCCTTCTTTTCCTTGTTCAAGTTGAACAGGGCCTCGACGCTGGCGGTGATGCCGGTTTCCTTGCTGAGCGACAGGGTTTCGCCGACGAAGACGCGCGCCGAATGAATGGCGACGGGATCGAGGGCCTTGTCGGGCTGTTGCACGTAGCGCTCGTAGGAGAAGTCGTAGCCGAGCTCGGCCACGAGGAGGTTCCACTCGTCCTTGAGGAGCTGGCGGCTGTAGCCGAGCTGTCCGCCGCCGAAGAAGGTCTTGCCGGCCACCTTGTCCGCGGCCGCCAAGCCGCTGGCGAAGGCCGTGTTGTTCTCCGTGATGAAGCGATCGTAGCGGCCCTTGGCCGCCCAGTTGTTGCTGGTCACGGCCTCCTCGCGGTCGAGCGAGGTGATGGTCGGCTTGCTGGGATCGGTCGTCGAGTCCACGTTGGCGATCATCACGTTGGTCGTGCCGTAGGTCATGGCGCCCTCGAGCGCGACCTTGTTGTTGCCCTGCTTGCGCGAGCCGTTCACGCCGAAGGTGAAGCTCTTGGACTGCGCGTTCCCGGTGGCGACGAGCATGCCGCCCTTGCTCTGGGCCTTCCACTCGACCCCGTCGGCCGGCGGTGGCGGTGGGGGCGGTGGCGGCTCGGGGCACGGCGGGCATTCGCACTTGGGGCATGTGGGCGGCTCGGCCGGCGTGGCGGCCTCGGCGGCTGCGGCTGGCTTGCCGGCTTCGTCGGTGGACGCCGACGCCGCCGCCGTGTCCGCGGCCGGAGGCGGGGTTTCGTCCTGCGCGCGCGCGACGGCGGGCAGAACGACCAGCATCACGGCCAAAGCGACCGGCGCAAGAAACGCGATTCGTCTTGTTGGGGTTCGCATGCTGTCTCTCCAGGACTGTAGGTTGGGGCATCTTGCGTCAGGCTGGCGGTCTGTGCAAGGTGTGGCGCGAAAGGCTGGAGGGCACGGAGAAAGAGCAATACGCGGAGAAAGCACGGGCAGCCTTGCCTGGTCGCACTCCCCGTTGCTCCCTGTCCTTCCCTATGTGGCCGGCATTGGGGCTAGAGCTGCGCGAGGATTTCTCTCTTCTTGGCCTCGTACTCCGCCTGCGTGATCAACTTCTGGTCATAGAGCGCCTTGAGCTTCGCCAGCTTGGCGGCCGCGTCGTCGGGCGGCGCCGCAGCCGCCGCGGCGCCGGCCACCTGCGGCGCCACGGCGCCGGCCATGCCCATACCCACGGCCATGGCCATGCCCACGCCGCCCGCGCCTGGATTCTTGGCGGCGTCGCGCAGGGCCGCGAGCTGCTGCAGTTGGGCATAGCTCACCCCCGCGGCGCTCGCCGCCTGCGCCTCGGCGCTGATGTCGGCGATGCGGTTGATCCGGCGCATCGTATCTTCGTCGAAGCTGGTGCCCTGGATGCGGAAGTCCTCCAGGAGAAAGCCGAGCTTCGTGAACTCCTGTTTGAGCTTGTCGGACAGCGCGGCCGCGATCTCCTCGCGGTTGGGATCGATCTGGGTATAGGTGTAGCCCGCCTCGGCGAAGAAGTCGGTCAAGGGCTGCACCAGACGCGCGTTGATGGGTTCGCGAATGCTCTCGACCCGAAACACCTGCGCGCCGCCCACGACCTGCAGGAAGAAGCCGCGCCCGTCGACGATGCGCATCGAGTAGTTGCCGAAGGCGCGCAGGCCGACGGGGAACTTGTACTGCGGATCCTCGTACTTGATGAGAGACTCCGTGCCCCACTTGAGATTGAGCAGCTTGGCCGTGCGGTAGAAGTAGATGCCGACCTTGTGCTCGCTCTTGAAGGCTTGCATGAACTTGCGCAGGGTCGTGAAGAACGGGATGTTGGCGGTCTTGATCTCGTAGAGGCCCTCTTGGGAATAGACCGCCTCGACGCGACCTTCGTACACGAAGACGCACCCCTGCCCAGGTCCCACGATGAGCTTGGAGGCGTTCTTGATTTCGTCGCCGTTGTCGGTCCAGCACTGGAACAACACCTCGGGATCGGGATCTTCCCATTGAATGACGGAGCGTAGTTGACGGACGATGAAACTCATGCACGGCCTCCTTGACGCGGGTTCGAGCGCGGTTCGGGAACGACTTCTGGCGATTGTACTCCAGACGGTGCCGGCCGCGGGGCCACGTCGACGAAGCCGCGTGCGTTGGGCCCGGGCGGCTCCCCCTTGTCGGCCGGGCTCCCGACTTGCGCAAGCGGCTTGCGCTGCTCGCCGCGCCCGCCGGGACCGGTGTCGCGACGAAGCTGGCTCACAGGAGTCGCTCGCTAGAGTCGATGGTATGATGAGCCGTGCGTCGCTCTCTCCTCGGGCTCCTCGCCGCATCGGTCGTGCTGCGCACGGCACAGGCAGAAGCGACCGAGGCTTGCGGCGACGAGAACTTGCTGGCCGGACGGCAACCCACGCACTGGTTGGACGTGTACCGGCCCGAGATGATGACCGACGGAATCGGCGCCCGGGACGGGGATCCCGAGATGGGCTCGCGCTCCGCCGTGCTCGGGTCGGACGCGGCCAACTTGGAGTGGGATTTGGGCGCCCAGCGGCGCGTAACCGCGGTGCTGCTGCAGGCCGGCGCCAGTGCCCGCTACCGCATCGAGCTCTCGCCGGATGGCCAAGCCTGGTCCCCGCTCGTCGAAGCCGCGCCACTGGGCGGCCCCGGGCTGCGCACCCGCGTCGCCAAGCGCCTTGGCGGCCGCGGGCGCTACCTTCGCCTCTCCGCCCGGGGCCAAAGCCGGGCGCGCGCCGTGGCCGAGCTGCAGATCTTCTGTCGTCCCCCGGCCGCGCCGCCCTTGCGGATTCGCGCCGCCGAGACGCTCTCCACGCCGGAAGCGGCGGCCCTGGCGCAGGCCTGGCGCGGCCTTGTCCTGCTCCTACCCGCGGGCCTGGCCCTGCTCCTGCTCCTGTCGCACCGGCCTTCGCCGACCCGTGATCGGCTCTGCCTCGCGGCTGCGGCCGGGGCTTGCCTGGTGGCCCTGACCTTCGCGGCTTCCGACTTGACGCTGGGGGCGGCGGCCACCTGGGGTGGCATCGCGGCAGGCGCAGCGGCGCTGGTGGCCTTGTTCCGGCCAAGGCGCGGGACTGCCCCGGCACCGCCGCGCCTGCGCTGCATGTCGGCTGCCTTGCTGGTCGGCCTGGCCGCCATGGCCTACTCGAACTACGGCCGTTTCGCCGGCTACTGGTCCGTTCACTACCACGATGTCTTGCACTACCTGCTCGGCGCGAAGTACGCCCCCGAGCTGCGCTACGACGGCCTCTATGCGTGCCTGCTCGAGGCCAACGCCGGCCAGCGGCGCTGGACGAGCGTGATGCCCGCTGCGGTACGCGATCTGCGCGACGGCCGCATGGTCCGGACCGCGGAGACGCTGGCGCGCCGGCCGTGCCGCGAGCGCTTCACGGCCGAACGCTGGCAGGCGTTCGGCCAAGACGCGGCCTTCTTCACGGGGCAGCTCTCACCGGCCGGGTGGGTCGCGGTCTTCGCCGACCACGGCTACAACGCCACGCCGGTCTGGACATGGCTGTGGCGGCCCCTTTTCGGTGCCAAGACGGCGTCGATCCGCCAGCTCGAGAGGCTGGCCCACGTCGACGAGGCGGCCTGTCTCGCGATGGGACTGCTGGCGATCTGGGCCTGGGGGCCCGCAGGCGCGGCGGCGGCCCTGCTTTTCGGGCTGGGGTGGCCGTGGACCTATCTATGGACCGGGGGCGGCGTTGGGCGCTCCCTGTGGCTCGTGGGTCTCGTGGCCGGCCTGGCGTGCGCCGCCCGCCGCCGGTTCACGATCGCCGGCGTCGCCCTCGGTTTCTCCTCGGCCGTGCAGCTCTTTCCCACCCTGATTCTGGCTGGCCCGCTGTGGCTGGCCTGGCGACGCACGGGAGGCGCGGACTTCGCAATGGCCCGACGGATGGTTTTGGCCGCCTCTGTCGCCGGCTCGGCCCTGGTTCTGCTTTCGTTCCAGACGGCCGGGCCATCGCTCTGGGTGGATTTCGCGCGCAACACCGCTCGGCATCTCGCCTCGGATTCCGTGAACCGTATCGGCTCCTCGGTGGTCGCGACCGGCTTCGGTCTGCCCCGGCAGTTTGGGTGGTGCCTGTCGGCTGCGACCCTCGCCGTCTGGGCCTGGGCGGCGTCGCGAGCCGGCGACGTCGCTCGCTTGCTCTCGTTGGCGGTGCTGGTGCCGGTCTTCGCCCTGCGCCTGTCGAGCTACTACCTGGCTGTGGTGGTCGGCCTGGCGCCCTTGCTCGACAGCCCCGGCCGCGTCGGAGCGGCCCTGCTGACCCTGCTCGCGGTGCCGCAGCTTCTGGCGTGGACCACGCGCGGCGTTCCCGGCCCGGGGGGCTACGCGTGGATGTCGGCCGCCATCGTCGCATGCGGCGTCGTTTTGTGCGTGCTCGAGGCACGGCGCCCGCGGAAAGTCGATCGCGATGGGTGATGGGCCACGGCAAACCTGGCGATTCGGCTGCTCGGACCGGCAGCGAGCGCTCCTGCTGCTCGTGCTGGGGAGCACGGCGATCCTGCTCCTGGCGCTGCGGCTGCGCCTGCCCAACCTTGGCGGCCGCCCGCTCGGGTTCGACGAGGCCTTCCACAGCGAGGTCGCGCTCGGCGCCCCGGATTTCGCCGGACTGCGCCGGGCCGTGGCTACCCAGTTCCAGCCGTTGCTCGACCATGTGCTGCGCCGGTATGTGTGCGCGCCGCTCTTGGGCAGCCAAGAGCTCGGCATCCGGCTGCCGGCGATGCTCGCCAGCTTGCTTGCCATCCTCGCCAGCGTCGGGCTGGCGGCGTGGGGCTTCGCGCGCAACGAGCGCCCGATGTGGGAAGCCGTGCTCGCGGGAATGGCAATCGGCATCTGGCACGCCGGATACGCTCACGACATCGGTGCGTCGGGGGTTGCCCGCCACTATGCCTTGACCGGCTGTCTCTCCATTCTTTGGACGGGCCTCTTCGTGTTCGGCGAGCCGGAGCGCGCCTGGAAGCGCTTCGCCCTATGTGGCCTCCTCTTCGCGAACACGCATTTCTTCTCCCTGTCCCTGCTCGGCACTGGCTACGCCTTCTTGGCGATCGGGCACCTGGTCCACGCGCGGCGACAGGCGGCGCTGCGCGAGATCGCCGTCTTCGCGGCCATCGTCTCGCTCACGGCCGTCGTCAATTGGCCGGCGCTCTCGGCACTGCTGAGCAATCCCGTCGAGCCGCGACATCTCGGCGCCGGCGTGGTCTTGCAGGCGTTTGGCGAGACTTGGCTGCTGGCGAAGCGCTTCGCGGCCTTTCTGGCGCTGCCCATCCTACCTGCCGTGCTTTGGCTGCTGCTCGTGCTGGCCGGCGGGCTGGTGCGCGAGCTGCCGCGCGTGCTGGTCGCCAAAGTGAGCAGCTTGGCCCTCCTGGCGACACCCGGCCTCTTCTTCCTCGGCTCGCTCCGCTCCGGGCACCACATCGAAGAGCGCTATTTCATGCCCTTCGTCGGCTTGGCCCCCCTGCTGCTGGCGCTCGGCGCCTTGCTCGTGGTGCGCCTGCTCGAACGGGCGCTCGCGGCCACGAAGCGCGTCTCGGCCTCGCGCGTGGGCCAGGCGGTTGTCCTTCCCCTGGTCGTTTCCATGGTTGTGGGCGGGGCGAAGCTGGCGGCCCGGCCCGGCGGCTTCGACGTTCCCGGGCTGCCATCGCGACGGGCGGCCATCGTCGACGCCCTGAAGCGCGAAGCCCGGCCCGTCTTCCTGCTTTCCAGCCCGTGCTGGACGGATGCCGTGGTCCGGTTCTACTGGCGTTTCGTCGGAACGGTCGCCCCCAAATACCCGCTCCAGACTGCCGATCAGCGCGGGTACGAGGGCTGCGTGCTCGGCGGCTTCCCTCCCGGCTCGCTGGCCGAGGAGAATCTCAGATTGTTCCTCGAACGCGCGCCGGATGGACTCGTGGTCTTCTACCAGCACCACCTGCCTTGCTTCCGCCAGAGGTTCGTGCCACCGGCGCGTCTGGCGACGGATGGGACCAACGCGAGTTGCCTGACCATTCTTCTGGACGCCATCTCGGTCGAGCGGACGCGCGCCACCGCAGATGCCGTGGGCTATCCCGCCGGAATCCAGACGTTGCTTGAGCGACGGCAGTCCCAATACGACCACCTGCACCTCTAACGCGCTCCAAGACGGCGGCGCCGTGGTGCGAGACGGATAGTGACCGAGGCGGACGAATCCCCGCCCGCGCGGCGAAGCCACGGACGCCACGGACGAATGGTATGTTGGCCGCATGAGCCTTCGACATGCGAGCGCCCGTTCGGACCGCCTTGGCGCGGGCCGAGCCCAAGCGCGCCGGCTCGCGGCCGCCCTGCTGACGCTCGCACTGGTGCGGCACGTCCCCGTTCGCGCCAGGACCGGCGTCGATGCCGCGCCGGCCACCGACGCCGCGAAGCAGGCCCCGGCTGCTTGGCTCCAGGGCATCGACAGACTGGTCGCCGATGCCTTGGCACGGCAGAAGCTCCCGGGATGCGTAATCGCCGTCGGACGCAGAAGCGGCGTCGTCTACAGCAAGGCGTTCGGCTTGCGCGCCCTCTTGCCCGACAAAGAGGCGATGACCCAAGACACCATCTTCGACGTGGCCTCGCTCACCAAGCCCGTCGCCACGGCGGCTTCCGTCATGGTGCTCGTCGACCAGGGCAAGCTCGACCTCGACGAGCGCGCCGCACGCTACCTGCCCGGGTTCGCGGCGCGCGGCAAAGCCGGCATCACGCTTCGGCAGTTGCTCACCCACGTCTCGGGCCTGCCCTCCGAGATTCCGGTCGCCGACTGCGAGGGCGGCCGCGCCGAGGCCTGGAAACGCATCGTGGCCTTGCGGCCCAAGGCGGCGCCCGGCGAGCGCTTCATCTATTCCGACGTGGGCTACATCGTGTTGGATGAAATCGTGCGCCACGTGGCGGGCAAGAGTTCGGCTGCCTTCGCGGACGCCGCCATCTACCGTCCCCTCGGCATGGCCGACACGGGCTTTCTGCCGGCTCCGGGCAAAAGGCCGCGCATTGCACCGACCGAGCAACGCCATGACGAGTGGATGCGCGGCGAGGTCCACGACCCGCGGGCCTTTCGCATGGGCGGCGTGGCCGGCCACGCCGGGCTGTTTTCCACGGCCGCGGATCTGGCCCGTTTCGCGCGCATGGTGCTCGGCGAAGGCGCGCTCGAACAGACCCGCGTGCTGTCGGTCCGAGGCGTGGCGAACATGCTGGCCCCGCACGATGTCCCCGGCGGCATTCGGGCCCTGGGTTGGGACATCCAGACGGCCTATTCCACGAGCCGAGGCTCGTCGCTGTCCCGCCGCGCGGTCGGCCACGGCGGCTACACCGGCACCTCGCTGTGGATCGATCCCGAGCGGGATCTGTTCGTGATCTTGCTCGGCAATCGGGTCCATCCCGACGGCAAGGGGGCGACAAACGACTTGGCCGCGGCCATTGCCACCCTGGTCGGAACGGCGCTCGCCGCACCGGCTGTGGCCGGGCCCTCTCCTGCCGGCAGTGGCCTGGCGCTAGGCATCGACGTCCTCGCAGCCGAGGATTTCGCCCGCCTGCGCGGGCTGCGACTGGCCTTGCTCACCAACGACAGCGCGCGCGACCGCGATGGCCGGCGCACCACCGACGTGCTCGCGGATCGTCGCGGTTTCAAGCTCGTGGCGCTGCTTTCCCCCGAGCACGGTCTTTCGGCCAGACGCGACGAGCGCATCGACGACGGCCGCGACGTCAAGACGCGCCTGCCCATCCATAGCCTCTACGGCGGCGCCTACGGGGCCCGTAGCGGCCGGCCGGCCGGCCCCCGTCCAGTGACCTTGCCCCCCGGCATCGATGCTGTCGTGGTCGACCTGCCCGACGTGGGCACCCGCTTCTTCACCTACGCCTCGAGCGTGCACGCCACCATGCGGGCGGCAGCCAGGCGAGGTCTGCGCGTCATCCTGCTGGATCGCCCGAACCCCATCGGCGGGATCGAGGTGTCCGGCCCCGTGCTCGAGACCAGCGAGCTATCGCCGGTGAACCACCACGTGCTGCCGGTCCGCCACGGCATGACCATGGCCGAGCTTGCGGAGATGATGAACAGCGACGAGCATCTCGGTCTCCGCCTCGACATCGTGCACATGGCCAGCTACCGGCGCAGTGCCTACCACGACGAAACCGGCCTGCCCTGGCGGCCGCCGTCGCCCAACCTGCGCACGGTGTCGGCCGCCGTGCTCTACCCCGCGCTCGGGCTCCTGGAAGCCACCAATGTCACG
Organism: Deltaproteobacteria bacterium; assembly: GCA_016935975.1. Taxonomy (GTDB): domain Bacteria; phylum Myxococcota_A; class Polyangia; order Fen-1088; family Fen-1088; genus Fen-1118. The sequence goes on from JAFGPX010000055.1 coordinate 51,401, forward strand.
GTCGGCCGTGGCACCCCCAGCCCCTTCGAGGTTCTGGGCGCGCCCTGGATTGACGGTGCCGCTCTGGCGGCAGAGCTGGCGAGCGCCGAGCTGGCCGGCGTCGCCTTCGAAACGACCGAGTTCATCCCCAGGGCGAACCCACACAGGGGAATTCCTTGCTCTGGGATCCGGGTGCGCGTGACGAACCGCACTGCCTTCGAGCCGGTCCGCACCGGTATCGCCATCGCCCTCGCCTTGCGCAAGCTTTTCCCTGCCGCTTGGAACACCGCGCGGCTGCGCGGAATGCTGGGCGATCCCGAGGTTGCCACTGCAATCGTTGCGGGTCGCCGGCTGCCAGAGATCGAAGCGCTGTGGCAAAGCGACCTCGACAAATTCCGCGCCAAGCGGCTCAAGTACCTGCTCTACCCGCCCTAGCAGCCCGTGGTGAAAGTCGGACCGAGCCGTTCGGAGTGGATTCGGCCCGGATGCAAGGAGCGGCGAAGCGCCGAATACTAG
>JAFGPX010000056.1 GCA_016935975.1 Deltaproteobacteria bacterium
CTAGTATTCGGCGCTTCGCCGCTCCTTGCATCCGGGCCGAATCCACTCCGAACGGCTCGGTCCGACTTTCACCACGGGCTGCTAGCCGGAGGGCCGGCGGGGGCTTGGGGGATGGGGCCGAATCGTGCTAGTTTCCGTCGCGATGGCAAACGGACGAAGCACGGACTCCTTCTACGCCACGGGGCGCTCGCTGGAAGACGCCTTCTTCGAAGAGCAGGACAGACGGCTCATTGCCCGCCGGGCCGAGCTGGCCAAGATGGCCGAAACCAAGGAGGCGCTGGCCGCGGTTTCCGGCATCAAGAACCAGGACATCCTGCAACAGCTGGTCGAGCTGAACGTGCGGCCCGAGACGCTGGCGGCCTTGTCCGCGGTTCCGCTCGTCGAGGTGGTGTGGGCCGACGGCGAGGTGGACGAGGAGGAGCGCAAGGTCGTGCTCGACTTCGCGACCGCACAAGGCATCGTCGCGGGCAGCGTGGCGCGCGAACTGCTCGGAAGCTGGCTGGCGCAGCGTCCTCCGGCAACCCTGCTCGCGGCTTGGCAGCACTACGTCGAGGCGCTCTGCGCGCGTCTCGCTCCCGACGACCGCCAGGTCCTCAAGAACGAGCTTCTGCGCAACGTGCGCGCCGCGGCCAGTGCCTCGGGCGGCTTTCTGGGCATGGGCAAGATCTCCGGCGAAGAGAAAGACGTCATCGCCAAGCTGGAAGCCAGCTTCGGCGGGACGTAGGGCTCTTCGCAGCACGGATCGAGCAGCCGCGGCGGGCTTTTTCGCAGCGCGGGCGAAGGCGTATGCTTCGTGTCGTGGAGGGCACCGCCTTCGACGAGATCGAGTTCTTTCGCCGCATCGGCGCGAGCGGCGCGCGGGCATTGCTCATCGGCCGGCGCGCGCTGGTCGCGCTCGGCCTGCCGGTCTTGACGGCCGACTACGACTTCTGGGTCCATCCCGACGACATCACCCAGTTCAACGCCGCAGCACTGCCACTGGGGCTCGTTCTCAGCCACACTCAGCGTCGAGGAATGGCGAGCGCAGGCGGCAGTTCCGCTCTCGCCGGGGGAGATCGAGAACACCCTGGCGCTCGTGCGTTGGTTCCAGAGACGCTATCCCACCGCGGCCAGCCGGCTGGCCTACGCGCGCCGAGCCTACGTCCGCTGGCGGCGAGCTTGGGAATCAGCGCAATAGCTCCCCCAATTCAGGCGGCCAAGACCTACGAAAGGCACAGATACTCGGCGCCCGCGGGCGCGGCGTCTTGCCGGGTGAGCGGCGTGGTCGTGCCCGCGACGGTCAGGGTGGCGGGGCCGGGCGCGAAGCCGCCGTCGACGAAGAGCACTGGGAAGGACGCCTGGGCCGGTTGGCCGTCGAGGTCGAAATCGATCAATGTCGAACCGCCATCCCTCATTCGGGTCACGTTGCTCACCCGCCGCTCGGTGACCGCGCCCACGTTGCCCAGAAACAAGCGGAAGTCTTCGTAGGACCAGTCGTCGCGGGGGCGGGCGACGACCAGCACGTCGCCGTTGTCCAGGCTGGCCGCGTACTCGAGCACGACCGTGCCGGGCAGGTTCCGGATCGGCATGCCCGCGATTGCCTCGGCGGGCAGCACCGTCAGCTCTTCCCCCTGCTGGCCGATGACGAAGGTCTTGCTGTCCTCGAGCGTCCCGATGACCACGCCCATGCGCAAGGGCCCGCCCGCCGGCGTGTCGATCTGCAAGACGAACGCGGGATCGTGGTCGGTTACGCTGAATACGTAGAAGTCCGGTCCCGTCCCGCTGCCCGCAATGCGCTGGCGGACCAGGGCGCCGGAGGAGTCGGAGACGAATACCCGTTCGCCCTCGTCCACGTGATCCACCGCGTAGATGACGCCGGCCGAATCCTGTCCCGCCGCGATGATGGTGCCGAAAGCGATGGGCAGGGGATTGGCGCCGAACGGATCGCAGCTCGATAGCCCCGAGACGGCCGTGCCGGAATCGACCGACTTGTGGGCGGCGTCCCCATTCTCGTCCACGGGATCTCGCGCTTCACTGCAAGCCAGCAAGGTCAGAGAAGGAAGCGTCCACATCGCCCACGCGCGGCTCATGGACGGAAGTCTACTCCCGGCGCCTCGACGTTGTCCCGTCCGTAGCGTCGGGCCGCGGGCCGGCGAAGTGACCGCGATCTCAACGCCGGCCCACGGCTGGGCAGACGGGGGAGCACACTTCCCTGACATGCGACGGGCTCTGATCTAGCCGTGGCTGGTTTCGCTGGCCGCGTGCGGCTGTCGCGACTCGAGATGGCCGGCGGAGCCACGGGACCTGTAATCGAGTAGCGCGCCGGTGTCGCACAGCAGGGCGGATGTGCTCACCGGCGTCGCTCGGCGAAAAGCTCGAACTCGTCCCCTCGCTTGGGCAAGGGGCCCTTGATGAGGCCCGCGCAGCGGGGCTTGGGGTGGGGGCGGTACCGCTCGAGAACGGCATCTAGCTGCCGCCGGACGAACTCGGCGCGCGACATCCCGGCGTCGCGCGCCGCCCGGGAAAGCAGGCGGTCGGCCTGGGGATCGAGGGCGATGATCGTTGCCTTCTTGTTGGCGGGTGCCATGGAAGTGGCGTTTCCAGCGTCTGGCCCCCTGGCCAGCATGGCGGCCAGCACCTGGGCTTGTCGGGCGTGGGTCATACGGTGCTATCGGATGCATAGGAGAAATGTTGCTGCCTGCTTCGGCACCATTGCGTCCTCGCGCCGCTTCGGGGAACCTAGCTCGTGCGGATGGACGACATCGGGCGGCCCGATTTGAAGGCAGCGGTCGTGGTTTTCCTGGCCACGGCGCTCGCGGGGTGCGGGCGGTCGCCCCTTGCACCGGCTCGGGCGGCCACCGCGGATGCTGGGCCGGCAGCGTGCCCCGAGTGCAGCGAGCACGCGTCGTGCGAGCGGAGCGGAGACGCGGTTTGGTGCACCTGCCGCGACGGCTTTTCGGGTGACGGGCGCACGTGCTCGGACATCGACGAGTGCGCCCTGGGCAGCGATGGCTGCGATCGGCGACACGGCACGTGCACCAACACCGAGGGCGGCTATGTCTGCTCGTGCGCGGGCGGGTGGTGGCTGGCCACGGACGGCGTGACGTGCGTCGCAAGCATCACCGCCAGCCACGTGGCCACGAGCTACCTCAACACCTGTGTGGTGAAGCTGGACGGCACGATCGCGTGTTGGGGCCTCAACACCCGGGGAAGGTCGAGCCCGCCCGCCGGCACCTTTGTCCAGGTGGCCGCCGGGGGATCGCACACCTGCGGGCTGCGAACGGACGGGGCCGTTTCCTGCTGGGGCGCCAACGTCAACGGCGAAGCCTCGCCGCCCCCCGGCGCCTTCGTCGCGGTGGGGACCGGCGAATCCTTCTCCTGCGGCCTCGGGAAAGACGGCAGGCTGGCCTGCTGGGGAGCCAACGACGAGCGACAGTCGTCCCCACCGGGCGGAACCTTCCGTCAGCTCGGCGTCGGCAGCCACCATGCCTGCGCCGTGAAGACCGACGGCAAGGTCGCGTGCTGGGGGCGTGGCGACGAGGGCCAGGCCTTGGCCCCCGGCGCCACGTTCCTGCAGGTGTCGGCCGGCAGCTCCCATTCGTGCGGCGTGCGCAAAGACGGCACCGTCGCGTGTTGGGGGCGCAACACCGAGGGACAGTGCAATCCGCCCACCGGGATCTTCCTGCAGGTCGTGGCCATCGGTTACATGTCGTATGGCATACGTAGCGATGGCACCGTCTGCTCCTGGCGCGAGGGCAGCCTCGGAGGGCCGGCGCCTTCCGGCACTTTCAAGCAGCTTGCGGAATTCGGCCACCCTTGTGGCATCCGCACGAGCGGCGAGGTGGCCTGCTGGGGCAGCACCGACGAAAGGTACACGCCGCCGGGCGGCACCTTCCTGCAGGTGAGCGTCGGCCAGAGCCACATTTGTGCTCTCCGCGCAGACGGTACGGTGCGCTGCTGGGACATCTACGATACGTGGATGCCGATGACGCCGCACGGCATCTTCAAGCAGGTGGCAACCGGCTACCGGTATGCGTGCGGCGTGCGGACCGACGACGCGATCGAATGCCTGGGAGACAACGCCTACGGAATCGTCTTCTCGCCACCGCCGGGTAGCTTCGTCGCCGTCAGCGCCGGCTTCGAGCACGCGTGCGGGCTGCGCGAAGACGGCACCGTCGCCTGCTGGGGTGACGACCGTTACGGCCAATCCAGCGCGCCGCCCGGCACCTTTCTCGAAGTCGCCGCTGGCGGAACCAAGCTATGGGAAACCGACCGCATCCTCGGCCACACCTGCGCGCTCGCGCCAGACGGCACCGTGCTTTGCTGGGGCAACGACGAGTACGGCCAGTCCACCCCGCCCGCCGGCACCTTCGCGCAAGTCTCCGTCGGCGCCAACCACACCTGCGCCGTGCGCACCGACGGCACTCTCGCCTGCTGGGGCAACGACGAGTACGGCCAGTCCACCCCGACCGCCGGCATCTTCCGCCACGTCGCCGCGGGCTACCACCACGCCTGCGCCGTGCGCACCGACGGTACCGTCGCCTGCTGGGGCAGCAACGAAAACGGCGAGTCCACGCCCCCTGCCGGTACCTTTGCGAGCCTGTCCTGCGGCGCCGATTCGACCTGCGGCCTTGGGATCGACGGCACCATTGCCTGTTGGGGGCTGGAGGTGAGGTAGGGCTCGGTCTTCCCGAGGAGCCGCCGCGCGCTACGCCCACGTCTCCCGGCGCAGCCCCTGGAGCGTCCGAAGTCCTGTTGGTCGTTGGCCGAGTCCGGGTTCAACGACCGCTACGACGCCAAACCCCGCTGTGCGTTCTGCCAGAACACGGCGGTGCCGGTGACCGCGTCGGGCATGACGGCCTGGCTGGTCTGCCGGGCCGATGGTCTCGGCGGAACTCGCCGCGTGACGGCCTGATTGGCCGCCCCGCCCATCGCGGTTCGCGTGGTTGGGCCGGGTGATGTGGACGCCCGCCTCGTCCCGGGCGCAAGCGGCGACAGCGTAGTCGTGATGGAGTCCAGCTTCTGGCAAGACGCGTTCGCCTGCGGGCTCGCGGCGACGCGACCACGCTATTCGCGCCTCGGGTGTACACTGTTCGATGTGCTTCGCACGTATGTTCTCGTTCGGCTCGCGGTTCTCTCGCCGTGGGCAACGCGAGAGCCGCCTGGTTCAATGGGGTATCCGGGTTGATGGAAGTCAACGGACAGGTTTTGCACGAATCGCTCCCCCGGGGCTCCTCTGCGTGCGCCGTGAGCCTGTCGGGGCGCACGCTCGTGGCCCGCTTGCCGAACGGCGAGGTGATGAAGATGGATCTCCGGCGCGCGGAGTATCACCGGGGTGGCGCCGGCGGTAGCCAGTTCGTCTACGCCAGTACCGTTCTGGGTGGACCGACCTTCGTCACCGAAGACGCCGAGCTGCATCGTGCCGTCAATCTCGCCTGGTCATCCGCTCATGCGAGAGCCCAGCCGCGATCGGCCGGCTCGGGCAAGCGGCACCTGCCGCATTCTCAGAAGCTGGCGCTCGGGATCTTGGCTTCGCTTCTTGCCCTGGTTGTGGTCGCATTCCTGATGGTAGGGCCGTTGGTCCGTGTCACGCTTCGCTTCGTCCCACGCTCGGTGGACAGCCGACTCGGCCAGGAGGCCTATCCGCACATCCTGAAGCAGGTCGGGTTTGGCAGCGGCGCTGTCGAGCAAGACAGCATCCGCGAGCCGGTGCAAGCCGTCCTGGACCGCTTGAGCGCGGCCGTGCCCAACAACCCCTTCTTCTTCCGAGTCGCCGTCTGCCGCTCGCCCATGGTGAACGCCTTTGCGCTGCCGGGCGGCCAGATCATCGTCACGACCGGCCTGCTGGGCTCGCTCGAATCCGGCGAGGAGCTTGCCGCCGTGCTGGCGCACGAGATGAATCACGTGCTTTTCCGTCACGCGATGCAGATGACCATTCGCGCGTCGGGGTTGCGCTTTCTCGCCTATGCCTTGTCGCGCGACCACCCGGTCGCGGGCGTCGCGACCGCCGTATGGAGCGCGGTCGGGCTCATGAGCATGTCGCGCGACAAGGAAAGCCAAGCGGATCGGGAAGCGGTTCGTCTTCTGGCGGATGCGAGCATCGACCCCAAGGTCATGGTGCCCACCCTCGGGCGTCTGGCGCCAGCGGAGTTGCGACCGGCTAGGGGGGCGCAGGCTTCGGCCGGCGGCAGTCTCTTCGAGAAGCTGCGTAGCCACCCCGAGACTGGCCAGCGCATCGCCGACCTCGAGGCGGCGATCGCTAGCATCTCCCCGGTGGTCGCGCCGCAACCCCTCGACATCGACTACGGCGCTCTGCTCGAGGCTGTCGGGGCGCTGGAGGCGGCGCCAATGCCGAGGTCCTCTCTCGGCGGCATGGCGAGCTGGGACCGCTAGCGTGGCATGCCCGGTCGGGACTTGAACCTCACGTCGGCGATTGGCGGGGCGCCGGCCCGCGCCCGAGCGCGCCGACAGGTACAATGGACCGTCAACATGCTTGCCCGGTGGTCCGTCGTGCTTGCGATCGCCTTCTTGGCGTGTGGGCGGGATCCCATGGCGATCCCCATCCGCGACAGCGCCCCCGGTCATCCGGTGGCTCCGGCGGCGCCGGACGCGAAAACGGACACCGTGCGAGCGCCCGAGGCGCCCGACGCGGCGTGGCCGCGCGAGCCGGACGGCGCGAGCGATCTCGCTTCCACCTCGTCCGACGGGCCAGGCTTTGCGGCCAGCGCCGATGGCTGCGTGCCGCTGACCTGCCGAGAACCGACGTGCTTTCCGGCCTACTGCGGAGAGATCGGGGACGGCTGCGGCGCCGCGCTTTCCTGCGGAGACTGTGCTGCCGGTTGGTCCTGCAAGGAGGGACGATGCTTCCCGGATGACTGCGAGCCGATCAGTTGCGACAACACGACGCCCTTCCCGTACTGCGGCACCATCGGGGACGGCTGCGGCGGGGCGCTTCGCTGCGCCTGCCCGAATCCCGCTTGGACCTGCATCGGCCACGTCTGCAACGCAGAGTCCTCGGGATGCGTGCCGATTCCCGGCTGCCTGAATTCGTGGGGCGACGAGTACTGCGGCGGTCTGATCGGGGACGGCTGCGGTTCTGTGCTCGATTGCCGTCGGGAATGCTCGCGGGCTGGCTTTGTCTGCCGAGGTAATCTCTGCGTCGACACCCGCGATGCCGGCCCGCCTTCCGGCCCGGTCCCGCCGCCCACCTTGCCCCCACCCCCGCCAGTGCCGCCACCGCCCCCACCGCCGCCTTGCCCGCCCCCGCCTCCGGCGCCGAATGACGAGTGACCCTTCTCCCGGATTCCGGGCCACTATGAGGACGTGACCCACCGCGTTCGCTTGGCACTTGCCGGCAAGGGGTGGTGCGCGGCGCTTGTCACGGCATGCGCGGCGGCGCTACCGGCCTGCTCCAGCTCGCAGGCCATTGTGCTCGGCACGGGCGGCGAATCGGGCAGCGGGGGAGCCGGGGGCACGACCGCCGGCGCCGGGGGCGGCGGCGCCGGCGGTGTCTCCATCCCGCTGACCGGCGTCGGCGGAGTGCCTGGCACCGGCGGCGTCGACGGCACCGGTGCCTGCACGGGCCCCGATTGCTCGACCGAGCCGCGCGTGCCCCTCTACTGCGGGGACGGGCTTGTCAACCCCGACAAGGAAGTGTGCGACGACGGCAATACCGTCGGCGGCGACGGCTGCACAGCGATTTGCGACCAGGTCGAGGTCGGCTGGGTTTGTCCGACGCCGGGGCAGCCTTGCGTGAACACGACTCGCTGCGGGGACGGCAAGGTCACGGGCAGCGAAACCTGCGACTACGGCAGCGCCGGGCCTTCGGCGGGATGCGACGCCGACTGCAACTTGCAGCCGGGCTGGGTTTGCCCCGTGCCCGGGCTGCCCTGTCAGGCCAAGGAGTGCGGCGACGGCATCCTGGCCAGCAACGAGGAATGCGAATACGCCACCGTGGCGCCACCCAAGGGATGCACCACCGTCTGTCGCATCGAGCCGGGCTACGACTGCAATCCCACGACCCACACCTGCGCGCCCACCGTCTGCGGCAACGGCGCGGTCGAAAGGGGCGAGCAGTGCGACGACGGCGACACCTTGCCTTTCGACGGCTGCCACCAGTGCCGGCGCGAGCCGGTGTGCAGCGGGGGCGTGTGCGTCTCGTCGTGCGGCGATGGCCAGCGCTTCGCCGACGAGGAGTGCGACGACGGCAACCTGCGCGCCGGCGACGGGTGCTCCTCGACGTGCAAGCTCGAAAAGGGATTCCATGCACGGATCTGACCGCGGAGCCGCCGGCCACGCTCAAACAGCCGCTCCTGCTGCGCGACTTCGCGGGCAGCAACCGCGCCGTGGCGCCGCAGACCGCGCACCCCGACTTCAACAGCTTCGGCGCCTGCCCGACCCTCAGCATGGTCGAGCCCGCCCTGGGCAGCGACGGCCGCATGGTGCTCAACTGCCCGGGCGGCGACTGCAAGCAGAACCCAGGCGCGACCTGCCTGTCCTCGGGCTGGACGGGAACGTCGGAGAACTTCGATCAGTGGTTCCGGGCCACGAGCGGCGTCAACCTCACGCTGCCCTACGAAATCTCCCTGCAACGCCAGGCAGACGGCACCTACAGGTACGACAGCGACGACCCCGACACCACGACGCTCGAGCCCTTCGACCCGATCGGCACGGGCGGCATGGTGGCGTTGGGCAAGGAGACCCAGGCGCCGGCCACCGAGTGCGGCACGGCCCGCAACGTCTCGTTCACCACCGAGACGCACTTCTGGTTCGAGTACCAGGGCGGCGAGCGCTTCGACTTCTCGGGCGACGACGACGTGTGGGTGTTCGCCAACGGAGAGCTGGTCATCGATCTGGGCGGTCTGCACGAGCGCATGGAGGCCTACTTCATCCTCGACGCGGACACGGACGCCGACGGGCCCGACACCGCCGACGGTTCGGCGTCGTGGGTGTCTCCCGACGGGGTCACGCACATGAACGGCGCGCCCACGGCGGCCGCGCCCCAGCGCATCGAGCTGGGCATGGTGCCCGGTGGGATCTACGAGGTCGTGGTCTTCCAGGCCGAGCGACGCCAGTGCGAATCCAACTTCCGCATCACCCTCAAGAACTTCGCCAGCCCGCTCTCCGAGTGCGCTTCCCGCTGCGGCGACGGTGTCGTGGCCGCGAACGAGCTGTGCGACGACGGCACCAACACGAGCACGTACAACGGCTGTGGTCCCGGATGCGTGCCGGCGCCCTTCTGCGGCGACGGCATCGTGCAGGCCGAGCACGAGGCATGCGACGACGGGGTCAACACCAGCCTCTACGGCGGCTGCGCGCCGGGATGCAAGCCCGGCCCGACGTGCGGCGACGGTCTGGTGCAGGCGCCCTTCGAGGAGTGCGACGACGGCGTCAACGACGGTGGCTACAGCGAGTGCGGTCCAGGCTGCCGCTACGGCGCCTACTGCGGCGACGGCATCGTGCAGGCGCCCCAAGAGCAATGCGACGAAGGCCCCAACAACGGCAAAGGCGCATGCCTGCAGGACTGCGCGTACGGGACGATTCCCTAGATTGCGACACCATGGACTTCGGATCCGGCGCCGCCGCGACCGGGCCCGGCCGCCGGGGGTAGTCTCTCCGCATGCCGGGTCGGCGGTCCCGGCATGCCCGCCAACTCGCCGGCTCCATCTGCTACGATGATGGGGCGGGAGGCATCATGCGAGCACTGCGAGCGTGCGTTCAAGGGGCAGTGGTTCACATCGCGGTCTTGGCATGTCTGCGCGCGGCCGGCGCGGCGACCTACGTGGTCGACGTCGGCAACTCCGGCGCGGCCGACACGAATGCCGGCACCGAGGCGGCGCCGTGGAAAACCATCCAGCACGCCGCGGACACCGTCGCGCCCGGCGACGAGGTGCAGGTCAAGGCGGGCAGCTATGCCGAGCGGGTGGTGCTCAAGCGGGGTGGGGCCGAAGGCGCGAAGATCATCTTTCGCGGCGTGCCGTCGCGCGCGGCCAAGACGTTCGGGTTCAAGGTCATCGACGCGTCGTACGTGCGCATCGAAGGCTTCGACATCACCAACTCGCCCGCGTTCGACGGCTGGGACGAGACGCAAGGCGTGTTTCTCCAGGCCGACCACGTCGAGGTGGTGGACAACTACTTCCACGACATGGCGGATGCCGGCGTGGTCGGCTATTGGCACGAACCCTTCGCCAACCACGTGACGGTCCAGCGCAACCGCATGTACCGCATGCAGATGGGCATCACCAATCAAGGCACGGGCTGGCTCATCGAAGGCAACGAGGTCGAGCGCCTGTACATGTTCGGCAGCGGCGACTGCGACTACTGCCGCTTGTTCGGCGACGGGCACGTGGTCCGGGGCAACTACTTCCACGGGACCAACTTCGACGAGATCGGCAGCGCGCACGTCGACTGCTTTCAGACCTTCGACAACAACGGCGAGCACCTGCGCGACGTGCTCATCGACGGCAACACCTGCTTCGACTTCCACCAGGCCTTCATGGGCGAGGCCAGCTTCCACGGGGCCTCGTCGCACATCGTGTTCACCAACAACCTGTTCGCGCATGGCGGGGCGTGGGGACTGTGCGTGCACCAGATCACCGGCGTCGAGGCGTACAACAACACCTTCTACGACATCGCCTACCACGGGGCGGGCTTTCGTAACGGCGCCACGGGCATCGTCCGCAACAACATCTTCATGAACGTCTCGTCGAGCTACTGGGCCTCGGACGGCGGGCAGGTGACCGGGGACTACAACATCATGATGGACTCCTCGGCCCCCGACGCGCCGGGCGCCAACGATCTGCTGAAAACCGATCCCCTGTTCGTGGACGCTGACGGCAACGACTTTCACCTCGGCCCCGGCTCACCGGCCGTCGACCGGGGCGAGGCCCGCGCCGACGTGCCGGCCGATCACGACGGCGTCGCGCGCCCGCAAGGAGCCGGCTGGGACATCGGCGCCTACGAGTTCTGCGCCGGCACCTGTCCGAGCGGCCCTTCGGCGGGGTGGGGCGGTTTCCCGCAATCGACCGGCACCGGCGGCGCGAGCGGCAAGGGCAGTGGTTGCGGCTGCCGCCTGGCCGGGGGCCGCGCGGCGACGCAAGGGGCGGCCAGCCTCCTGCCGATACTGCTTGTGCTGTTCTCGATCCGGAGAGCAAGGGATCCCAAAGCCCCTCGCCATCCCGGTACGAAGTAGCCTAGCAGCCCGTGGTGAAAGTCGGACCGAGCCGTTCGGAGTGGATTCGGCCCGGATGCAAGGAGCGGCGAAGCGCCGAATACTAG
>JAFGPX010000057.1 GCA_016935975.1 Deltaproteobacteria bacterium
CTAGTATTCGGCGCTTCGCCGCTCCTTGCATCCGGGCCGAATCCACTCCGAACGGCTCGGTCCGACTTTCACCACGGGCTGCTAGGCCGGCCCCACGACATCTACGAGATGCGGTACTTGCTCGCCCGTCTTGACCGACGGGCGCGCGCCGACTACAACCGCTGGAACATGTCCGACGCCAATTCCACGAAGCGCGAAACCATCTTCTCCGGCATTCAGCCCTCGGGCGAGCTACACCTCGGCAACTACCTGGGCGCGGTCCGCAACTGGGTGGCCTTGCAGGACGCCTATCGCTGCTTCTACTGCGTCGTCGACTACCACGCCATCACCCAGCCCTTCGAACCGGCCGAAATGGCCCGGCGGGTGCGCGAGATGGCCTGCGACCTCATCGCGTGCGGGATCGATCCGGCGAAGTCCACGCTCTTCGTGCAGTCGTCCGTGCCCGAGCACCTCGAGCTGGCCTGGGCGCTGGCCTCGGTCACCGGCTATGGCGAGCTTGGGCGCATGACCCAGTTCAAGGACAAGTCGGAAAAGAGCCCGGACAACATCAACGCGGGGCTCTTCACCTATCCCGTGCTGCAAACCGCCGACATCATCATCTACCACGCGACCAAGGTGCCGGTGGGCGAGGACCAGCGCCAGCACCTCGAGCTGGCCCGCGAGATCGTCCGTCGCTGGAACGCGCGCTTCGGCGAGACCTTCCGCGAGCCCGAGGCGCTCTATTCGTCGACCCCCAGGATCTTGGGTTTGGACGGCCAGGCCAAGATGTCCAAGAGCCTAGGCAATACCATCACCATGCGCGAGGACGACGGCGCGGTCTGGGACAAGCTGCGCACGGCGGCCACCGATCCCGCGCGCGTGCGGCGCACCGACAAGGGCGATCCCGACAAGTGCAACGTCTTCACCTTGCACAAGTTCTTCACCACGGAAGCGCGCCAGGCCGAGGTGCGCCAGGGGTGTACCTCGGCTGGCATCGGCTGCATCGAGTGCAAGAAATGGCTGCTCGAAGGCATCCGATCCGACCTCGAACGCATTCGCGCCAGGCGCGCCGAGCTTCTGGCCAAACCCGAGGCCATCGACGAGATCCTGCTAGACGGCGCCCGCCGCGCGCGCCAGGTCGCGGCGCAAACCATGACCGTGGTGCGCGAGCGGCTCGGCCTGCCGCGCCTGTCCGGCCCCCATTCCTAGCCATGTGGAGGTTCGCCCTTCCGGCACTCTTGTTGCTCGCGGCTTGTTCGAGCCGCGTGCGAGCTGACAATCCCGAAGGCGCGGTCAATCTCTTCATCGCGGCGGCACGCGCCGGGGACCGCCCTGCCGTGTACGAACGCCTAGGCCCGGAGACGCGCGCCCGCATCGAGGCACTGCTATCGTCGAGCCGCCACCAGGGCGGTCGCCTTATCGCCAAGCCCGAGGATTTCTTCTCCGTGGGGTGGGCGCCGCCCGCCTGGGAGCCGGCCGGCACGCGCACGGTGCGCCGCGAGGGTGATCGCGCCGAGGTCGAGGTCTACTCCGCGGCCGGTGATCGCCACTCGCTGAGCCTCGTGCGCGAAGGCAAGGAGTGGAAGATCGAGCTGCCCGGCGGCTAGCCCCAATGCCGTTCGGTCAGGGAGAAACAAGGAGAAACGGAGACGCTGAGACGGACTGGAATGGTCGTGAAAACTCTCGGGTGACCAGCCTTCGGCTAGGGACGCGGCAGCCTGGGACTCTCGCGCACCAGAGTCTGCTCGACCACCTCGATGTCTTCGTCCTGGATCTCGATTTCGAGATCCTCGAAATCCGGCAGGACGAAATTGGGGTTCGTGTCGGAAAAGCTGGTGGCGCGCGGCGGGCCGCGCCGATCGCCCACGCGGCGCTCGCGCGGGAAGATCCTGCGATCCGCGCCATCGGCGCGCCGGTCCTGCTTACGCCGGTCGCGTTGCAAGGCGCGCCGTAGGCCGTCGATCGAGTTCGGCGCCTTAGGCAGCTTCAGCATGCGCGCGGCGCAGATATGGCACAGGGTCACCGAGCGGTAGTGCATCTCGACCAGACGGAGGTTGTCGCGTCGGCGCTCGTCGCAAACCGCGCAGGTCGCGCCGCGGGGCACGGGCCGCATCTCGGCCCATTTCTGATAGCAGGCCCAGCACCGACCGCGGCGCAGCTCGGTCACCTTGGCGCCGCAGGATCCGCAGGGAATGGTGGCTCGCTCAACGACGATGCTCATTCCATGTAGGTAACGCGACTACCTGTGTGTAGCAAGTTTTCTGTGAGTTGTCGGGCGCTCTGTGCCGCTAGCCGCTCGCGCCAAGCGCCACGACCCTTGGCAAGGGCATACCGTTGAAGCTCGTGGCGCTGGCGATGCTGTAGGCGCCGATGTTCTCGCTGTAGAGGAAGTCGCCGAGCTGCAGGCCCAGCGGCAGGTCCTCGGCCACGGATACCACGTCGAGCGCGTCACAGGTCGGGCCGAACACCGACGCGATCTGCGTGGGTCCCTTCTTGAAGGCCTTGAAATGGTACTGGCAGTGGTCGAAGAGCACGCCGGAGAAGGTGCCGTACACGCCGTCGTTGATGTAGTAGCACTGCTTGCCGTTGCGCAGGGACTTGCCGATGATCTCGACCACCAGGGTGGCCGCGGTCGCCACCAGGAAGCGGCCTGGCTCGGCGATGATCTCGATCTCGGGGCCGAACAGGCGGTCGAACTCGGCGCAAAGCGTCCTGGCCAGCTCGCCGAAGGGGCGCACGTGCGGGTCGTAGGGCGCGGGAAAACCGCCGCCGATGTCGAGGATCTTGACCTGCTTGTGGCCGCGGTCCCAGGCCTCCTTGAAGATGCTGTCCGCGATGCCCAAGGCCTGCACGTAGTTCTGGTAGTTCGTGCACTGGCTGCCAACGTGGAAAGACATGCCCTCCACGACCAGGCCGGCGTTGAACGCGGCTTCCATCAAGTCGACGGCCTCGCCCGGAGAGGCCCCGAACTTCGACGAGAGCTCGACCATGGACCCGGTATTGGGCACGTTGATGCGCAGGACCAGGCCGGCGTGCGGGGCGTGCTTCCTGATCTTGCCCACCTCGGCCAGGTTGTCGTAGGTCACGAGCGGCTTGTAGGGATCCAGCTCGGCCAAGGTGCGGTTGTCCTTGACCGGGTTGGCGTAGACGATTTTGTCCCAGATGAATTCTTGGCGTTTCTTGGCCGGCCAGGCCCTGATGTTCTCGTGCACGATGTTGAACTCGGGCATAGAGGCCACGTCGAAGCTCGCCCCGGCGCGGAACAACGTCTTGACGATGGCCGGGTCGGGGTTGGCCTTGACCGCGTAGTAGGCCTGCACGCGCGGCAGGTGCTTGCGGAACATGGCGTAGTTGCGCCGGATCTCGCGGTGGTCGACCACGAAGAGCGGCGTGCCGTGCTGGTCGGCGAGCTGCTTGAGTTGTTTCTGCGAAACCACGGATCGCCTCGAAAGGTTGCGGCGCTGTCGCCGGCGGCTATTCCTTGCCTTGTTTGCCCTAGCTATACACCGGAACCCCCGCAGGGCGGTGGCCAACCAACTGTGCGCAGCAAGACGCTCGGCTTGCGGGGGATCCCCAGGGCGGGCGTCCATGAGAATGACGGCGAAAACATTGTGCCTCCCCTTACCATCGATTATGCTTCGTATTGGCTGTCTTCCGCCTCGGGCGGCTGGTACTCCAGTGAAGGCCCTACCCCCGGGCTTTCCCCGCGGGCCGGGGTTTTTCGGAAAGGCTGAAAAGCGATGAAGGCGCAATCTACCGACGAACGAGCGGAGACGGAAAAGCCGCGTGCGTCTTCGCCGCGGAAAGGCGCCATCACCGAGGAGCTGCCGGCCGTCGGCGAGCCCGACGTCGAGGAGAGCGAGGATCTGTGGAAGGAGATCCCCACAGTTTCGAACCGAACGGGTCTGTCCTCAAGTGCCGGTGGTGG
Organism: Deltaproteobacteria bacterium; assembly: GCA_016935975.1. Classification (GTDB taxonomy): domain Bacteria; phylum Myxococcota_A; class Polyangia; order Fen-1088; family Fen-1088; genus Fen-1118. The sequence continues at coordinate 3,908 of JAFGPX010000057.1, forward strand.
GGACACCTCCACACCGGCGGGCCCGCCGGAAGGCGCCGGGACCTATCGCCTCCTTCGCCCGACGATTTCCGATGTCCTCGAAAACCCCACGGCCGCAAAGGACGACGCACTCTCGCCGAAGCGCACGGTCGTCGGCTCGGCTCGCAAGCCCAAGCCCTAGGTAGCGGGCCTGGCGGCTAGGAGCTGTTGCTTGAGCTCGAGCAGCGGGATGTCGTGCAAGGCGGCCGCGCCGGGACGCGGAACGAAGACGAAGCGCACCTTGTCCGAGCGGCGTTTCTTGTCGACCTCGATACGGTCCACGATTTCGGGCGAAACCCGCGTCTGCACGTCCACGGGCAGGCAGAGCTTGGCGAGCAGCGCGCGCGTGCGGGCGGCAAGGCCGGGCTCGGTCACGCCACGTGCTTCGCCGAGGGCAAGTGCGGCCACCATGCCGAGGCTGACCGCCTCGCCGTGCAGCAGCTCGTAGCCCGACGCTGCCTCGATGGCGTGTCCGAGGGTGTGGCCGAAGTTCAAGACGGCGCGGCGGCCGCTCTCGCGCTCGTCCTCGGTGACCACCTCGATCTTGACCCGCACGGCCGCGGCGACCACGGCGGGCAGCTCGGCCGGGCCGAGCACCGCCTGCGCGCTGCTTTCGACATTCGCGAAGAGCTCGGCGTCCCCGATGAGCCCGGCCTTGACGACCTCGGCCAAGCCCGCGGCGATCTCACGAGCGGGCAAGGTTGCGAGAAAGCCGAGATCCGCCACCACGACGCGCGGCTGATGAAAGGCGCCGACCAGGTTCTTGCCCGCCGCGATGTCCACGCCGGTCTTGCCGCCCACCGACGCGTCCACCGCCGCGAGTAGCGTCGTCGGGCACAGAGCGAAGTCGATGCCTCGCAGGTAGACGGCGGCTGCGAAGCCCGCGTGATCGGTGGCTGCGCCGCCGCCCACCCCGACGATCACGCTCCTGCGATCGTAGCCCTGCTCGGCCAGCCATTGGCAGGTGCGCTCGACCGCCGCCAGGTTCTTCGCCGATTCGCCCCGCGGCAGGCGCAGCACCTGCACCCGTGGCAGCCGTGCCTGGAGCGCCGCGCAGAGCGGCGATAGGCGCGGCGACACAGCCGCCACATGCTCGTCGACCAGCACGGCCACGCCGCTCGGCTCGCCGAGAGCTTCGTCGAGGCGTTCCGCCACCTCGTCGGAGGCAAACGTGCCGACATGAACGTCGTAGCTGCGCTCTCCCAGGGGCACACGAAGGATGCTCACCGCTTGGGACTACACCGTCGGGTACAGTACCGCAAGTCCACAATCACCGCGGCGGCAGACAGTGGACCCCGGGAGCGCGCACCGCCAAGCCGCGCGACGGATCCCCCCTGCGCGGGGCCGGACGGGGCGGCAGCAATCGTCGGATGGGTGGTCGAGGGGCCGGCTTGGCTGCGGGCACCGGGTTTGCCGGCGGCGCGGGCTTGGCCAGCTGCTCGGGCGGCACGGTCGGCTGCTCCGGCCTGATCACCCGCTGCGCCGTGGACGGGCCGACAACCGCTAGATGCATGCGCCACTGCCGCACCGTCTTGCGCCCGATCCCTTTTATGCGTGCCAGCTCGTCGACGGTGCGGAAGGGATGCGCTTTCCGGTACGCGAGGATATTGCGCACGCGCGCCGGCCCCAGCCCCGGGATCAGCCCCAGCTCCTCCGGGGATGCCGTGTTCAGGTTGACCACGCCTTCGAGCCTGGCCCTCTCCGCACGCGCCTCCTGTGAAAAGAGCGCGAGCATTCCCAGCAGAAGCAACGAATTCCGCATACTCCTTCTTCGGCAAGGCGGCGAAGAAGTTGCGTGCCCGCGGGGAACTAGAAAGCGCCGTTGTGCAGGGTCTCCGATAGCACGTTGCACAGCGCGTGGAAGAGCGCGGCGGGCGCGATGGATCCGGAGCGGCTGCGCATCCAGCCGAACACGAGGGCCGGGAAGAAGACGGCAAGCCGCGCGGGCGCGAGATCCACGACGAAATGCCCGAACGCGAAGAGCAGGCTCGAGAGCAGAAGCGGCCAGCCCACGGCCGCGCCCAAGAAGCGGGCTTGCGACGGCCAACGCTCCTCGAAGCGCGACATGAGATAGCCGCGGAAGAAGATCTCCTCGGGCAGCGCTACCACCAAGATCTGGGAAAGCAGAAGGACGACGAAGCCGTCTGGCATGCGCAGGTGGAAGCCGCCCCAGCCGTGCCAGCTAGCACACATCGGCGCCGTCACATCCGTCCACCCGCGCAGCAGGCCTGCGCCCGAGCATAGTGCCCCGTAGTAGAGAAAGAACCCGAGCACGAAGGCCGGCCAGGTGACAAGCAGCGCGAAACCGAGAACGCGCAGCCCCGTCCTCCAGGGATGGATGGTGATACCTGCGGCGCGCTCGTCGAAGGGGCGGCCCGACAGCCGGGCCGCGACGCGCGGGCCGAGCAGGAAGGCGCAGGCAATCGCCCCGTGCATGACCTGCTGCACAAAGCCGGCCGCGCTTCCGGCCCAGAACAGCACGGTGGCCAGGGCAATGGCCACGCCGTAGGCGCCCAGAGGCTCGCGCAGGCTGGGCCGGGTCGGGTCTTTGCCAGCTGGCACGACGGCAATCCCCCAGGACGGCCGGCTAGGCAAAAAGCTGGCCCGCCTGGCCCAAGTCGCACACCGCGGCCATGGCTTCGCTCTTGGCGCTGGCCAGGCGCGCGCTCGTGCCACGGTCCAGCGGCACGCCGCCCGTGCGCAGCCGGATCAGGATCTCGCCGAGCTGACCATCGAGGTCGACCAGGGCCTCTCGGCTGCGGCGGAGCGCGGATACCGTCCGCCTGACGGTGAGCCGCGCGCGCTCGGACAGCACGCGTCTTGATGTCGCCTTCGTTGGACGGATCCGTGGCCTCATGAAACGAGTCTGGACACAACCGCACGTCTGTCAATTTTCTGTGCGCGTTGCCGGAGGCGAGCTCTGCTCGGCGTAGCCAAAGCGCGAGAGGGTTTGGGAACCCTTCGAGGGTTCCCATTCCTACGAATTGCCGCGGATCTTCTCTTCGTCGTC